>JAUSPV010000246.1 GCA_030652755.1 Caulobacter sp. | reverse complement strand
CCCACCATCATCGAGGACGACTGCTTCATCGGCGCCCGCTCGGAGGTGGTCGAAGGCGTCATCGTCGGCCAGGGCGCGGTGCTGTCGATGGGCGTCTATCTGTCGGCCACGACCAAGATCGTCGACCGCAAGACCGGCCAGGTCCACATCGGCAAGGTGCCGCCCTACAGCGTCGTGGTGCCGGGCAGCCTGCCGGACCCGCATGGCGTGGGCCCCAGCCTCTACTGCGCGGTGATCGTGAAGACGGTCGACGCCCAGACCCGCTCGAAGACCTCGATCAACGACCTGCTGCGCGACTAGGCCATGACCCTCGACGTTCTCGACCTCGCCCGCGACCTGATCCGCCGCCCGTCCGTCACCCCGGCGGATGCAGGCGCCATGGACGTTCTCCATCGCGCGCTTGAAGGCCTCGGCTTCACCTGCCGCCGGATGAAGTTCGGCGAGATCGAGAATCTCTACGCCCGGCGCGGAACGGCTCGGCCCAACCTCTGCTTCGCCGGCCACACCGACGTGGTGCCGGTGAGCGACGCGGCGGCCTGGACCAGTGGTCCGTTCGCCGCCGACATCAACAGCGACGACGTTCTGATCGGTCGCGGCGCGGTCGACATGAAGGGCTCCATCGCCGCTTTCGTCGCGGCTGTGGCGCAGGTCGGGGATGTGCCCGGCTCGATCAGTTTCCTGATCACCGGCGACGAGGAGGGCGTCGCCCTCGACGGCACCCGCAAGGTGGTCGAGGCCCTGGCCGCCGAGGGCGAGGTCATCGACCACTGCATCGTCGGCGAGCCGAGCAGCGCCGAGCGCCTGGGCGACATGATCAAGATCGGCCGTCGGGGCAGCATCAACAGCTGGATCACCGTCACCGGCAAACAGGGCCACGTCGCCTATCCGCATCGCGCCGCCAACCCGATCCCGGTGATGGTCGACATCCTCTCGCGGCTGCAGGCCCGGGTTCTGGACGACGGCTACGAGGGCTTCCAGCCGTCCAACCTCGAAGTCACCACCTTCGATGTCGGCAACACGGCCACCAACATCATCCCGGCCGAGGCCAGGGCGCGGATCAACATCCGCTTCAACCCGGCCCACAAGGGCGCCGACCTGCAGGCCTGGATCGAGAGCCAGGCCGCCGAGGCCGGCGCCGGCTTTACCGGTCGGGTCGAGGTGAAGACCCTGATCAGCGGCGAAGCCTTCCTGACCCGCCGGGGCGAGTTCACCGACGTCGTCGCGCAGGCCATCCGCGAGACAACCGGCGAGGAGCCGGACCTGTCGACCACCGGCGGCACGTCAGACGCCCGCTTCATCCGCGACCTCTGCCCGGTGCTGGAGTTCGGCCTGGTCGGCCAGACCATGCACGCGGTCGACGAGCAGGTCCCCGTCAGCCAGTTGCGCGCCCTGGAGGCGACCTACGCGGCCATCATCGGCCGCTACTTCGAGCGCTTCGGTGAAGCCTCGGCGTAGCCGCGCACCAGCCGCACCAGCGCCTCTTCCAGGTCCGGCGTCCCCAGCAGGGGCGAGTCCTCCAGCACCGCCGCGCGTACAACGCCCATCACGGCGCGTGAGATGACGAAGCCGTGGACCGGCCGCTCGCCCTCTCGCACGAAGGGCGCGACGCCGACGTCGACCTCGTCGGCCATTCCCGGGACGAGGGGATCGCGCAGGATAGCCTCGAGCACGACGCGCCGCGCGGCGTGACGGCCGTCGAAGGCGGCCAGCTGGGCGCGGATCGCCGCCCGCGCAGGCTCGACGCCCTTGGCGATGGCGGCTTGAGTCGCGTCCGCCATCGCCGCCCGCTCCCGCGCGCCGAGCGCCTGCAGGATCGCCGTCTTGTCCGCGAAGTACTGATAGAGAGTGCCGACGCTGACGCCGGCTCGCTCGGCGACATGGTTGGTGGTGAAGGTTTCGCCCGCCTGCAGAATGCGAGTTGCGGCCTCCAGAATGGCGTCGACGGTGGCCTTCGAGCGCGGCTGACGCGGGCTGCGGCGGGCGATGGCGGCGCTGTCGGACATGCGAGTCCCCTCTAAGCCGAGCAACTCTCACATTGCCGGCCGGAAAACAGAAGGGGCTTGCCATGACCTGGGCCACGGATCGTCTCGACGCCCTGATCGCCGGAGATGCCGCGCCGCCCCCCGTGGTCGCCACCTTGCGTCTGGGCGTGCTGGACGCCTGGGGCGACGGCTGGGCGCGGAAGCGCTGGGAGCCGGCCGCCGAGGTCATGAACGGCGACGGTTCGATGTTCGGCGGCTATCTGGCGGCGCTGGCCGACCAGATGCTGGCCTTCGCCGCCATGACGGTCATCGACGAGCCCTGCGCCTTCCGGACCACCGACCTGCAGATCCGGTTTTTCAGGCTGGGCCGCGCCCATCCGCTGCTCATCGAGGGGCGCGTGGCGTCCCGGTCGAAGTCCCTGATCCACATCGAGGTCGAGTTCCGGCGGGAGGACGGCGAACTTGTCGCCAAGGCCAGCGGCCAGCAGTTCGTGACGCCGTTTCCCGCATCCGCCTGAACCATCGACTCCGCGCGGCGTTGACGGACGGGGTCGTCGTGACCTCGCGTCGAACGGAGCGGTCGCATGGGCATCCTCAGCAACATTCTCGGCAAGATCTTCAACCGGAAACCCAAGGCCGCGCCGCAGCCGGCTCCGACGGGCACAGCTCCCGCCCCACAGGCCGCGCCGGCCCCCGCGCCCGAACCGGTCGACGTCGAGGCGGTGCTCGAGGAGCTCGCCGCCGAGAACCCGCAGAAGCTCAACTGGCGCACCTCGATCGTCGATCTGATGAAGCTGGTCGGGATGGAGAGCAGCCTTGCCGAGCGCAAGGAGCTGGCTGACGAGCTCGGCTACACCGGCGACAAGTCCGACAGCGCGACGATGAACATCTGGCTGCACAAAGAGGTGCTGAAGAAGCTGGCCGAGAACGGCGGCAAGGTCCCCGCCAGCCTGCTCGACTAATAGCTGACGCCGGTGAAGTAGAGACCGTCGGCCGGGGCCACCGGTCCGCAGGCGCGGCGGTCCTTGGCCTCCAGCGCGGCGGCCACGTCGGCCTTCGTCCAGCGGCCAATGCCGACCTCGACAATGGAGCCGGCCATCGAGCGGACCTGCCGGTGCAGGAAGCTGCGCGAGGCGAACTCCAGCAGCACCATTTCGCCCTCGCGGCGCACCGTGGCTGTGTCGAGCGTCTTCAGCGGCGACCTGGCCTGGCACTGCATGTCGCGGAAGGTCGTGAAGTCGTGGTGGCCGACCAGCGCCTGGGCGGCGTCATGCATGGCGTCGGCGTCCAACGGCTTCTTCACATGCCAGACCTTGCCCCGGTCGAGGGCCGGCGGCGCGGGGCGGTTGAGAATGCGGTACTGGTAGCGGCGGGCCTTGGCGGAAAAGCGCGCGTGCCAGTCGTCGGCGACGACCTGGGCGTCCAGCACGGCGACGGGTTGCGGCACGAGGTGGGCGTTGAGGGCGTTCATAACGACCTCCGGCTTCCAGTCCTTCGCCAGATCGACGTGGATGACCTGGCCGGTGGCGTGGACGCCGGTGTCGGTGCGGCCGGCGGCGTGGATGCGGACCGTCTCGCCGGTGAAGCCCAGCGCCGCCGCCTCGATGGCGCCCTGGATGCTGGGCAGGTCGGCCTGGGCCTGGAAACCGCGATAGGGCCCGCCGTCATACTCGATGGTCAGGCGGTAGCGGGGCATCAGGCCAGCACCGTCCCGGCCGGCAGCGGGAAACCGCGCGTGAACTCGCCGGCCTCCTGGGCGCTCTTGCCCTCGCGCTGGGCCCGCAGCAGCCGCACCGCGCCCTCGCCGCAAGCGATCAGCAGGGCCTCGTCGAGCACATGGCCCGGCTCGCCCGAGGGGTCTTCGACGGCGGACAGCAGCGCTTTCACACGCACGGTCCCCCGGGTCGACGGCGCTTCGAACCACGCGCCGGGGAAGGGCGACAGGCCCCTGATGTGCAGATCGACCTCGCGCGCCGGCCGCGACCAGTCAATGCGGGCCTCGGCGGGCTTGATCTTCCTGGCGTAGGTGACGCCCTCGGCCGCCTGGGGCGTCTCTACCGCCGTGCCGGCCTCGATGGCGGCCAGGGTCGGGGGCAGCAGCCGGGCGCCGGCTTCGGCCAGGCGGGCGCTGAGGGTCGCGGCGGTGTCGAGCGCCCCGATGCGGACGGTCTCGGTGGCGATGACGGCCCCCTCGTCCAGGCCCAGGCTCATGCGCATGACCTGCACCCCGGTCACCGCGTCGCCGGCCATGATCGCCCGCTGGATCGGCGCGGCGCCGCGCCAGCGCGGCAGCAGCGAGG
>JAUSPV010000242.1 GCA_030652755.1 Caulobacter sp. | reverse complement strand
CAAGCCTGAAATAGATCGGGGACATGCACTTCAGTGCGTGTCCCCATCAGCTTGCAGGCGGCGGGGGACACGCACTGAAGTGCATGTCCCCGATCCCTCAGCCCTTGTTCACGAAGTCCAGGAAGCGCTGGCGCAGGGTGGGGTCGGTCTTGAAGACGCCGCGGAACTGGGTGGTGATCGTCGAGACGTCGCGGTGGTGCACGCCGCGGGTGGTCATGCACTGGTGCTCGGCGTCGATCAGCACGGCCACGCCGGCGGGCTTGAGGCTGTCGCAGATGGCGTCGGTGATCTGCTGGGTCATGGTCTCCTGGGTCTGGAGACGCTTGGCGAAGATCTCCACCACCCGGGCCAGCTTGGAGATGCCGACGACGCGGTTGGTCGGCATGTAGGCCACGTAGGCCTTGCCCAGGAACGGCGCCATGTGGTGTTCGCAGTGGCTTTCGACCTCGATGTTCTTGAGGAACACGATGTCGTCGTAGCCCTGCACATCCTCGAAGATGCGCGACAGCTCCTTGGCCGGATCGGCGCGGTAGCCCTCGAACCATTCGCCATAGGCGTCGACGACGCGCTTGGGGGTGTCGAGGACGCCTTCGCGGCGGGGATCGTCGCCGGCCCAGGCGATGAGGGTGCGGACAGCGTCCATGGCCTCCTCGCGGGACGGCCGCTTGACGGGTTCAAGATCAAGACCGGGGGCGCCGATCAGGGTTCGCTCGCTGGCGGTAGCATCCATAGGGAGGAGGGTCTTTCCTGGGCTGAGTTGCGCCGGGGCGCCTGTCGCTCCGGAATTACGCGTGCCACCCGTATTCACTCGCAGGGAGCCGTGGCTTCGCCCGCTGCTGAAAGCTATATGGGACACCCCGCCGACCCGGCAACCTCTCACGTAACGTCAGTCTGAAATGTCCCTGAAGCTCTATGACACCATGGCCCGCGAAAAGCGGCCCTTCGTTCCCGCCGATCCAGACCGGGTGACGATGTATGTCTGTGGGCCGACGGTCTACGGCTACGCCCACATCGGCAACTTCCGGCCGGTGGTGGTGTTCGACGTGCTGTTCCGGGTCCTGCGCCACATCTACGGCCAGGACGCGGTGGTCTACGCCCGCAACGTCACCGACGTGGACGACAAGATCAACGCCAAGGCCACGGCCGAGGGCGTGCCGATCAAGACCATCACCGACCGCTACCTGGCCGCCTACAACGCCGACGCGACGGCGCTGAAGGCGCTGCCGCCGTCGCTGGCGCCGCACGCCACCGACCATATCCAGGCCATGCAGGACCAGATCGCCGCCCTGATCCAGCGCGGCGCGGCCTACGCGGCCGAGGGCCATGTGCTGTTCTCGATCGAGAGCTTCCCCGACTACGGCCAGCTGTCGGGCCGGCCGCTGGACGAGATGATCGCCGGCGCCCGGGTCGAGGTCGCCCCCTACAAGCGCCACCCCGCCGACTTCGTGCTGTGGAAGCCGTCCAAACCCGGCGAGCCGGAGTGGCCGAGCCCCTGGGGCGCCGGCCGTCCCGGCTGGCACATCGAATGCTCGGCGATGATCGAGGCGGTCCTGGGCCTGCCCATCGACATCCACGGCGGCGGCATCGACCTGACCTTCCCGCACCATGAGAACGAGCTGGCCCAGGCGCGCTGCGCCCACGACCTGCCGACCTACGCCAACTACTGGCTGCACAACGGCTTCCTCGACATGAGCGGGGAGAAGATGTCCAAGAGCCTGGGCAATGTGATCATCCCGCACGAGCTGTTGGAGACCACGCCCGGCGAGGTCATCCGCTGGGCCCTGCTCAGCGCCCACTACCGCCAGCCGCTGGACTGGACGCCGTCGCTGATCGAGCAGAGCCGTTCGGCGCTGGACCGGCTGTACGGCGCTCTGCAGCGGGTGAAGGGGCTGGACCACGACGACGCCGCGCCGCCGGCCGGGGTGATCGAGGCGCTGTCGGACGACCTCAACACCCCCAAGGCCTACGCCGAGCTGTTCGCCCTGGCCAAGGCGCTGGAGACCGCCCACGGCGAGGGCAAGGCGCTGGCCAAGGCGCAGCTGCTGGCCGCCGCCAACCTGCTGGGCTTCCTGGAGGCCGACCCCGACGTCTGGTTCGCCGGCGGGGCGGACGACGAACTGCGCGGCAAGGTCGAGGCTCTGCTGGAGGCCCGCAAGGCCGCCCGCGCCGGCAAGGACTGGGCCGCCGCCGACCGCATCCGCGGGGAACTGGACGCCATGGGGGTGATCGTGATGGATTCCGCCGAGGGCGCGACCTGGCGCCTCAAGGACCCTGTCTGACTTTCCGGATTGACGTGACATGGCAGTGAAACTCGAACGCCGCATCGGCATCCAGGCCCCCGACGAGATCGTCTGGGAGCTGCTGTCGGACGTCCCTGGCTGGGCGACGTGGAACCCGCTCTACCCCCGGGCCGAGGGCGAGATCCGCATCGGCCATCGCTGGGATCTGGACCTGGCGCTGCCGGGCCAGACCCTGCGCACCATCAAGCCGGTCATCCTCGACTGGGCCCCCTACGATCACATCCACTGGCGGCTCGACATGATGCGCGGCTGGATGCGGACGGTGCGCTTCCTCGAGATCGAGAAGATGGGCGAGGAGAACGTCATCTTCTCGAACGGCGAGATCTTCGACGGCTGGCTCGGCCCGTCCGCCGCCCGCCGCCTGCGCCGCCCGATCCTCGACGGCTTCGAGGCCCTGAACGAGGCGCTGAAGGCGAGGGCCGAGGCGATCTGGGCCGAGCGGAAGTAGCGGGGGAGCCCGGGCCCGAGTGGCTGAAGTGTGGTTTGCAGGCACTATGCCGGAGGGTGACAACGATCAACCGGACGCTGAGGGCATCTGCTTTTGGGGCTGTTCATCTAGCAGGGCCCAGCTAGGCTCAGGTCATGTCAGCCTTCACAGTTCTTGGAACTTCCCGCCTTGGCGCAGAGCCAGCTTGCGAGGCGTGCGGAGCCGGAGCGACTGTGTCTTTCAACTGGCGCTACGCTCAGGAGCGTCGTTCAGCGGAGGATGTGGAGCGGATCAAGCTTTTCGCGGAATGGAGGAGCCTGCGTCGGGGGGCATTGTATCGCTGTCGTGTCTGCCAAGCGGTGTGGCATCTCGACGGTCGCTCTGAGCGCATGACCTACGTCAATGATGGGCGGATCGAGCTTGTGCTGGCGTGGGATGCCGCCCCAATCACACTGCCCCCTGACTTGGTCCACATCGTCCAGCAGATCGGCCCGACGCCTCCCGACGTCTACGGTAATGGTCGCGAACGGCGCGTGACGCCTTGCGCTGTCGAAACGAGCTCGGGTGAGATCTTCGAGCGGGCAATGATCTGTGTCCAAGCGGATGCCCCAGTCGAAGATCACATGCAGTTTCGGCTAGGAAGCGAGATTGCCAGCATCCACGAGAGCGCCTTCGCGCTTCCCGCCGAAGTTCGCCGCGCCAGTAGCCTCGCGCCAGAAATGCGCATGGGCTTTTCTCCTACATTGATTGAAATGCCCGATGGCCGACGGTTCGTCATGAACGGGATGACCAGCTTCATGCTTGTGGATGGGTACGCCGCCAAAGACGCCCAGGTCACCAACGGCAGCTACTTCCAAGAGAACCCGCCGCCCGCCTTCATCGAGACCCCGAAGGACATCGTCTATTTCATCGTGGATGGAGAGCCAGGTTGGGTCGCGGAAGAACCAGCGACGGTAGGCACTTCAGCGGTCAGGGCCACTCCGAAGCGCCGCACTTGGCTGAGTAGACTATTCGGGCGCTAAGGCACCCTGACGTCCCTATCCCGCCCATAGCCGCACCCTGGAGAGTCCACCTCTGGCAGTCCCCGCCCTGATGCCTTGGCGGAGCATTGCGCGGGCGGGCGTCCTGCTCAAGGA
>JAUSPV010000237.1 GCA_030652755.1 Caulobacter sp. | reverse complement strand
CCCTTGATTTCAACCGCCGGCGCTACCCCACCGACCCGGCTCCGCCGGGCCACCTCCCCATACGCTTCGCTATGGAGAGGAATACTGCAGCGCGAACACCCGGCACGCCGAAGCCAGCGCCCGCGCCCCGCGCCCTTCGTCGATGCGCGCGATCAGGCCCGACAGGCTGACACCCTCTTCCGTCGCCGCCTGGTCGAGCACGGCCCAGAACTCCGGCTCCAGCGCCAGGGACGTGGCGTGGCCGGCGAGGTTGACCGAGCGCTTCTTCAGCCCGCCGGCCATCAGGTCTCGCGCTTCCTGGCGTCGAGCGCGCGCGCGGCCTTGTCGCGGCGGGCCTCGGCGAGATCCTTCTCCGCCTTGCTGCGACCGAAGGCGACCCTGTTCCGGGCAGCCTTCGCCGTCTCGTCGGCCTTCGCCTTCGCCTTGCGGGCGCGGTTCAGGTTGACCGGCTCGCTCACTTCTTCGCCGCCCGGGCCGGGACAGGCTTGACGACCACCGCCGACTCCAGCCGCAGCGGCCTGTCCTTGACCAGGGCGACCGGCGCGCGGCCGGGCCAGACGCAGTTCTGCATCGACAGCTCTTTGCGCAGGATCCACTGGGTGATCGCCTTGCCGTCCGCCTTGCAGGACAGGCCAACGGCCCATTGCGACAGACCCGGCTGACCCGGCCAGGCGAAGCCCATCGAATTGCCGGCCGACACCGGGCCGACGGCGGGGGTCACACCCTTGCCGGACGAGGCGAACACCAGCCGGTCGGGCGCGATCAGACGCATGGAGAAGCCGCCATAGCCCTTGGCGTCATCGCTGCCGCCCAGCGACAGGCCGTCGACGCTGGCGGTGATCACCGTGTCGAAGTCGAGCCGCCGGGCGCCCTTCTTCAGCGGCTGGATGCGCACCTTCGTGGTTTCCTTGGCCACATAGACCAGCTCCGGCCCCGAGCTGACGATCCAGTCGACGTCCAGCACCAGGGTCCCGGCGCCGGTCGTGTCGGTGGAGAAGGCGGTCTTCTTCACCACGAAGGTCAGGCCCTTCATGAACCAGCCGTCGGCAACGATCCGGTCGCCGAGCCGCACCTGGTGCCAGCTCCAGAACAGGCCGCGCTGGTGCGGATGGTCGGCGGGCCGGTCCTGGGTCAGGATCGTGCCGTCCGGAGCGTAGAGCGGATGGACGTAGTTCAGCCGGCCGGGCTCGTTGGCCGGGTCGGCCGGTTTGGTGCGGTAGAACAGCACCGGCTTGTCGTCCTCTGTCACCGTCACCCCGTCGGGGCCGATGACAGCGTCCAGCAGGCCCGGTCGGGCGAGCGCCTGCGACGGGCCCAGCAGGGCGGCGGCGGCGATCAGGGCGGCGGCGAACAGCGCTCTCATGCGTCGTCTTTCAATAGCGCCCGGGCCAGGGCGGGTCGGGTCTGCGCCCGCGCCAGCCAGTCGCCATAGACGGCGTGCGGCGGCAGCATCTGCCGGGCGAACTGCAACAGACTGATAAACATGATGTCGGCCGCCGAGAAGTCATCCCCCAATAGCCAGGGGCCCCGCTCCAGCGCGCCCTTCAGCTGGCCGTCCAGGATCTCGTAGGCGGCGTTCTCCGCCTCGCCGGCCTTGCCGGACCAGCGAGCGGCGATCACCGGCTCCAGCACGCCGGCATAGTAGGCCAGCCAGGTCAGGTACGGCCCGCGCAACGGGTCGCCCACCGCCGGCCCCATCGGCTGCTCGCGGAACCTGTCGGTCAGGTAGAGGGCGATCGCCGCCGACTCGGTAATCAGCACGCCGTCGTCGACCAGGGCCGGAACCTGGCCGTGCGGGTGCGGGTTGGCCGGGTCCCGCGCGCCGCCGCTCGGCCGCACGATATCCACAACCTTGATTTCGCAGGGCGCGCCGAGCTCCTCGAGCAGCCAGATCATCCGCGTCGACCGCGACTTGGGGGCATGGAACAGCGTCAGCATGGCGGGGCGTCCCGTGTGCAAAACAGAACATAAGCAGAACGGCGTTCTCCGCGCAAGCCGGCGCTGGCGTCGCGCGCTCCCATCCGCGCCCGCCAAAGCCCGTGCGACTGGATCAACACCTGATCCTCCGCTAAGACCCGCGCCACAGTCCAGGGTCTGAACATCACCATGAGCGACACGCCTCCCGACCGCCTCGCGAGCAATCCCAAGAGCCCGTTCTACGACGAGGCCGTGCTGGCCCGCGGCGTGGGCATCAAGTTCAAGGGCGAGGAGAAGACCAACGTCGACGAATACTGCGTCAGCGAGGGCTGGGTGCGCCTGGCCGTCGGCAAGACCCTCGACCGTCACGGCAACCCGATGACCGTCAAGTTGCAGGGAACCGTCGAGCCCTACTTCCGCAACGACGGCGGCGAGTAGCTGCGGCCGATCGACCGGCCGAGCTTGATTCGCCAGGAGCCGGCGACCACATCGGGCTTATGCAGAGGCTCTACACGATCGGCTACGAGCGCGGCGTCCAGGCGGACCTGCTCGGCAAGCTGAAGGCCGCCGGCGTGGAGGTGGTCATCGACGTGCGCGCCATCGCCGCCTCCCGCAGGGCGGGGTTCTCCAAGACCGTGCTGGCCGCCAGCCTGGCCGCGGAGGGCATCGACTACGTTCATCTCCGTGCGCTGGGCACCCCCAAGACCGGTCGCGACGCCGCCCGCAAGGGACGCATCGCCGAGATGCGCGACATCTTCGAAGGTCATCTGGCGGAACCCGAGGCCCAGTTTCAGCTCGCCGAGGCGGAGCAGATCGCGGCCGGCCGACCGGCGGCGCTGCTGTGCTTCGAGGCCGACGCCTGTGGCTGCCATCGGCGGATCGTCGCCGAGCGCCTGAACGACAAGCGGCCGTTCGAAGTGATCGACCTCTAGACGAGCGCGGTAGCCATCGACCCGGACCTTTGCTGATATGCCGGACATGGCTCGACCGGCTGTCATCTTCGGACGGATCGTGATCGGCGCGGCGGCGCTCGCCGTGGCGACGCTGACGCATACGCCTGTCACCTGGAACCACGACCTGCCGCAGGCGCCCACGCAGGCGCAATTCACGGCGCTGACGCCGCGCGATCAGCTAGACGAGCGGCTGCAGGCGCTGGGCGGGGCCTTCGGCGGCAGCGTCGGCATCGCCGTCTACAACGTCGACGAGGGCTGGGCGGTCGATTTCAACGGCGCTCAGGTCCAGCCGCAGCAGAGCGTCAGCAAGCTGTGGGTGGCGCTGGCCGTGCTCGACGCGGTTGATCGCGGGGCGCTGTCACTGTCGACGCCGGTGACCATCGGCAAGGACGACCTCAGCCTCTTCCACCAGCCGATCCGCGAGCGCGTCGGGGAGGGGAGCTACACCGCCACGGTGGCGGCCCTGCTGAAGGGCGCCATCGCCCAGAGCGACAACGCCGCCAACGATGCGCTGGTGCGGACTGTCGGCGGCCCCTTCGCGGTGCAGGTGGCGGTGGTCGGCAAGAACCTGGGCGAGATCCGCTTTGGTCCCGGGGAGCGCGAGATGCAGACGGCCGCCGCCGGCCTGACCTGGAAGCCGGAATACAGCTTCAAGCGCGCCTTCTGGGAGGACCGCGAAGCCCTGCCGCCGGAGCAGCGCCAGAAGGCGCTGGACGACTACCTCGCCGACCCGCCCGACGGGGCCAGCGCGCTGGACATCGCCGAGACCCTTGGCCGCCTGAAACAGGGCGAGTTGCTGTCGCCGGCCTCGACGGACCTGCTCCTGACCCTCATGGGCCAGACCGTCACCGGATCGAGCCGCCTGCGGGCCGGCCTCGCGCTGGGCTGGACGCTGCGCCACAAGACCGGCACCGGCCAGGTGAACGGCCGGCTGGCCACCGGCTACAACGACGTCGGCCTGCTGACCGCCCCGGACGGGACCGTCTACGCCGTCGCCGTGCTGATCGGCTCGACCCGCCGGTCGTTCAACGAGCGCAGCGCCCTGATCGCCGAGGTGGCGCGGCTCGTGATCGCCAGCCATCCAGTCGGCATGGACGCGCTCAAGCAGACGGATGGTCGAGCGTCTGCGGCCATCAATGATGCCGGCTGAGTTGTCTATAGGTGTGCGGCGCGCTCTACTTCATTGAACATTGAAACATTCGCGAATTCAGGCGGCACATATATACTTTCCCTGTGAGTATTATTCCCAACTTTAATTGAATAAATTTTCCCCATCGGCCGGAACAATTCAAACTCCAGCGCCTTCATTGACGGTGGCGCGACATTCCCGTCGCCCCGTTGTTCTGCCAACGCGCGCGTCAGTCGCGCGGCATGGCTGGAGGGCTTGTTTTGACAGCATCGAAACCTACCGGACGTCGGCTTTGGCTGACGACGACGTCGCTTATCGCGAGCACCGCCGGCGCGACCGTTCTGGCGCTGGGCGCCGTGGCCCTGACGCCGACCGCGGCGCTGGCCATCAACGAGTGCGGCCTGGGCGCTGAAGTGACCTGCACGCCGGCCGGCAATGACTATCCCAATGGCATCTTCTACATCCCGGTCACCGACTTCACGATCAACATCCAGGACGGCGTCAACATCGACACCGCCGGCTCCCTGAACCCCGGCCTGTTCGTTCTGCAGGGCAGCCCGACCGGGTCCATCGACGTCAACGCCGGAACCGGCGTGACGATCAACACCACCGACACCGGCGCGTTCGGCGTGCTGCTGGCCACCAACGCCGGCGACATCACCGCTGACCTCGACACCGTCACGACGTCCGGGACCAACGCCGGCGGCGTGTTCGTGTCCTCGGCCGATGGCGCCGTCGACGTCAGCGTCAATTCCGTGCTGACGACCGGCGCCGACGCCAACGGCGTTGAAGCCAACACCAACACCGGCGCGGTGACGATCAACGCCACGACCGTCAACACCCAGGGCCTGGGCGCCGAAGGCATCATCGGCACGAGCGACAACGCCGACGTCTCCGTCACCTCCACCACGGTCGGAACGACCGGCGCAGGGGCCGGCGGCATCCGGGTCGGCAGCACGTTCGGCGCGACGACAGTCACCAGCACGACGGTGACCACCGCCGGCGCAGGCGCCTTGGGCATCCAGGCGGGCAGCACGGCTGACCTGGCCACCGTCAACAGCGGTTCCGTCACGACGACGGGCGCCGGCTCGACCGGGATCCTCGTGAACCCGAACCGCAGCGGCGCGGCCCTCGTCAACAGCGCCCTCGTCAGCGCCACGGGCGCCGGCAGCCAGGGCATCATCGCCTACGGCGCCGACGGCGTGACGGTGAACGCCGGAGCCGTAACGGCCAACGGAACGGCGATCACGGCCTCCAGCCTGCCGATCTTCGTTTTCGGACCGCCGTCCCAGCCGGGCGACGTCTCGGTCACGGCGACGGGCAATGTCGCCTCGGCCACCGCCGGCGCCATCGACGCCTCCAGCGCGCTGGGCGACGTCACGGTGACCACCACCGCCGGCAGGACCCTGTCGGCCGCCACGGTCGGCATCCGCGCCCGCTCGACGGGCGCGGGCGACGGCGGCGTTGACGGCGTCACCGACGGCAACGTCATCGTGGCCAGCAACGCGGCCATCGGCACGGCTGGAACCGCCATCGGCGGCGACGGCATCCAGGCCTCGATCACCAACGCGGGCAGCGCCGGCCGGATCTCGGTCAGCACCGCCTCGATCTACACCGCCGGCTCCGGCGTCGTCGCGACCAACGCGGGGACCGGGACCACGGCGGTGACCACCGGCGGCACGGTCCAGGCCGCCGCCGACGGCGTCAACCTGACCAGCGTCGGCGCCTACACGGTGAACGTGAACGGCAGCCTGCGCGGCGGCGGAAATGGCATCCAGACCAGCGGGACCAACGGCGGGACGATCACCGTCGCGGCCGGCGGCCTCGTCCAGGGCCTGGGAACCGGTCCGACCACCGCCGTGATCGACGTGACCGCTCCGGCGGCGCAGACCACGACGATCAATAACAACGGCGCGATCCGCTCGACCAACGCCACGGTCATCGGTTCGGCCGGCGATCTCGCCATCCGCGCCACCGGCGGCAGCGTCACGGTCAACAACGCGGGACGTCTCGACGGCCGGATGGACTTCTCCGGCCTCGGTGCCGGGGCCAGCGCCACGGTCAACAACAGCAACGCCACGGGCTGGCACACCACCGGCCTGACCACCTTCAGCGGCGGCAATGACTTGGTCAACAACACCGCGACCGGCCTGCTGGCCACCAGCGGCGCGACCACCTTCGACTTCGGCGCCGACACCGGCGTCGCGCCGCGCGACATCCTGACCAACGCCGGCCGCATCGTGGTCGGCGAGACCTCGGGGGCCTCGACCTTCACCCTCACGGGGCTGGAGCGCTTCAACAACTCGGGCACGATCCTGCTGGGCAGCCTGAACGGGACGACGACGGACGGTCAAACCAACGACCGCCTCGTCATGACCGGGACCGGCGGCGGCACGGCCTTCGTCGGCTCGGGCGGCTCGGTCATCGCGCTCGACGCCTCACTGGGCGCGGCGACCCAGGCCAACTGCGCGGCGGCCACGGTCGCCGACTGCGTCAGCCTTCCCGGCGGCGCGGTGTCGGGCAGCACCCTGCTGCGGGTCAACAACACCAACACCGGCTTTGGCGCCATGAACGCCGGCATCGTGCTGGTGGACGCCACCGGCGGAACGATCGCGGCCGGCTCCCTGCGTCTTGACCCGGCTTCGACCGGCTACACGCTGCGCAGCGGCGAGGGCGCGATAGACACCGGCCTGTTCTTCTACCGCCTGGTTCCGCAAGGCTCGGCGCAGATCGCGCTGGTCAGCGCGCCCGACAGCGAGGCCTTTGAGTTCGTCGGCGTCGGCCAGGCCGCCAACAACGCCTGGCAGACCGCCACCGGCGTCTGGTTCGACCGTCAGGCCGACCTGCGCGATGGCCTGGAAGGCAAGGGCCAGTCCGGCCCTGGCGTCTGGATGAAGATCGTCGGCGGCCAGGCCGAACGTGAGCTCGAACAGACGTATGTCGGCGCGGGCGGAACCTTCGCCTACGACACCGGCTACGAGCAGAACACGGTCGCCCTCATCGGCGGCATCGATCTGGTCACCGGCGGCGGCGACACCTCCGCCTGGGTGCTCGGCGGCAACGTCGGCTACGTGGACACCGACGTCAACTTCAACGCCTCGCCCACCCAGGCCAGCCTGGAAGGCGGCGTGTTCGGCCTGTACGGCACCTACGTCGCCGGCGGCCTGTTCGTCGACGCGACGGTCTCGGGTCTGATGCTCGACATGACCTACTCCATGCCGACCGTGATGGCCGGACCGGGGATGCCGTCGGTCAGCAACGCCGATGTCACCGCCTACGGCGCCCGCGTCGAGGGTGGCTGGCGCATGCCGTTCGGCGAGTCGGCCTTTATCGAGCCGCTGGCCGGCGTCGCCTACGTCCGCACCTCGATCGACGACCTGGATGTCCCGGGCGGCGTGGTCAGCTTTGATGGCGCCACCAGCCTGCGCGCCAACGTCGGCGTCCGCCTCGGCATGATCACCAGGTACGACACCATGAAGGTGAAGTTCACGGTGCTGGGTCGGGCCTGGAACGAGTTCGACGGCGACGGTGAAACCACCCTCGTCAACGGCGGCCCGGACATCCTGGTCACCGACCAGTTCGACGGCGCCTTCGGCGAAGTCGGCGCGGGCATCGACGTCTTCGGGGCCGACGAGCGGTTCTCGGCCTTCGTCAACGCCGGCTACCGCTGGAACTCCGACTGGACCGACACGACGGTCGCCCTGGGCGGGCGCTACCGCTGGTAGGACCAAAGGGGGCGCGCGCTTCGGAGCGCGTCCCTGTCTTTCCTCTGGTCAGTCTGATCGAACCGGACGGGCCGCTCCCGGCATCCTCACCCGGCGAACTCAACTGATCCCGGCCGCCTTCGCGTCGGCCGTCAGCCGGTCCAGGTGCTGGCGGATATGCGCCGCCTCCGCCGTGCTGTTCGCCAGCGCGATGGCGCGGTCGAACGCCTCGCGGGCCTCGGTGCGGCGGTCCATCTGCAGCAACAAGGCGCCCTTGACCCCGAAGTAGTTGAAGTAGCCCGAGAGCCGCGCCTCCAGCGGCGCGATCATCGCCAGCGCCGCCTCCGGGCCATGAGCCTTCGACGTCGCCACCGCCCGGTTGAGCGTCACCACGGGCGAGGGCTGAAGCTGCTCCAGCGTCGCATACAGGGCGTCGATCTGCGCCCAGTCGGTGTCGGCCGGCGTCGCGGCGCGCGCGTGCAGGGCGGCGATGGCAGCCTGGACCAGGTACGGCCCGGTCCGCCGATGGCGCATGGCCTTGTCGATCAGGGCCAGGCCCTCGCCGATCATGGTCCGGTTCCAGCGCCCGCGATCCTGGTCGTCCATCAGGATGATGCCGCCGTCGGCGTCGAACCGCGCATCGCTGCGCGACTGCTGCAGCAGCATCAGCGCCATCAGGCCCATGATCTCCGGCTCGCTCTGGTAGAGGCGCAGCAGCAACCGGCCCAGCCGGATGGCCTCGGCGGCCAGCGGCGCGCGGTCCTCCCGCTCCGTCCCGCTGGCCGAATAGCCCTCGTTGAAGATCAGGTAGACCATGGCCGCCACCGCCGCGAGCCGCTCGGCCCGCTCGACTGGCCCGGGCGTCTCGAAGGCCACGCCGGCGCCGGCGATCTTCGCCTTGGCGCGGGTGATCCGCTGCTCCATGGCGCTTTCGCCGACCAGGAAGGCGCGGGCGATCTGGCGGACCGAGAGGCCCGACACGATCCGCAGCGCCAGCGCGATCTGCTGGGTCTGCGGCAGGTCCGGATGGCAGCAGATGAACATCAGCCGCAGCACGTCGTCGCGATAGTCGGCGCCGTCCAGCCGCTCGACCAGCGGCGCCTCGGCGTCGTCGAGGTCGGACAATGCGGCTTCGTCGTCGGGCAGGGCGGTCTGGCGGCTGCGCTTGCGCACCCCGTCGATGGCGGCGTTGCGCCCGACCATGATCAGCCAGGCGGCCGGATCGCGCGGCGGCCCGTTCTTCGGCCAGGCCTTCAGGGCGCGCAGGCAGGCGTCCTGGAAGGCTTCCTCGGCGATGTCGAGATCCCGGAAGTAGCGCAGCAGCGCCCCGACCGCCTGCGGGCGGGCGGCGGTGAGGGCGCCGTCTATCCAGGCCAGATCGGTCACGCGCTCTCCGTGGCGGGCATGTCGACGCCGGGCAGGTACAGGCGCAGCGGCCGCAGCTCGTAGGCGCCGCCCGGATTGGCCTTGCCCAGCTCGCGGGCGATGGCCAGCCCCTCGTCCAGCCCGGCGATGTCGACGATGTAGAGGCCGAGCAGCTGCTCCTTGGTCTCGGCGTAGGGGCCGTCGATGACCAGGTCCTTCTGCTTGTGCAGGGTCGTCGCCGCCGTCGTCGGCATCAGGCGCAGCGACGGGCCCAGCTTGCCCTCGCGTTCCAGCCGCTGGTGGACGACGCCCAGCTGGTCCATCACCGCGTCGTCCTGCGCCTGCGACCAGGACATGACGACGTCTTCGGCGTTGTAGCAAAGGATGGCGTAGAGCATCGGCGCGGGTTCCTGATCCCCTGGAAGACGATCCAGTATGCCCCGCTCCGACAGGGCGGGGCTAACTTTTGCGCGGCCCCGGGCGTGCTATAGCCGGGGCGAGACGATGGCGGAGGACGAGACCATGGCGCGCGAACGGATCGGGGCGGCGGCGGCGACGGCGAAGCTCAAGGGCTGGTCGGTCGGGCCCGGCGAGCGCGACGCGATCACCAAGACGTTCAGGTTCGACGACTTCAACGCCGCCTTCGGCTTCATGACCCGCGTGGCCCTGAAGGCCGACCAGCTGGACCATCATCCGGAGTGGTTCAACGTCTTCAACCGCGTCGAGGTGCTGCTGGCCACCCACGACGCCGACGGCGTCACCGACCTGGACGTCGAGCTGGCCGCCTTCATGGACAAGGTCGCGGCTTAGGAATTTTCGCGCTTGTCGTGGGCGATCATGGACGCGCCCCCTTGTCGAACCATGTTTGACCCCTGATCAATGATCATCCA
This sequence comes from Caulobacter sp., assembly GCA_030652755.1. GTDB lineage: Bacteria > Pseudomonadota > Alphaproteobacteria > Caulobacterales > Caulobacteraceae > Caulobacter. Next base: position 11,047 of record JAUSPV010000237.1, on the reverse strand, counting down.
CCCCGAAAACGGGGGGACGCCGTGGGAGGCAGGATTGGCAGTAGAAGTGGATTCCGGCGGGGTCGTCCCGACCGCGACGGCGGCGGGTCGCGCCGGCCCCGAAGCGGCGCCGCGCCTCGGCCCCTGGAAGCTGGCCGCGTTCGCCGCGCCCTGTATCCCCGTCGCGGCGATGATGATGCCGGTGACCATCTACCTGCCCGACTACTACACCCGGGACCTGGGCCTCAGCTGGCTGGCCATCGGGTTCGCCTTCTCCGCCGTGCGGCTGTTCGACCTGTGGCTCGACCCGGCGCTCGGCTTCATGATCGACAAGACCAACACGCGGTTCGGACGGTTCCGGCCCTGGCTCGTCGCCGGCCTTCCCATGGCCGTTCTGGCGATCTGGATGCTGTTCATGGCCGGCCCGGGGATCACGGGCCCGCAGATCCTGGGCTGGCTGATCCTGGGGTTCCTCGGCCAGTCGATGGCGTCGATGGCCCACGTCGCCTGGGCGGCGCGGATCGCGCCGGACTACAAGGGCCGATCCCGCGTCTTCGGCTGGTGGCAGGCCTTCACGGTCATCGGGATGCTGCTGGCGCTCAGCATGCCGATCCTGGCGTCCAGACTGTTCGGCCTGGACCACGGGGCGGGCGTCAAGGCGATCGGCTGGTTCGTCGTCCTGACCCTGCCGGTGTCCATCGCCATCGCCCTGCTGGTGATGCGCGAGCCGCCGTCGCCGCCCAACCACAACCCGCCGCACTGGCGCCAGTACCTGCCGCTGCTGAAGCGGCCGTCGGTGGTCCGCGTGCTGCTGGCCGACATCGCCATCGGCACCGGCCCGGTCCTGGCGGGGACCCTGTTCTTCACCTACTTCTTCGCCATTCGCGGCTATGACCGGTCAGACGCCGGCGCCCTGCTGCTGATCTATTTCGTCAGCGCGCTTCTGGCCGCGCCGCTCTGGTCCTGGCTGGCCAACCGGATGAACAAGCACAAGGCGCTGATCATCGCCTGTATCGCCTACGCCGCGGCGCAGAGCGGCATCCTGATCGTGCCGGACGGCCTTGGCTGGGGAATCGCGATGATGGCCCTGGCCGGCATCCCGTTCACCGCCGGCTCGATCCTGCTGCGGGCGATGATGGCGGACATCGGCGACGAGGAGCGTCTGGCGAGCGGTGTTGATCGCAGCGGCCTGCTGTTCGGCCTGCTCAGCGGCTCGGTGAAGATCGGCTCGGCCACCGCCGTCGCCGGGGCCGGAATCCTGCTGACGACGGCAGGCTTCGACGCGACGCTGGGTCCGAAGAACGAGGGGGACGCGCTGATGATGCTGCAGATCACCTTCACCCTGGTTCCGGCGGGACTTGGGTTGCTCGCGGCCTGGATCATCTCCGGCCACAAGCTCGACGCCGACGCCCATGCCGATATCCGCCTCCGGCTCGCCGCGCGCGACCGCGAGCACGAGCCGCAGTCGTTGCTCTAGGAGACCTCAGGCCGAGCAGACCGCCACGCAGCGCGCCGCGAGCAGGGCGCCGGCGTCGAGCAGGGGGATGGTCAGCGTCGCGGGGTCGAGCACCAGCGGGACTTCGGTGCAGCCGCCGATGAGCGCCTCAGCGTCCATGCTGGCGGCCAGGGCGGTCATCCCGTCCCGAACGTCCTTGCCCAGGTCGCCGGCCTTGATGCGGTAGACCAGGTCCATGAACCGCGCCTGCTGCGCCGCGTCCGGGACGATCGGCTCCAGCCCCAGCCCGGCCAGCCGCGCGCTGTAGAGGTCCACCGCGGTTGGCGTGCCCAGCACCCCGACCCGCCGCGCGCCGGCGTCGCGGGCCGCCTCGCAAGCGATGTCGATCATGTCGATCAGCGGCAGGCCGGACGCCGCGCGGATGATGTCGGCATAGGCGTGGGCGGTGTTGCAGGCGATGGCCAGCACCTCCGCCCCGGCGCCGGCGAGGCCCCTGGCCATCTCGCCCAGCACCGGCCCGGCCGCTTCGCTGTCGGTGTTGCGGTCGGGGATGTGCGGGTTGATGTCGACCAGCACCCGGATGTGGTCCTGGTCGCGTGTCGCCGGCGTCGCCGCCTGCAGCCTGGCCAGGAAGTCCAGCGTGGCGGCCGGACCCATGCCGCCGAGGACGCCGAGAGTCTTCATGCCGATCGCCTCATTGCGTGGTTCGACACGCGCCTGCGGCGCTGCTCACCATGACGTAAAGTGAACACGTCATCCTGAGCAGGCCCGAAGGGCCGTGTCGAAGGACGCACCGCCTTCACAGCATCGAGCCCAGCTCGCCCTGGTAGCCGAACAGGCCCTGGGCGCCGCCGGTGTGCAGGAAGACCACCGTCTGGCCCTCGAACGCGCCCTGTCTCGCCAGCGCGATCAGGCCCTTCATCGCCTTGCCGCTGTAGACCGGGTCGAGCAGCAGCCCCTCGGTGCGGGCCGCCAGCGTCAGGGCGTCGGCCACGCCCTGGTCGATCAGGCCATAGCCCGCGCCGACGTAGTCGCAGTCGGCGACGACCATCTCGCGCGACACCCGCTCGCGATGGCCCAGCAGGGTGGCGGTCTCGATGGCAAGGTTGAAGACGTTTTCCTCCTGCCGGTCCCTGGGCGCCCGCACGCCGATGCCCAGCACCGGAATGTCGGCGCCGCTGACCGCCAGCCCGGCGACGAGACCGGCCTGGGTGCCGGCGCTGCCGGTGGCGGTGACGATGTGGTCGATGACCAGGCCCTCGTCATTGGCCTGGGTCGTCAGCTCCAGCGCGCAGTCGACGTAGCCCAGCGCCCCGACCGCGTTGGAGCCGCCGCCCGGGATCACATAGGGCGCGCCGCCGGCCGCTCGGACCTCCTCGGCGTCCAGCGCCATCTCCGCGTTCATGTCCGAGCCGGCCTCGACGGTGCGGATGCGCGCGCCCAGCAGCCGGTCGAGCAGCACGTTGCCGGACCACAGGTAGTCCTCGGCCTGGTTGCCGGTGCGGTTCTCCAGCACGATCCGGCAGGCCATGCCGAAGCTGGCCGCCGCCGCCGCCGTCTGGCGCACATGGTTGGACTGCACCGCCCCCTGGGTGATCAGGGTGTCGGCGCCCTGTTCCAGCGCCTCGCCGAGCAGGAACTCCAGCTTCCGCGTCTTGTTTCCGCCGCCGGCCAGCCCGGTGCAGTCGTCCCGCTTGATCCAAAGGTCGATCCCCAGCTCGGCGCTCAGCCGGGGCGCCGGCTCCAGCGGCGTGGGCAGATGGGCGAAGCGAGCGCGGGCAAACCGGGCGAGGTTCATAGGGGCGTCCTTGTCGGCGGGAGTCGTGGTACTATCTGACAGCAAATCATCGCGCTGGGGAGGAGACTCACATGTCCCCCAAGACCGTGTTCGCGTTCGCTGCCGTCTCAACCGCTATCGTCCTGTCCGCGGGGTCCGCCTCGGCGGCCGCCTTCGTGCTCGGGGGCGGCATGGCCAATGCCTGTTCGAAGGCCGCGATCGAGGGGCGGACAGACCGCGAGTCGCTGGCCCTCTGCGACATGGCGCTGGAGAGCCAGCCCCTGCTCAAGCGCGACCGCGCCGCGACCTTCGTCAACCGCGGCGTCATCCAGCTGCGCCGCAAGGACTACGCCGAGGCCCGCCAGGACTTCGACACGGCGGCGAGGCTCGACCCCTCGATGGGCGAGGCCTTCGTCAATCGCGGCGCGGCCCTGGTCGCCCAGCGCCGGTTCAGGGAGGGCGTGGCGGAGATCGACCGCGGCCTGGCGCTCGGCGCCGACGAGCCGGAGAAGGCCTACTTCAATCGCGCCCTGGCCTGGGAGGGCCTCGACGACATGAAGGCTGCCTGGCTCGACTACCAGAAGGCGCTGGAGATCCGCCCGGACTGGGATGCCCCGCGCCGCGAACTGACCCGCTTCACCGTCACCCGGGAATAGGAGACGCCGTCATGCGCTATCTCGCCCCGTTCGCCGCCGCCGCCGCCGCCAGTCTGGCCCTGGCCGCCGCGACCCCGGCCGCCGCCTCGGTCATGGTTCTCGGCAACGACATCGCCGTCGACTGCTCGAAGGCCGCTTTCGCCGGTCGCTTCGACCGCCAGTCGATCGAGACCTGCACCCGCGCCCTGCAGGAAGACCGGCTGGATCGTCGCGACCGCGCCGGCACCCTGGTCAATCGCGGCGTCATGCTGACCCGCGCCCGCGACTACGCCGCCGCCCGCGCGGACCTGGACAAGGCCGCCGACCTGGAGCCGACGCTGGGCGAGGCCTTCGTCAACCGCGGCGTGGTGATGATGGCCGACCGCGACTACAGCCAGGCCCTGGTCGAGATCGACCGCGGCCTGTCGCTCGGCGTCGATGAGCCGGCCAAGGCCTACTACAACCGCGCCCTGGTCCATGAGTCGCTGGACGACGCCCGGTCGGCCTGGCTGGACTATCGCAAGGCCCAGGAACTGGCGCCGGAGTGGGACGCGCCGCGCCGGCAACTGACCCGGTTCACCGTCACGAAGCCTTAGGGCGTTTCGCGCGTTGACCTCCCGACCACTTCCACGTCGGGGTTCCGCATGCGTGTCGTACTTCTCGCCTTCCTGATCGCCGGCCTCGCCGCCCCGGCGCTGGCCCATCCGCATGATCCCGCCTGGCAGCGCCGCGAGAACGCCGAGGCCATGGAGCGGGAGGCTGACCGCGCCCGCGCCGCGGCCCGGGAGCGCGAGGCCTTCGCGCGCGAGCAACGCGCCCGAACCGAGGCCACGATCCGCGCGATGCAGGACGGCGAACTGGCCGGAGGACCTTCCGCGACCGGATTGACCTGGCGCGCGCCGGTCCTTGCCGAGCCGGCGCCGGTGCGGAGCGCCCAGCCCGCGCCTGTTCCCGAACTGACCGAAGACGCCGCCCGCATGGACGCGCTGATGGCCGACGCCATGGCCCGCTCCACGGCCAGGGTCCGGGCGATGACCGGCGACAGGCCGCGCTAGACGCCGCGCGGTTTCCGGGCCAGCGTGCCCGACAACATCCCTTGAAGAGGTTCTGGCCATGCGTTGGCGCGGTGGACAACGGTCGGGCAACATCGACGACCGGAGAGGTCTGGGGCCCACGGGCGCCGTCGGCGGCATCGGCCTTGTCGGCATCGTCATCGCCCTGGTCGGCATCTTCGTGTTCGACGTCGATCCCGGCCAGATGCTCAGCATCGTGGGGCAGGGCGGGGCGACGCAGGAGCAGGCCGCCGGCCGCCAGGGCAGTCCGGAAGACGAGGCCGGCGCCTTCGTCGATGTGATCGAGACCTCCACGACCCAGGTCTGGACCGAGCTGTTCTCCAAGTCGGGCGAGGGTTACAGCCCGCCCGAGGACGTCGTGATCTACGACCAGGCGACGGGCACCGCCTGCGGTCAGGGCCAGGCCGCCATGGGACCGTTCTATTGCCCGGGCGACCGCAAGGTCTACCTCGACCTCGCCTTCTGGGCCGAGCTGGAAAGCCGGTTCGGGGCGACGGGCGAGTTCGCCCGCGCCTATGTCATCGCCCACGAGATCGGCCACCATGTCCAGAACCTGACCGGCGCGCTGGGCAAGGGCCGCGCCGGCGCACAGGGCGCGGATGGCGGCCAGGTTCGTATCGAGCTGCAGGCCGACTGCTACGCCGGCGTCTGGGCCGCCCGCGCCTCGGCGCTGTCCGGCGGGCAGGTGGCGCTGGAGCAGGGCGACCTGGAGGACGGCCTGGGCGCCGCCGCCGCCGTCGGCGACGACACCATCCAGCGCCGCACCCAGGGCCGCGTCGTCCCCGACGCCTTCACCCACGGCACGGCCGAGCAGCGCATGCGCTGGTTCCGCCGCGGCTACGAGACGGGCGATCCCGGCCAGTGCGACACCTTCGCGGCGCGGACGTTGTAGGATGAGGGGACATGCACTTCAGTGCGTGTCCCCACCAGCTTGAAGCGGCTGGGGACACGTACCAAAGAGGTACATGTCCCCGTCCTTGCCTACCCGCCGAACCGCTTGGTCAAGCGGAAGCCGACGGTCCGGGGCGGCAGCACCGAGGTGTAGAAGCTGCGCGCGTAGACCGGGTCGCCGTTGATATCCGGCACGACCTGATTGTGCCGGGGCGTGCTGCGGGCGCCGGTCTCGGCGTAGGTGTTCCACAGGTTGCTGATGTAGACCGTGGCGTCCCAGCCGTCGTTGGACACCTTCACCGACAGGTCGGCGATCGTGTAGCCGTCCAGGGTGATGCCGCCGCCCTTGCCGCCGGTGCGGGTCAGGACGTCGCCGACGGCGCTGATGCCGTAGGCGAAGTCGACGTTGAGGCCGGCGATCGGCGGCGCGCTGTACTCGATGTACAGGCTGCCCTGGTTCTCCGGCGCGCCCGGCAGACGGTCGCCCGCTTCGCCATTCTCGTACTTGATCGTGTTCTGGAAGAAGGACCCGGCCGGATCGCCGGGACGGATCGACGGAATGAGGTTCAGCGTGGTCTCGGTCAGCTCGGCCCTGGCGTAGGAGTAGTTGCCCCGGATCGTCAGGTCCGGCGTGAGCTTGAACCTGAAATCGAGTTCGGCGCCGACGCTTTCGGCGGCCTCGCCGTTCTTGGTGATCGGGATCAGGCCGTTCTCGGTGGCCGAAGCGACCTGCGGGTCGCTCCATTCGACCAGGAAGATCGCCCCGTTGATGGTCAGGCGACGGTCGAGCCACTGGCTGTGGATGCCCAGCTCGTAGTTCTTGGTCTTGTCCGGGAAGTAGGCCATCTCGTTGGGCAGGCCGCAGGCGATCTGGTTGTTCGGCAGCGGATTGGGGCAGGCGGCCACGCCGTTGGAGTTACCGATCCGGTAGCCTTCGCTGATCGTGGCGTAGATCAGCAGGTCGTCCGTCAGATCGTAGGACGTGTTGAACTTGAACAGCCAGCCGTCGTCGTCCTGCCCGCCGTCCTCGAAGTTCAGGGTGATGTCGTCGGGGCCGGCCCCGCCGAACACGGAGTTGTAAAGCGGGAAGTCCACCGCGCTCGACGTCTCCAGGTCATAGGCGTACTTCCGCGCGCCCAGCGTCACCTGCCAGGCGTCGGTGAAGCGATAGCTGATCTCGCCGAAGAAGGCCGTCTCTGTCAGCTTCACACGATCGACGGAGTAGTACTCCAGATTGTCGGGACGAACGCCGCCGTTGAAGGCCGCGTAGCCGGGCGTGAACTCGCGGCTCTCCGCGTCGCCCTCGGACTTGTTGTAGAAGCCGCCGACGATCCAGCTCAGCGGGCCGTCGCCCTTGGAGACCAGGCGGATTTCCTGGTTCAGGCTCTCTTCCTCGGCGTCTTCCCGCGTGAAGGCGGTGAAGGAGGGGAACAGCTCGTAGCTGTACTCCAGCCCGATCAGCAGGTCGGTCTGGTCGCGCTGGCCGGTCTCCTTGTACTTCGACAGGCCGGTGGCCGAGGTCAGGGTGGCGAAGCCCAGGTCGGCCGTGACTTCGAGCGCGACGAGGTTGTTGTCCCGGTCATTGGGCTCCAGCACCCGCAGGGCGCTTTCGTAGTCGCCCACCGGCGCGGGCATCGTCTTGACCCGGGCGCTGCTGATCTGGCGCGCGCCGACCTTCTGGTTCTGGAAGTACCAGGTCAGGTTGGCGTCGATGGCCTCGATGGGCTGCCAGCGGAACCCCAGGCGGCCCGAGAGGGTCTCCTCGGTATTGGCGTCCTCGACCCGCTTGGTGTTGGCGGCGATATCGGCCGGGTTGGTCAGGGCGTCGGGATTGGACACGCCGATCTCGCGCACGACGTAGGCGTAGTCGATGAAGCCGCTGTCATCGAGGTAGTCGATCGAGCCGCGCACCGCGAAGCTGTCGCTGAGCGGCATGTTGAAGGTCAGGCCGACGTCGTAGCTGGCCGAATCCGCTTCCTTGTAGCCGTAGGTTTCCCCGCGCAGGATCAGTTCGGGTCCGGCGAAGGACGGACGCTTGGGGATGTAGCGGACGGCGCCGGCCATCGTGCCGGCCCCGTACAGGGTGCCCTGCGGGCCGAGCAGGATTTCGACCCGCTCCATGTCGTTGAGCTTGAGGTCCAGCACGATCGGCACTTCGCCCAGGTAGGTGGCGACCATGCCGCCGGTGCCGTTGCCGACGCCTTCGGAGCTGCCGATCGGGTCCGCGTTCAGGCCGCGAACGATGATGCGATTGCCGTCGCGGCCGCCCTGGTCGACCAGGTGGATGCCGGGAACATAGGCGGCGATGTCGGCGAGGTTCGAGAAGCCCTGGGCCTCGATGATGTCGCCGCCGATGGCGGCGATGTTGATCGGCGCGTCCTGCACCGTCGTGTCACGGCGGGTGGCGGTGATGATGACTTCTTCGACGGTGGTCGGGTTCTGCGCCAGCGCGGGCGCCGCGACCGGCAGGGCGAGCAGGCTGATCGACGCGAACAGCGAGGCGCGGGTGAATGACATGGATACCCCCAGGTGGTGATTGGTCTTGGCTGAACACTGGGGCCGGGAAGGGAGTCGCCGATACGTGGCGTCGCTTGCGCGGCCGAAACTCAACGCAACTGATGCAAAACACGGCGGCGCGGGGCGACCGTGGGCGCTTGTCTGTGCAACATGTGCCGCGCGGGCAATTCGTCCAATATCAATTGCGCGGAACCCGGACGATCCGGGCGAAGGGGAGGCATGGGCGCCACAGCTGACAGTCTGGACGAGGCCGAACGTCTGATGTCGCGCCGCGCCTGGCGCGAGGCGCATGCCCTCTGCCTGCGCGCACTTGAAGGCGGCCCGGCGGGACGGCCCCTGTTCCTGCTCGGCGTCATCGCCGCCGAGCACGGCAACCTGGCCAAGGCGGCGGAGCTGTTTGCCGAGGCCGCGCGGCTGGAGCCGGGCGTCGCCCGCCATCACGCGCACCTGGGCCGCTGCCTCATCGCCTTCAACCGCCAGGACGAGGCCCGCGCCGCCGCCGACCGGGCGCTGGCGCTCGACCCCGCCGACGCCCTGACGCTGGACACCATCGGCGTGGTCTACAGCCGCTCGGGCCTGCACGAGCGGGCCCTGCCGCTGTTCGAGCGCGCGGCGGAGCTCGAGCCGGCCAACGCGTCCTTCCAGCAGAACCTCGGCACGGCCCGCCAGTTCGCCGGCGACTTCACAGGCGCCGAACAGGCCCTGCGCGCGGCGGTCAGCCTGCAGCCGGACCTCTACCGGGTCTGGTGGGCGCTGGCCCAGATGTCGGCGCTGCGGCCGGAGGACGAGGCGGAGACGAAGCTGGAGCAGCTGTTCCCCGCCGACCCGGACGCCGACCCGGACCGCGCCCTGCACGTCGGCCATGCGCTGGCCCGGCTGGCGGAGGACGCGGGCGACCCGCCGGCCGCCCTGGCCTGGCTGGCCCGCGCCAAGGCCGCCCGCCTGGGCGAGGTGGCCTACGACCCGGCCCGCGACGCCGACCTGCTGGCCGCCGCCGCCGCCACCGTCGGGCCCGCGGCCGCCGGCGCGCCGGACGCCGCCCCGATCTTCGTCGTCGGCCTGCCGCGCACCGGCACCACCCTGGTCGACCGCATCCTGTCCAGCCACCCGGACGTGGTCTCGGTCGGCGAGCGCACCGACTTCGCGCTGATCCTCAAGCGGCTGGCCGGCACGCCCTCGCCGCTGGTGCTGGACGAGGCGACCCTGGCGGCGGCGGCCGGCGGCGGCGTGGACCTGGCGCAGGCCGGGCGCCGCTACCTGCAGGCCGTCGCCCCGCTGGCCGGGGCGGCGCGCAGCCTGGACAAGATGCCGCTCAACGTCGTCTACGCCGGGCTGATCCTGCGGGCGCTGCCGAACGCCCGGGTCATCTGCCTGCGCCGCCATCCGGTCGACGCGGCCCTCAGCAACTACCGCCAGCTGTTCGCCACCCGCTTCCCCTACTACGACTACGCCCTCGATCTGCAGAACACGGCCCGGTACGTCTGCCGGTTCGAGGCGCTGGCCGGCCACTGGGCCGCCAGCCTGCCCGCCGACCGCTACCTGAACTTCCGCTACGAGGATCTGGTCGCCGATCAGGAGGGCCAGACCCGCCGCCTGCTGGCCCACTGCGGCCTGACATGGGATCCCGCCTGCCTGGCCTTCCACGAGAACGCCGCCCCGGTGGCCACCGCCAGCGCCGTCCAGGTCCGCAGCCCGATCCACGCCGGCTCCGTCGGCCGCTGGAAACGCTACGGCGAGGGCCTGGCCCCGATGCTGGCGGTGTTCCGGGAGGCGGGGACGCACCTCTAGCCGCCTTGCCCCCATGACGCCCCCGTCCTAGTCTCTCCCCGTTCTCCGCGGGGCGCCGTCCAAGGCGCTGAGATTCGGCTACAGGCCGTGACGCGCCGAACCTGATCCGGGTCATGCCGGCGAAGGGAGAGGAGCCATTCTCCGTCCGTATTCCCGGCGCAGGCCGGGAGCCAGAAGCGAACCTGCCGCGTGCGGGCTCGTCATGGGCCCCGGCCTCAGCCGGGGACACGGGCGAGGGAAAGCCATCCCGGAGTCGGCGGCCCACACCTCTGGAGCTGTCCGATGAACATCCACGCCCCCGTCTCCCCCAAGACCGACGACGTCGCGGTCGGCCCGCGTCTGGGCAGCCGCAAGGTCTATGCGTCGGGCGAGCTGTTCCCGGACATCCGCGTGCCGTTCCGCGAGGTGGAGCTGCACCCCACGGCCAATGAGCCGCCGCTGACCATCTACGACCCCTCGGGCCCCTACACCGACCCCGACGCCGTCATCGACATCGAGCAGGGCCTGCCCCGCATCCGCGAGCCCTGGATCGTCGCCCGGGGCGATGTGGACGAGGTCGCCGAGCCGCGCGAGGTCAAGCCCGAGGACAACGGCTTCGCCCAGGGCAAACACCTGGCGCCGCAATTCATGGCCCGCCGCCCGATCTTCAAGGCCCGCGCCGGGGCGCCAGTCACCCAGCTGGAATACGCCCGGGCCGGCAAGATCACGGCGGAGATGGAATACGTCGCCATCCGCGAGAACCTGCGCCGCGAGCAGAACCAGCCGTGCGTGCGCGACGGCGAGGACTTCGGCGCCAGCATCCCCGACTTCGTCACCCCGGAGTTCGTGCGCCAGGAAGTGGCCCGCGGCCGGGCCATCATCCCGGCCAACATCAACCACGGCGAGCTGGAGCCGATGGCCATCGGCCGCAACTTCCTGGTCAAGATCAACG
>JAUSPV010000234.1 GCA_030652755.1 Caulobacter sp. | reverse complement strand
CTGAGGCAGGGACGCGCCGGCCATGGCGCCGCCGAACTCGGTGATGTCGGCGCCAGCGATGAAGGTGCGGCCGTCGCAGATCAGCACGATCGACTTGGCGGCGGTGTCAGCGTTGGCCTGGGTGAAGGCGTCGAACAGGCTGGCGCCCTTGGACGCGCCGCCGAACTCGCTGATGTCGGCGCCGGCGATGAAGGTGCGGCCGTCGCAGATCAGCACGATCGACTTGACGCTGTCGTCGGCGATGGCGGCCTTGAAGCCTTCGTACAGGCCGTCGCGCACATTGGCCGACAGCGCGTTCACCGGCGGCGAGTTCAGGGTGATGATGGCGACGTCGCCCTCGTTGCTCAGATCGGTGACGGAATTGATTGCGGCCATGGCGCGTCGCCCCTTATGTTCGTTGAAACAGTTGTTTGAGCGCAAACTGCCGAGCCGGGCCGCGAGAGTCCAGCGCGCAGCCATGGGAGAAGCACGATGGACCTCGATTTTCTGCCTGAGCACGCCGAGTTCCGTAAGGAAGTCCGGGGCTGGATCGAAGCGAACTACCCGGCCGAGAACCGCCGCAAGCAGGAAGCCGGCGAACATCTGACCAAGGAAGACATCCTCTCCTGGCACCGAATCCTCAACACCAAGGGCTGGCTGTCGCCGTCCTGGCCGGTCGAGTACGGCGGCACCGGCTGGGATTCGGTCCGCAAGTACATCTTCTCCGAGGAGCTGGCCCGGGCCCAGACCTCGCAGACCAGCTTTGGTCTCGGGATGATCGGGCCGGTGCTCTACACCTTCGGCACGCCCGAGCAGAAGGCGAAGTTCCTGCCCGGAACCATGAACGGCGACATCTGGTGGTGCCAGGGCTACAGCGAGCCCGGCGCCGGCTCCGACCTCGCCGGTCTGTCGACCAAGGCCGAGCGCATCACCGAAGACGGCAAGGACTACTACGTCGTCACCGGCCAGAAGACCTGGACGACCCAGGGCCACTTCGCCGACTGGGGCTTCTTCCTGGTTCGCACGGACGCCACCGCCAAGAAGCAGGAGGGCATCACCTTCCTGCTGATCGACATGACCACGCCCGGCATCACCGTGCGCCCGATCATCACCATCGAGGGCGGTCACGAGGTCAACGACGTCTTCCTCGACAATGTGAAGGTGCCGGTCGAGAATCGCATCGGCGAGGAGAACAAGGGCTGGACGGTGGCCAAGTACCTGCTCGGCCACGAGCGCTCCGGCATCGCCGGCGTCGCCCGCTCCAAGCGGGGCATCGAGAAGCTGCGCGAGATCGCCGCCGCCGAGCCGGCCGACGACACCGCCCCGCTGCTCAAGGACGCCGACTTCCGCCGCAAGATCGCCGATCTCGAGATCGACCTGGCCGCGCTGGAATACACCGAGCTGCGCACCCTGGCCGCCGAGAGCAAGGGCAAGGGCCCGGGCCCGGAAGCCAGCCTGCTGAAGGTCAAGGGCACCGAGGTCGGCCAGCGGCTGACCGAACTGACCCTGGAGGCCGCCGCCCACTACGGCGCGCCCTATGCGAAGGGCCTCTCCGGCGACAACAGCCTGGCCATCCCGTCCTGGGCCGCCAAGTCGGCGCCGACCTACTTCAACATGCGCAAGACCTCGATCTTCGGCGGCTCCAACGAGATCCAGCGCAACATCATCGCCAAGGCCGTCCTGGGGCTGTGAGGCGCCCAGTCGGGGACATGCACTTCAGGGCGTGTTCCCCGGTCGGGGAGTC
>JAUSPV010000231.1 GCA_030652755.1 Caulobacter sp. | reverse complement strand
GTTCCCGCCCAAGGGCCGTCGCGCTCCCCCGTCCTCCCCAACCTGTTCGGTCCCCGCCCGCCCGGGCGGGGAAGCCGTGACTCCATCAATCCTCCCCGGAGCGAAGCGAGGGGGAGGGGGACCGCGCGGAGCGCGGTGGAGGGGCAGCGCGGGATCAAAAGAAAAGGGCTGCGATGGCGCCAGTCACCGACGCCTGCGCAGCCCCCTCCACCATGCTCCGCATGGGCCCCCTCCCCGGCAAGCGGGGAGGAGCGTGAAATCTACAGCTGCGCCAGCATGTAGTCGGCCGAGCTCACCTTGAACTCGCCGCCGGCCTCGACGTTCAGCGTCTCGACGACGCCGTCCTTGACGATCATCGAGTAGCGCTGGCTGCGCGTCCCCATGCCGAACTTGCTGCCGTCCATTTCCAGGCCCAGCGCCTTGGTGAAGTCGCCGTTGCCGTCGGCCAGCATGATGATGTCGTCGCCCACGCCCTGGTCGGCGCCCCAGGCCTTCATCACGAACACGTCGTTGACCGACACGCAGGCGATGGCGTCGACGCCCTTGGCCTTGAGGTCGGCGGCATGCTGCTTGAAGCCCGGCAGGTGCTTGGCCGAGCAGGTCGGGGTGAAGGCGCCCGGAACGGCCAGCAGGGCGACGGTCTTGCCCTTGAACAGCTCGTCGCTGGTGATCGGGCGCGGGCCTTCCGGGCCGCTGGTCATGAAGGTCGCGTCGGGCAGCTTCTCGCCGGCCTTGATGGTCATGTGATCTCTCCCTGCGGGATGGTCCCGTTCATCGTCCGAAATAGAGGCAGCATGCGCTTCCGCCAAGACGGCGACTTGAATTGGCCCACAACGGCGCCAATCATCAGGACATGAACCAGCCAGCGGATACCGAGTTCCTCTCCGGCCGCCTGCTGATCGCGATGCCCGGCATCGGCGATCCGCGATTCGAGCGGTCCGTCGTCTTCCTGTGCGCCCATGACGAGGAGCACGCCATCGGCCTGGCGGTGAACCGCCCGCTCGATGGCCTGACCCTGGAGTCGCTGTTCGAGAAGATCGGCGTCGATCGTCCGATCGGCCGCGTCGCCGACGAGGCGGTGCTGATGGGCGGCCCGGTCGAGCGTGAGCGCGGCTTCGTGCTGCACACCGACGACTACCTCTGCGACGGGGTCAGCATGCCGGTGAAGGACGGTCTGGCCCTGACCACGACCAAGGACGTGCTGCAGGCCCTGACCGGCGAGGCCGCCCCGCGCCGGGCCTTCCTGGCGCTCGGCTACGCCGGCTGGGGCCCCGGCCAGCTGGAGCGCGAGGTCCGCGAAAGCGCCTGGCTGGTCTGCGACGCCGACGAGACCCTGCTGTTCGGCGACGACCACGAGCACAAGTGGTCCCAGGCGCTGGAGAAGCTCGGCATAAGCCCGGCCATGCTGTCGATGGAGGGCGGGAGGGCGTAATTGGCGCGCCTCGCGGGTTGTGATACCTTAGCCAGACTTGGCTAAGGAGATCGTTGTGCGCACGGTCAACATGCTGGACGCAAAAACCAACCTTTCGCGGCTGGTCGAAGCCGTGGAGAGCGGCGACGAATCCGAAATCCTGATCGCCCGTAACGGCAAGCCGGTGGCCCGGCTCACGGCGGTGAAACTGGATGTCAGCAAGCGCATCGGCGTCGCCAAGGGGCGTTTCGAGGTCCCCGACGATATCGATCTCTACAATGACGAGATCGCCGAGCTTTTCGGCGTCAGTGACAATTGAACCTGTTGCTCGACACGCATATCGCGCTGTGGGCGGTCACCGCTGACGCCCGACTGCCGACCAGGGCCAGGGACATGATCGTCGATCCCGACAACGACGTCTGGGTCAGCGCCGCCTCGGTCTGGGAGATCGCCATCAAGCACGCCAAGACCGCGGCCCGCCCGGGCGGGCTGAAGGTTTCGGCGCCGCAAGCCCTGAGCGCGTTCGAGGAGGCGGGGTATGGCATCCTGCCGATCCATGGACCCGAAGCGGCCACCGCCGGCGCCTTGCCGCCGCACCACCTCGACCCGTTCGACCGGATGCTGGTCGCGCAGGCTCTGACGACACCCCTCCGGCTTGTCACGGTAGACGGGGTCCTGGGTCGCTACAGCGACACCGTGATCGTGGTCAGACGCGCCTAACCCTGACGTCGCACCGGCGCGGCGCCGTCGACGTAGCTTTCGTTGAGGTAGACCTCGGCCTCCTGCGGCGACAGGGCGGGCGCGTAGCCGAAGCCCTGGCCGTAGTCGCAGCCCAGCTCCATCAGCTGGCGGGCCATGATGGCGTTCTCGACGCCCTCGGCCACGACCTCGAGGTTGAGGTCCTGCCCCAGCTTGACCACCGAGCGGACGATCTTCACCGAGCCCTCGTTGCTGCTCATGGTCCGCACGAAGTAGCGGTCGATCTTCAGGGTGTCGAAGGGCAGGCGGGTCAGGTAGCTGAGCGAGGAGAAGCCGGTGCCGAAGTCGTCCAGCGCCAGGCCGGCGCCTCCGGCCCGCAGCGCGCGCAGCACGGTGGCGGCGCCCTCCGGGTCGCGCATGATGTCGCTCTCGGTGATCTCCAGCTTCAGCGAGCCGTGCGGCAGCCGATGTTTGGCGATCAGGCCGGTGACGTCGTCAATCAGGCCGGGCCGGTGGATCTCGCCGGTCGACAGGTTGACGCTGACGGTCAGGTCGCCGACCGCCGCGTGGCTGGTGCGCCAGGCCGCCAGCTGCCGGGCAGAGGTGCGGATCATGTGGGCGCCGATCTCGTCCATCAGGCCCAGCTCCATGGCCAGCGGAAGGAACTCGTCGGGGGGGATCACCCCCCGGCGCGGGTGACGCCAGCGGCACAGGGCCTCGAAGCCGGTCAGCTTGCCGTCGGCCAGCCGCACGATGGGCTGGTAGAAGGGCGTCATCTCGCCGCGTCCCACCGCGCCGCGCAGGTCGGCCTCCAGGGCCAGTTGCGACAGGCCGTCGCTCTCCATCGACCGGCCATAGGCGGCGCCGCCGCCCAGCCCGCCGGCCTTGGCCGCCTCGACGGCCAGTTCGGCGCGGCGCAGCAGCTCGGCCGCCTCCGGCGCGTCCTGGCCGCCCTCGGCCTCCACGGCGCCGACCGCCAGGGTCGGCAGGATATCGAAGCCGGCGATGCGCAGCGGCTGCTCCAATGCCCGACGCAGACGGTCGACCGGGTCGTGGTCGCCCGAGACCATGACGGCGAACTCGTCCTCGCCGACCCGGGCCAACAGGGCCTCGCCGCCGAAGGCCGCCGCCAGCCGCGAACCGAGCGCGGCCAGCACCAGGTCGGCGCGTTCATGGCCCAGGGCTTCGTTCAGGCGGCGCAGGCGGTCGAGATCGGCGACCACCAGGGTCTGGCGCAGCGGCGAGGTCAGCCGTTCGCGGGCCCGGGCCACGAAGCTGCGACGGTCGAGCAGGCCGGTCAGCTGATCCAGCTCGGAGGCGGCGAACCCGGTCTCGGGCGCGACGACGCCGGAGGCGCGCACGCCTTCCTCGAGCCAGACGCCGCGCCACAGGCAGGTCTCGCCGCCGCGCATCTTCATGCGCAGCGCGACCTCGGTCCCGGGTTCATGGATGCGAAGCAGTTCCTCGGCGGTCGCCCGGTCGGCCGGCAGGGCCAGCGCGCGGAAGGCGGCGGAGGAACACTCGGGGGCGAGGGGGCCAAGGCCCAGCTGACGGGCCGCGCCATACAGGCGCAGGCGGTCTTCCTCCGGTTCCCACACCCAGAGCGCCACCTGTGCGCCGCCGAGCGCCTCGAGCGTCGTCGCGGCGTCCCAGATGCGTCGATCGTGCCCCTGCGGCCGCATGTGGACTAGCCTGTCAGGCCCTCCCGGGGGCGGCCACGCGAAGGGTCTCGCGTCACCAGCCCGAACAGGCGATGGTCTCGCCAATCGCCGTTAATTTTCAGATAAGCCTTGGCGTAGCCCTCCTCGGAGAAGCCGGCCTTCAGGAGCAGATTGGCCGAGGCGTCGTTGTTGGGCAGGCAGGCCGCCTCCAGCCGGTGCAGGCCCAGCGGCCCGAACGCGAACGGAATGACGGTGCGCAGCGCCGACAGGGTGTGACCCTTGCGGGCATGGACCTGGGCCGACCAGTAGCCGACCGTGCCGGTCTGGGCGACGCCGCGCCGCACGTTGTTGATAGTGACGCCGCCGGTCATGGCGTCGTCGGCGTCGCGGAACACGAAGAAGGCGTACATCTGGTCGAGCTCCCGCCCCCGCCGCCAGGCCGACAGCCGGCGATGATAGGCGCTGATGGTCAGCTCGTCCGGCGACCAGGTCGGCTCCCACGGCTGCAGGAATCCCCGCGACGCCTGCCGCAGCGCCGCCCACTGCGCATAGTCCCGCCGCCGCGGCGGGCGCAGGCTGACGCCCTGGCCCTGCAGCGTCAGCGAAGGCTCCGCGGAGATCCATTCGAGCAGCGACATGGGCCGAGCGTGGCGCGTGTCGGCGAAACGGGCAAGGGCGCCGGCTAGCGGACCTTTTCCGTCTCCTTCGGCGCCGAGACCCGCCGGGGTTTGGCCTGGGCCTTGGGCTTGGGGAGCAGCCGGAACCGGCTTTCGCACCAAGCGAAGTCGACGCCGATGTCCAGCAGGGCGTCGGACCGCCCGCACGGGCAGGCGAAGTCCATGACCATGTAGACCCGGTAGGTTTCCCCGGCCACCAGGGGCACGGGTTCGCCGGTCATGTGGTTCGGGGCGGCGTTCACGCACAGAACCAGATCGCCGGGGCCGACTGCGTCGCTCATGGGGACCATCCACTAAGGTGCGCGGAGAATAGACCTTGAGGGGCACGGGAGCAAAGGACTGGGTGTGGTGTAGCGGCCGGAGGCCCCTTCCCAATTCCGTTTCCCCGGCGAAGGCCGGGGTCCATGGGGCGAGGGCTCCGAGCGGGGTCATGGATCCCGGCCTTCGCCGGGAAGACTGGGGTGGAGCATGTCGGGCGGGCCACCGCGGGGCCGCCCCCCCCCTCACCCGAACAGCGCCGTCTCGAACGCTTCCGGCGCCGCCATGGCGGCCTTGGAGCCCAGCACCGAGACCACGCACTTGCGGTCCGCAACGAGTCGCTCGCCGAGGCGCGCGAAGTCGGCGGGGCTGACCGCGTCGATGGCCTGCGCGATCTCGGCCGCCGGATACAGCCTTCCAAACAGCAGGGTCTGGCCGGCGGCCTGTTCGGCGCGGGACAGCGGCTGTTCGCGGCCCATGAACATCGAGGCCTTGAGCTGGGCCTTGGCCCGGGTCAGCTCGGCGGCGCCGACGGACGAGGCCAGGCCGTGGATCTCGCCGGCGCAGATCCGCGCCAGCTCGCCGGCGTTGGCGGCGGCGCAGCCGGCGTAGATGCCCAGCACGCCGACATCCTCGTAGGTGTCGGCATAGGCGTCTATGGCGTAGGCCAGCCCCCGGTTCTCGCGGGCTTCCTGGAACAGGCGCGAGGACATGCCGCCGCCCAGCGCCTCGGCGAAGACCCGCTGCACGAAGTAGTCGTCGTCGCCGGCCCCGACGGCGGGCAGCAGCAGCACCAGATGGGCCTGCTCCAGCTTGCGTCCCTTGGCCGCGACACCGCCGGTGAAGGCGGCCGGGGCGGGCGAGGGCTCGCCCGTCGTCGACGGCAGATGGCCGAAGGCCTGCTCGGCGAGGCGCAAGAGATCGTCCTCGTCGACCGAGCCGGCGGCGCTGACCACCAGCCGGTCGGGGGCGTAGAGCGCCGCGCGCCAGGCCGAGAGCGAGTCGGGCGTCGCGGGCTTCAGCGACTTGACGGTGCCCAGGATCGGCCGGCCCAGAGACTGGCCTTCGAAGGCCTTCTCCTGCGCCAGCTCGAACACCAGGTCGTCGGGGGTGTCGGCGGCCTCGGCGATCTCCTGGCCGACGACCTGCTTTTCGCGGACCAGGTCGCTGTCCTGCATGGTCGGGCGCAGCAGCAGGTCGGCGGTGATCTCCATGGCCAGCGGCAGGCCGCCCTTCAGGGCGCGGGTCTGGAAACTGGTCCGCTCATAGCCGGTGGCGGCGTTCAGCTGGCCGCCCTCGGTCTCGATGGCCTCGACGATCTCGCGGGCCGACCGGGCGCCGGCCCCCTTGAACACCATGTGCTCGAGCAGGTGCGACCAGCCCGAATGCCGCTCGTCCTCGTAGCGGGCGCCCCGGCCGGCGACGACCGACAGGGCCAGGGTCTCGAGGCCGGGCATCGGGTCGCAAATGACCCTGACGCCATTGGCCAGTGTGTGGAGGCGGGCGGTCACCGGCGCGCGAAATCGCGGATGTAGGTCTTGATGGTCTCGGCTTCGGCCGGCAGCCGGTCGAAGCGCTCGGCCTTGCCGTCCAGCCGCCGGGCCGAGGCGGGCCTCGGCGGCGCGGCGCCGGTCGCGGCCTGCACGGCCTCGGGGAACTTGGCCGGATGGGCGGTCGACAGGATCACCAGCGGCATGCCGTCCGGCAGGGTGGCGCGATTGGCGGCGGCGACGGCGACGGCCGTGTGCGGGTCGATCACCTCGCCCGTCTCGTTGAGCGTCGAGAGGATGGTCTTGGCCGTCTCGTCCTCGGTCACGGACGCGCCGGAGAACAGCTCCTTCATCGTGGCCAGCGCCGCCGGCGGCAGGTCGAGCACGCCGGTCTCGGTGAAGGCGCGGAAGGCGCGGCTGGTCTCGACCCCGTCGCGACGGGCGGTCTCGTAGTAAAGCCGCTCGAAGTTCGACGCGATCTGGATGTCCATGGCCGGCGACTGGGTGGCGGCGACCACGCCCCGGGCGTAGCGGCCGTCCTCGAAGGCGCGGGCCATGATGTCGTTGCTGTTGGTGGCCACGATGATCCGCGCGATCGGCAGGCCCATCTGTTTGGCCACCCAGCCGGCGAAGGCGTCGCCGAAATTGCCGGTCGGCACGCAGAAGGCCACCTCGCGACCCGGCGCGCCCAGCGCCACGGCGGCGGTGAAGTAGTAGACGGCCTGGGCGACGATGCGGGCGAAGTTGATCGAGTTGACGCCGGTCAGGTCCACCGCGCGGCGGAACTGGTCGTCGCCGAACAGGCCCTTCACCAGGGTCTGGCAATCGTCGAAGGTGCCCTCGACCGACAGGCAGGCGACGTTGGCGTCGGCGGCCGTGGTCATGAAGCGGCGCTGGACCTCGCTGATCCGGCCTTCGGGGAACAGCGCCACGATACGGGTGTTCGCCCGGCCCCGGAACGCCTCGACCGCCGCGCCGCCGGTGTCGCCGGAGGTGGCGCAGACCACGGTCATGACCCGGCCCTGCCGCGACAGGGCGTAGTCGTACAGCCGGCCCAGCAGCTGCATGGCCACGTCCTTGAAGGCCAGGGACGGGCCGTGGAACAGCTCCAGCAGGAACTGGCCGGGGCGCAGCTGCTTGATCGGGCAGGTGGCGGCGTGGGTGAAGGTCCCGTAGGCCTCGGTGCACATCTCCAGCAGCACGTCGTGCGGGATCTCGTGCCCGGTGAAGCGCGACAGGATGTCGGCGGCGACCTCGGCGTAGGGCTTGCCGGCGAACCCGGCGATCTCCTCGGCTGTCAGGCTCGGCCAGGTTTCGGGAACGTACAGCCCGCCATCGGGCGCCAGGCCGGCCAGCACGGCGTCGAGGAATCCGATGGGCGCGGCGTCTCCGGCCGAGCCCGCCCTGGTGGAGACGTACTTCATGCGCTCTTCAACTTGCGACGGAGGAGGGCGATGTAGACCCCGATCAGGGCGGCGGCGAGGCCGTACCAGGTCAGGGCGTACTCGAGATGGCGGTTGGTGATCTGGGCCGGCAGCGGCGAGGGGACCAGCGCCTCCCACTCCGGATTGGAGGAGGTCTCGGCCGTCACCATGACGTCGGGATGGCGGCCGGCGCCCAGGGCGTTGGCCATGGCCGGCAGATCGGCGCTGTAGAAGCGACCCTCGCGGGCCGGCGGGGTGAAAGCGCCCGGCGCCACCCCTTCGCGCAGCACGCCGGTCAGACGCACGACGTCGGTCGTCGGGGTGACGGCGGGGCGGGCGGAGATGGTGTCGGCCACGAAGCCGCGATCGACCAGGATCGGCGGGCGGCCTTCGGCGTAGGTGCAGAGCGAGACGAGACGCGAGCCGGCGGCGCCGTCCTGCAAGGCGTAGAGCTCGATGAACCTCGCGGTCGCCAGGCCCGGGCAGTCCAGCGTCACCCGCGTGAAGCGATAGGCCGGTGTCAGCGGGACGTCGGTGATCGGCCTTGGCGGGGCGTCACGGGTGGCGGCGATACGGTCGAGCAGCTCGGTCTTCCAGGCCAGTCTCTGCAGCTGCCAGGTTCCGAGCGCCAGCAGGATCAGCAAGGCGATGGCGGTGCTGATCGTCA
Organism: Caulobacter sp.; assembly: GCA_030652755.1. Lineage (GTDB taxonomy): Bacteria > Pseudomonadota > Alphaproteobacteria > Caulobacterales > Caulobacteraceae > Caulobacter. The sequence goes on along the minus strand of JAUSPV010000231.1, from coordinate 3,776 downwards.
GCCCGATCGGGAAACGCGGACGGGGCTCAGACATCGTCACGACCGGCCTGACGGGCCTTGTTGGCGAACTGGGCGGCGATCAGCAGACCCTTGAAGGGCCGCAACAGCCCGCCGCAGACGATCACCGTCAGCGGCAGCCAGATGATCAGCTGAAGCCAGGCGGGCGGATTGTAGGCGATCTGGGTGAACACCGCGCCGAAGGCGACGATGAAGCCACCGATCAGAATGACGAAAACGGCCGGACCGTCTCCGGTGTCGGCCGCCTTCAGGTCGAAGCCGCAGGCTTCACAGGTCGGGGCCACCTTGAGGAATCCCTCGAACAGGTGGCCCTTGCCGCAGTCGGGGCAGCGTCCGGCCGCCCCGGCTGCGTATGGGTTGGTCATGCTACAGCGTTCCGAAGACCACGTAGATGAACGCGAACAGGAACAGCCAGACCACATCGACGAAGTGCCAGTACCAGGCGGCGGCCTCGAACCCGAAGTGCTGCTTGGGCGTGAAGGCGCCGTTCAGAAGCCGGATGAAGCAGACGATCAGGAAGATGGTGCCGACCAGCACGTGGAAGCCGTGGAAGCCGGTGGCCATGAAGAAGGCCGAGCCGTACAGGCCCGCGTTGGCCGCTTCCTCCGAGAAGAACAGGTTCTCGTGCAGGATGTGCTGGTACTCGTAGACCTGGATGGCGGTGAACAGGACGCCCAGCACGATGGTCAGGGCCAGGCCGATCTTGGCGGCCTTGCGGTCGCCGACCTGCAGGGCATGGTGGGCCCAGGTGACGGTGGTGCCCGACAACAGCAGGATCAGGGTGTTGATCAGCGGCAGGTGGAAGGCGGGGACCAGCTCGACGCCCTTGGGCGGCCACTGGGCCCATGCCGCGGCCACGCCCTCGAAGTTGCCGATGGCCGGCGTCAGGGTGCGGTGTTCCTGGAACAGGACCATCTCGAAGAAGATCCAGAACCAGGCCACGAAGAACATCACTTCCGAAGCGATGAACATGATCATGCCGTAGCGCAGGTGCAGCGACACCACCGGGGTGTGGTCGCCGGCGTTGGCTTCCTTGATCACATCACTCCACCAGCCGAAGAAGGTGTAGAGCACCAGCGCCAGGCCGATGAAGAAGGTGATCGGGTGGCCCTTGCCCAGCAGGTAGGACACCAGGGGCGAGGTCTCGTCGGTGACGTGGACCAGGCCCTTCATCCAGACCACCGCGCCGACCATCATGATCGTCGCGCCGATCGAGCCGATCAGCGGCCAGGGGCTGGGGTTAACCAGGTGATAGTCGTGCTTTACGGCGCCGTGGGCCATGATCGTGCCTGAACCTCTGTTTCCCCCGGAGCGGCGCACCGCCCCAAAATCCCGTGTGCTATAGCCTCGCCTCGCCCGTTCCGCCAAGGGGCGCCTGCGCGCTTCCTGCGGTCGACGGGAAGAAGGTGTAGGAAAGCGTCACTTCGGGCGTCCCTTTCGTCTCGAAATCCTCGGCGAACTTGGGATCCACGAAATAGACGACCGGGAACTCCTTCGTCTCGCCCGGCTGGATGGTCTGGTCGGTGAAACAGAAGCATTCGAGCTTCTGGAAGTAGAGACCGGCTGATTCGGGCACCACGTTGTAGGTGGCCTGGGCGGTCAGCGGCGTCGTGCCGTTGTTCGTGACCTTGTAGAAGGCCAGGCCCGTCTCGCCGATCTTCACCTCCTGGCTGACCTGCTCGGGCGCGAAGCTCCAGGGCAGGTTGCGGACGTTGGCGTCGAAGCGAATCGTCAGGGTCTTGTTGAGCACCTTGTCCGGCGCGACGTCGGCCTTGCGGACGGTGCCGTCGAAGCCGGTCAGCTGACAGAAGGCGCGGTACAGCGGCACCGAGGCGAAGGAGACGCCGACCATCCCGAAGAACACGGCGCCACAGATCAGGCCCAGGCGGGCGTTGCGGGCGGCCGTCGAGCGCGGCGCGTCAGAGGGGGCGACTTGCGACATGGCCTCCCATCCGGACAAGGGTGACGCCGTAGACGAGAACGACGAAAAGCACCAGGCCGATGGCCAGGGCGATATTGCGGCCACGGCGGGCCCTGGCCAGCGCGGCCTTGTCGACCGAGGCCGCCGGAACCGGCGGCATGTCGTCTTGCGGAGAGGTCACTTACAGGAGCTCCAGCGGGGCGATCTTGGCCAGGTGCTCGGCGAGCAGGGCCGCGAACAGCAATGTAAGGTACAGGATCGAGAAGGCGAACAGATTGCGGGCGTCCTTGGAGCTGGCGCGCACGGCGTAGAGCCGGTCCTCGCCCTCGATCCGCTCGTCGGGCGCGTCACCGGCCCGCGAACGGAACACCCGCCAGGCCAGCAGCACGAACACCGCGCCGCCGAGCGCCGCCACGGCGAGGTAGATCGGGCCGCCCAGGCCGGTGAAGGCCGGGATCTGGCAGATCGGCGCGAACAGCAGCGAATAGATCAGGATCTGCTTGCGGGTGGAGGCGGCGCCCTTGGCGACCGGCATCATCGGCACCCCGACCTTGGCGTAGTCCTCCGAGGTGTACAGCGCCAGCGCCCAGGCGTGGGGCGGCGTCCACATGAAGATGATCAGCACCATCAGCCAGGCGTTCAGCGGCGTCTCGCCGGCCGCGGCGGCCCAGCCGATGGCCGGGGGCAGGGCGCCCGCCAGACCGCCGATGACGATGTTCTGCGGCGTCCAGCGCTTGAGCCACATCGTGTAGACCACGACGTAGAAGTAGATGGTGAAGGCCAGCAGCCCGGCGGCCAGCCAGTTGGTCGTCATGCCCAGCAGCATCACCGAGAACAGCGACAGGGTGATTCCCAGGGTCGCCGCCTCCGCGCCGCGGATCTTGCCTGTGGGCACCGGCCGGGCGCGGGTGCGGCGCATGCGGCCGTCGATGTCGGCGTCGAACCACATGTTGAGCGCGCCGGACGCGCCGGCGCCCACGGCGATGCAGAGGATCGCCACCGCGCCCAGCAGGGGATTGATGGGCTGATTGGCGCACACCAGGCCGGTCGCGGCGGTGAACACCACCAGCGACATGACGCGCGGCTTCAGCAGCTGCAGGTAGTCAGACCAGAGCGCCGGCTGTGACGCGGCGCGGTCTTCGATGGCGACGGGCTTGCTCATGTCCGGGGCTTCATAGGCGAAGGGCGCGCCGGGGTCCAACCCCGACGCGCCCTTTAGTCTGCTTCCGCTTGTCGCGGGGGCGTTTAGTGTTGGTCCGGCTTGATCACCGGCAGCTCGTTGAACTGGTGGAACGGCGGCGGCGAGGACAGGGTCCACTCCAGCGTCGTGGCGCCTTCGCCCCAGGGGTTGGCTTCCGCCGGGCGGCGACGGATGGCGGCTTCCAGCATGGCGATCAGGAAGATGCCGACGCTGGCGGCCGTGATCACGTAGCCCCAGGACGACACCTGGTTCCACAGCGTGAAGGCGTCCGGATAGTCGACGTAGCGACGCGGCATGCCCTGCAGGCCCAGGAAGTGCTGCGGGAAGAACACCAGGTTCACGCCGATGAACATGACCCAGAACTGCAGCGCGCCGAGGAACTCGTTGTACTTCACGCCCCAGATCTTCTCGAACCAGTAGAAGAAGCCGGCGAAGATCGCGAACACGGCGCCCAGCGACAGCACGTAGTGGAAGTGGGCGACCACGTAGTAGGTGTCATGCAGGCTGTAGTCGATGCCGGCATTGGCCAGCACCACGCCCGTCACGCCGCCAACGGTGAACAGGAAGATGAAGCCCATCGCCCACAGCATCGGCGTCTTGAAGCTGATGGAGCCGCCCCACATCGTGGCGATCCAG
>JAUSPV010000224.1 GCA_030652755.1 Caulobacter sp. | reverse complement strand
CAAAACCGTCCACCATGTCCCCGAACAGGCGTCCACCTTGTCTCCGGTCTGAACAGTGGGGAGGGCCCCTCTCACGGTCGCAGGTGAGCGAGTGATCACGCTCTCACCGGGAAGCTTGGCGAGGGGTCCTGGGCACAAGGCCCAAGATGACGGAGCTATTGGCGCGGAAGAGCGGTTACCCCCTACCCCGCCACGAACATGTCCTCGAAGTTGCGGCGGTAGAACCGGTCCTTCGCGTCCTCGCTCAGCCCGTCGAAGGTCGCCTCGAAGCGGCCGATCGGGTCCTTGGTGCCTTCGGGGTGCGGGAAGTCGCTGGAAAACAGGAACAGCTCCTCGCCGCCCTCACGGATGATCAGGCCGGCGTCCTCGGTGGCGAAGGGGGTGAAACGGACGGCGCGGCGGATGAACTCCGACGGCGGCCGCGACAGCGTGCCGACCACCGGGTCGGTCTTGCGCCAGCTCTTCCAGCCCTGGTCGAGCCGACGCATAAAGTCGGGCACCCATCCGGCGCCCAGCTCGATCACCCCGCCGCGCAGGTCGGGGAAACGGTCGAAGACGCCGTCGTAGGCCAGGGCCGACAGGAACATCTGCGGCGCGAAGCTGAGCGTGAAGAAGTCCTTCACCCGCAGGTTCTCGCCGCCGCCCAGCCAGTCGGTGGGCCGGGGATGGCCGTTGTTCTGGTAGGCCGGATCGAGCACCGGCGGCGAGCCGCCGACGTGGAGCAGGAACGGCAGGCCCGCCTCCGACAGCCACCGCCAGACCGGATCATTGTCCGGATGGCCGGGCGAGCGGCCGCCGGCCGTGGCGGCGGGCAGCCACATCGCCCCGATCCCGGCCTTGATGGCCAGGTCGATCTCCACCACCGCGCGGGCCGGATCGTCGAGGGTGACCATGCCGACGGCGATCATGCGTTTGTCGCCGGCGCAGAACTCCGCCATGCCCCGGTTCAGCGCCCGGGCGCCGCCATACCGTACGTCCTGATCGTCGCTGCGCAGGAACTGCGAGCCGGCGAAGGTGGTGAACACCAGCTGGCGCTGGAAGCCCAGGTCATCGAGGGCCCGCACCCGCTCGTCCGGGTTCATCGCGCCCAGCGCGCCCCAGCCCTTGGGACCGCTGACCACGTCGACGGCGATGGCGGCCGTGGCCTCGGGGTCGAGCTGGCGCGCCTGGGCGTTGCGAATGGCCTTTGCCGCTCCCGATCCGCCGGCCTCGAGCCGCAGGGACAGCAGCCGGTCGCGGACGGAGGCGTCGGCGAAGCTCGCCAGCCAGCCCTCGGACTCCATGATGTGGCTGTCGGCGTCATTGATGACGCGGCTCTGGGCGTAGGGCATCGGCTTCCTCCGTCACGGTCTCTGCGTACCGCTTCTTCGAAACGGTAGCATAACCCTGCGGAAGGGGAAGCCCTGTCGCTTTTCGGCGCCCTCCCCCATCGACAAATCCGTAACAGACCCCCTGTAACACCGCCGTCATGACCCTTGCCGCGACCGGCGCGGCGGGTGACAAGACGCCGGACCGGACAGGGACCCCATGACCGACGCCGCGACCGCAGCTCCCAGCGACCAGACCACCCCGGCGCCCGCCCCGGCGGGCCTGACGCTGGACGAGGACCTGCTGGCCTCTCCCGAACGGTTCTTCAACCGCGAGCTTTCCTGGCTGGCCTTCAATCGCCGGGTGCTGGAAGAGGCGGAGAACCCGCGCCATCCCCTGCTGGAGCGACTGCGCTTCCTGTCGATCAGCGCCAACAACCTGGATGAATTCTACATGGTCCGCGTGGCCGGGCTGAAGGCCCAGGTGCGCGAGGGCGTGCGGGTGGTCAGCCAGGACGGCCTGTCGGCCCCCGAGCAGCTGCTCAAGGTCGACGCCTCCGCCAGCGAGCTGATGGCCGACCAGCAGCGCATCTGGGTCGAACTGCGCGCGGCGCTGGACGCCGAGGGCGTGCGTCTGTTCGACGCGAAGGATGTGCCGCCCGGCGACCGAAAGAAGGCCGAGGACATCTTCCTCAACCACATCTTCCCGGTGCTGACGCCGCTGGCCATCGACCCGGCCCACCCGTTCCCGTTCCTGCCCAACCTGGGCTTCGCGCTGGCGCTGAAGCTGCGCAAGCCGGACGGCAAGGAGCTCTATGCCCTGGTGCCGGTGCCCAGCCAGGTGCGCCGCTTCTGGGAGCTGCCCTCCGACACGCGCGGCCGCAAGGCGGAGGTGCGCTACATCGCGCTCGAGTCGCTGCTGATCCTGTTCATCGACCACCTGTTTCCCGGCTATGCGGTCGAGGGGCGCGGCCTGTTCCGCCTGATCCGCGACAGCGACATCGAGATCGAGGAAGAGGCCGAGGATCTGGTCCGCGAGTTCGAGGCCCAGCTCAAGCGCCGGCGCCTGGGCGGGGTGGTGCGGGTCAAGATCCAGACGGCCATGCCGGCCGACCTGCGCGAGTTCATCCTGGAGAGTCTGCACGCGGCCCCCGACGACGTGGTGGTGATCGACGGCAAGCTGGGCCTGGCCGAGATGAGCCAGATGATCCCGGAGGGCCGGGCCGACCTGAAGTTCAAGCCCTTCACGCCGCGCTTCCCCGAGCGGATCCGCGACCACAACGGCGACTGTTTCGCCGCCATCCGCGAGAAGGACATCCTGGTCCACCACCCGTTCGAGAGCTTCGACGTGGTGGTCCAGTTCCTGCGCCAGGCGGCCCGCGACCCGAACGTGCTGGCCATCAAACAGACGCTGTATCGCACCAGCCAGAACAGCCCCATCGTCGCGGCCCTCATCGAGGCGGCCGAAAACGGCAAGAACGTCACCGCCCTGGTCGAGATCAAGGCGCGGTTCGACGAGGAGAACAACCTGCGCTGGGCCCGGGACCTGGAGCGGGCCGGCGTCCACGTCGTGTTCGGCTTCGTCGAGTACAAGACCCACGCCAAGCTCAGCCTGGTGGTGCGGCGAGAGGGCGAGACCCTGCGCACCTACTGCCATTTCGGCACCGGCAACTATCACCCGCAGACGGCCCGGGTTTACACCGACCTGTCGCTGTTCACCTGCGACCCGGCCCTGGGCCGGGACTCGGCGCGGCTGTTCAACTTCATTACCGGCTACGCGGTGCCCGAGCGGCTGGAGAAGCTGAGCTACAGCCCCGAGACCATGAAGACCGACCTGATCGAGATGATCGGGGCCGAGGTCGCCAACGCCCAGGCCGGCAAGCCGTCGGGCATCTGGTGCAAGCTCAACGCCCTGGTCGATCCGGAGATCATCGACGCCCTCTACCGGGCCAGCCAGGCCGGGGTGCCCATCGATCTGGTCGTGCGCGGCATCTGCTGCCTGCGTCCCGGCCTGCCCGGCCTGTCGGAGAACATCCGGGTCAAAAGCATCGTCGGGCGCTATCTGGAGCATTCCCGGATCGTCGCCTTCGCCAACGGCGGCGAGATGCCCGGCGCCCGCAGCAAGGTGTTCATCAGCTCGGCCGACTGGATGCCGCGCAACCTCGACCGCCGGGTCGAGGCCCTGACGCCGGTCGACAACCCCACGGTCCACCAGCAGGTGCTGCAGCAGATCATGGTCGCCAACCTCAATGACGAGGCGCAGAGCTGGACGCTGGACGCCGAAGGCGGCTACCAGCGCGATCCCGCCTGGGATCACCCCGGCGCCTTCTCGGCCCACGAGTACTTCATGAACAACCCCAGCCTGTCGGGCCGCGGCCAGAAGGTGCGCGACCTGCCCCGAGCCTTCGATCATGTTGGCCCGCGCCGCTAGCGCCCCCGTGCTCGAGAGCCGCGTGCGGGAGCAGCGCGACGCCGCCGTCATCGACGTCGGCTCCAACTCCGTGCGCCTGGTGCTTTACCGCATGGAAGGCCGGGCCATCTGGACGGTCTACAACGAGAAGGTGCTGGCGGGTCTGGGTCGCGACCTGGGCGCCACCGGCCGTCTGTCGCCCGGCGGGGTCGAGCAGGCCATGGCGGCCCTGCGTCGCTTCCGCGCCGTGCTCGACGCCTCCGGGACGCAGGACGTGTTCACCGCCGCCACCGCCGCCGTGCGCGACGCCGCCGACGGCGAGGCCTTCGTCGGCCGGGTCGCCGCCGAGACGGGCCTCAAGCTGCGGGTGCTGAGCGGACAGGAAGAGGCCCGCTACGCCGCGCTCGGCGTGCTGGCCGGCTCGCCGGACGGCGACGGCGTGGTCGGCGACCTGGGCGGCGCCAGCCTGGAGCTGGTGCGACTGGGCGCCGACGGTCCGGTGGCCGGCGCCACCCTGGCGCTGGGCCCCTTCGCGCTGAACGGCTTCAAGGGCGACCGGCTGCGGGCCGAGGTCCGCGCCCGGCTGGAGCCCCACGTCGCCCGGTTCTCCACCCGCACCTTCCAGGCCGTCGGCGGCGCCTGGCGCAACCTGGCCCTGATGCACATGCGGCTGGCCGACTATCCGCTGCAGATCGTCCACCAGTACGAGATCAGCGGCGCCGACGCGCTCGCCACCGCCCGCTTCATCTCGCGCCAGTCGAAGGCGTCGCTGGAAACCATTGAAGGCGTTTCGAAAAAGCGTCTCGAGACCCTGCCCCACGCCGCCATGGTTCTGGAGACCCTGATCGAGAGCCTGGGCCTGGAGCGGATCGTCATCTCGGCCTACGGCCTGCGCGAGGGGCTGTTGTTCGAGGCCATGCCCGCCGCCGTCCGGGCGCTGGATCCGCTGATCGAGGGCTGCGCCGCCCTCACCGCCCGCCAGGGCGTCGACGAGGCCCTGGGTCCGACGCTGGAGGCCTGGCTCGCCCCGGTGTTCGACGCCCTGCCACCGGTCATGGGCGAGCGTGAACCGGTGATGCGCGCCGCCGCCTGCCGTCTGGCCGACCTCGGCTCGCGCCTGCACCCGGACCACCGCGCCCACCTGGTCTTCGAGCAGGTGCTGCGCGCGCCGATCGCCGGCCTGCGCCATGCCGAGCGCGCCTTCCTGGCCGTCGCGGCTTTCGCCCGCCACAGCTCGGCCTCGTCGGTGCCGGAGGGCGCCACCATTTCGCGCCTGCTGACCGACGCCCAGCGCCGCCGCGCCCGGGCCCTGGGCGCCGCCATCCGCCTGGGCAGCGACCTGTCGGGCCGCAGCTCCGCCCTGCTCACCCGGTCGCGCCTCGGCCTGCACGACGGCCGGCTGGTGCTCACCGCCCTGGACGGCTGGTCGGACATGCTGCTGGGCGAACAGACCACCCGCCGGGCGACCACGGTCGCCGGCCTGCTGGGCCTGCCGCTGGAAGTGCGCCGGATATGACGATGCGCGGCCTCGCCCCTCTGACCCGCCGATGACCGGGCCCGTTCGCCCCCCCCGGCGGATGCTGGAAGAGCTGGACTACCAGCCCACCCCCATCGGGCCGGTGTCGCTGCGCCGGCGCTGGATCCCGGCCATCGAGACCGACGTCTTCGAGGTGATGCTCGGCGACGAGCACCTGATGTCGAGCCTGTTCACGGTCGGTGAGACGCGGCTTGCGGAGCTGGGGCTCGAGTGGGCCGTCGGCGCGGCGCTGAAGGTTCTGGTCGGGGGCCTGGGCCTTGGCTACACGGCCCACGCCGCCCTGGCCGACGCCCGGGTCGCCAGCGTCGAGGTGGCCGAATATCTGGCGCCGGTCATCGACTGGCACCGCCGGGGCCTCACCCCTCTGGGCGCGACGCTCAGCGCCGATCCGCGCTGCACGTTCCGGCACATCGACTTCTTCGCGCTGGTCGCCGCGCCCGACCAGCGCTGGGACGCCATCCTGCTCGACATCGACCACGCCCCCGACCGCTGGCTGGCGCCCGGTCACGCCGACTTCTACGGCGAGGCGGCGCTGGCCCGGCTGCGCGACGCCCTGGCCCCGGGCGGCGTCTTCGCCCTCTGGTCCGACGACGGCCCCGACCCGGCCTTCCTGGCGCGCCTCTCGGCCGTGTTCGCGACCGTCGACGCCGTCGAGGTCCCGTTCCCCAACCCGATGACCGGCGGAACCTCGCGCTGCACCATCTACCGGGCGAAGGGGTAGTTCGCCCCCGCATCCCTTTGGCCTTTGGCGCGGCGGCCGGGGCGGCTAGGCTGGCCAAAAGACCATCGGAGGCCGCCATGACCCAACCCCTTCCCGCCCAGGGCCAGCCCTGGGACGCCGTGCGCGCCCGGATGACCGACATGGCCGGCGGTGACGTCAAATGGCGGGACGGCAAGGCGGCGGTCTATGTGTTCAACGCCGGCGAGGACCTGGACCGGGTGCAGAAGGAGGCCTACGCCCTCTTCGCCTCGGAGAACGGTCTGGGCCCGGCCGCCTTCCCCAGTCTGGCGCGGATGGAGCAGGAGGTGCTCGGCTTCGGCCTTGGCCTGCTACACGCGCCGGAAGGCGCTGCGGGCGCCATGACCAGCGGCGGCACCGATTCCATCCTGATGGCCGTGAAGGCCGCCCGCGACTTCGCCCGCAAGGAACGGGGCCTGACCGGACAGCTGAACATCGTGCTGCCGCGCTCGGCCCACCCGGCCTTCGACAAGGCCTGCCTGGTCATGGAGATCGAGATCCGGCGCACGCCGCTTAAGGCCTTCCTGGCCGATCCGGAGGCCATGGAGGCGGCGGTCGACGAGGCCACGATCATGATCGTCGGCTCGGCCCCCTGCTTTCCATTCGGCCTGATCGATCCGATCGAGGCGCTGGGCGCGCTGGCGGAGCGGCGCGGCCTGTGGCTGCACGTCGACGCCTGCGTCGGCGGCTACATCGCGCCGTTCGTGCGCATGAACGGCGGCGACGTCCCTCCGTTCGACTTCGAGGTTCCCGGCGTCTCCTCGATGTCGGCCGACCTGCACAAGTACGGCTACTGCGCCAAGGGCGCCTCGACGGTGTTCTTCCGCAGCGAGGCGCTGCGCAAGCACATGATCTTCACGGTCAGCGACTGGCCGGCCGGCAAGATGACCACCCCGACCCTGGCCGGCACCCGGCCGGGCGGGGCCATCGCGGCGGCCTGGGCGGTGATGAACTACCTGGGCGTGGAGGGCTATCGCCAGCGCCACGGCATGGTCACCAGGGCCCGCGAACAGATCGAGGCCGGTGTCCGCGAGCGCGGCTTCCAGGTCATCGGCGCGCCGCAGCTGGGCATCACCGCCTTCACCCATCCGGACGTCGACGGTCTGGCCATCCTGGGCCAGCTCTACCAGCGCGGCTGGGTGACCAGCGCCGTCACCGAGCCACGCGGCCTGCACCTGATGCTGTCGCCGGTCCACCTCTCGGTCGCCGACCAGTACCTGGCCGACCTCGACTGGGCGACGGAGGCGGCGCGCAGCGGCGGCGGGACCGGCGGCGCGGCCGTGGGCTACGGGCGGTAGCGGTCAAGGGCCGCGTGTCGAAGCACGCAGCGGACTTCAGCCGATGATCTCTTGAAGCGCCCGTCGCAGGGCGGCCTGGTCCTGCTTGGACACGGCTCCCAGCCGCCTGATCACCAAGCCCTGTTCGAGCGTCGCGATCACCGGCTTCACGGCAGAGGGCTTAAGCAGGCCAGCAGCCCGCCAGTCGGAGAGCCAGACCTCACCAAGCGTCGCCGCGGGCCGCAACTGGCTCGTGACGGCCATCATCAGCAGGTCAGGCCTCGCCTGATTGTAGGACCTGCCGCTGATCACCACGGCGGGACGCTGCTTGATCGCCGTCTGGTTGGTGAAGGGAAACGGGACGAGGACGATGTCGCCGAACGCGAACGCTCGCGCCTCAGAGGGCATCGTAGGCGTCGTCTTCCGGATTGTTCCACACAGCGGCGAAGGCGGGGACGCTCGCAGCCGCCGCCGCGCGGGCGAGCGCGCGGTCCTGCTCCCGCTCCCGGACCTGGTCGACGAACTGCTCGACCTCGGCCATCAACTCGACCGGCAGCGCGGTGATCTTGTCGATCAGGATTTTGGGATCGAAGGCGCCCATGACGTCTGCCTCAAGGCCGGAACCGCAGATGTCAGCCTAGCATAGGCGGGTCCGGCAGGAAATCGCGGGGGACAGGCCGGCGCGTACCGGAATCGCTCCGGCAAGGCCGCCCCCTTGTGCGCCCCCGATGAAGACTCTCGGGACCTATACTCTGAAGACAAACAGAGACATTGCGGGACAATCGACCCCCTCCCCGCGCGCCCGGCGCCCGGCCGCCATCCCCGCCCCTCTGAACGGGCGCACAATGGGTCATGCGCCGGCTGAGCCGCCCTTCAAACCCCCGCGCCGCAAGGGGCCCGCAGCCCGCCCGCCCCGGCGGCCAGGACACCGCGCGGGGCGTCGTCCAGCCCGTAGGCGAAATCCATCCCCCTGCCGCGCAGCGTGAAGCGAACGCTTCAGCGTCGGCGAAAGGCAATGCGAGACACTGGGGACAATTGGCGGCTTATCGCCGGATCTCGCGGAAAATTCGTCGAACTCACGCGGGATCTCGCCGGATCTCGCCGACTTCCGCCGCCCGGCTACCCCGCCGGCATCGTCCGCTCGCGCACGGCGATGCGGCCCAGGATGCCCTTGACGATCAGGTCCATCGGCTGGCCCTCGCGGTAGTCGGCGGCGGCGACGAAGTTGACGCGGTCGTCGCTGATCAGGCGGTGGAGCTTGGTCTGGTCGTTGGGCTCGGTGCGCGGGTCATAGGCGGCGATCGAGTGGCCGCCCTTGGTGTGCATCATCTTCATGGTCGGCACGTCGGTGTCGCCGTCGCCGATGAAGATCATCCGCTCGAAGGGGACGGGGCGGTCCTCGTCGGGGACGTAGCGGTTGATGCGCTCATGCTCCCAGTTGTTGTGCACGCCCTTGTTGATGCGGAACAGGTACTGGGTCTTGGTCGTGTAGTTGATGCCCACGGCCGGCCACACAGCCCGGTCATCGGCGTCATAGACGTACTTGCTGGCGAAGACGTGCTCGAACCGGTCGCGGATCGGGCAGCCCTCGATCATCTCGGCCAGGCCCGACGACAGGATGAAGTGCTGCACCGTCAGGCCGTAGTCGGCCCCGAAGGCGTTGATGCGGTCAAACCAGCTGCCGTCGCGCAGCCCGTCGAACAGCGCCACGTCCTTGCCGTGGCCCCGGAGCATCTGGCGCGTGACGTCGATGCCCTTCTCGCGGGCGGTCTGCAGCATCAGCTGCATGTACATCAGGATGTCGTCGCCATCGGCCTTGATGGTCTGCGGCTTGACGGTGTCGTTCCAGAACTCGGCCGGCGTCATCCCCAGGGCCGGGATGAAGCTGGTCTCCTGCATGTTGCCCCGCGCCAGGGTGCCGTCGAAGTCATAGATGATGGCGGTGGTGCGGACGGGCGCCATTCGCAGCTACTCCGCCGCCGCCTTCGGCGCCCGGCGCACCTCGACCACCCGCACGCGGGCGCCGTCCAGCACCAGGGCCAGTTCGCCGCGCTTGAGCTTCAGGGCGTCGGCCCCGAAGGCGTCCTTGCGCCAGCCGGTCAGGGCGCCGACGTCGGCGTTGTCGTCGTTGGCGATCTTTTCCAGGTCCGAGACGGTGGCGATCAGCTTGGAGGCCACGCCGGCGTCTTCCGACCGGGCCTTCAGCAGCACCTTGAGGAGCTCGACGATGGCGCCGGCGGCGACGTTCTGCGGGCCGCGCTCGCGGTCGATCTTCGGGGCGTAACCTTCGGGATCCTTCAGCGCCTCCTTGATGGCGGCGATGAGGTCGGGGCCGAACTTGCTGCCGGAAAAGCCCTTGGGCACGCCGCGCAGACGGTCGATGGCCGCCGCGTCGGTCGGCGCCTGGGCGGCCAGTTCGTCGATGGCGTCATCCTTCAGGATGCGGCCGCGCGGCTGGTCGCGCTGCTGGGCGGTGCGCTCGCGCCAGGCGGCGACGGCCTTGAACACGGCCAGATACTTCGCGGTGTGCTTGCGCGGCTTCAGACGCTTCCAGGCGTTCTCCGGGTCGACGTCGTAGAGGGCCGGATCGGTGAGGGCGAGCATCTCCTCCTCGACCCAGGCCATGCGGCCGCCCTTCTCAAGCCGCTCGCGCAGCATCGGGAACAGCTTCGCCAGATGCGTCACGTCGGCCAGCGCGTAGGTCAGCTGGCTGTCGGCCAGCGGCCGGCGAGCCCAGTCGGTGAAGCGGCTGGACTTGTCGAGCTCGATCTTCAGCATCTGGCGGACCAGGGCGTCATAGGCGATCTGCTCGCCGAAGCCGGCCGCCATGCCGGCGATCTGGGTGTCGAACAACGGCCGGGGCATGGCGCCCAGGTTGTTGAAGATCTCGACGTCCTGACGGGCGGCGTGGAAGACCTTGAGCACGGTCTCGTCGCGCAGGACGTCCAGAAGCGGGTTGAGATCCAGGCCCTCGGCCATGGGATCGATACAGGCTTCCACGCCGTTGGGGGCGGCGACCTGGATGAGGCAAAGCTTGGGCCAGTACGTCGTCTCGCGCATGAACTCGGTGTCCACGGCGATAAAGGGCTGGCCTTTCAAGGACTTGCAGAAATCCGCCAGTTCGGCGGTGGTCGTAATCGGCTGCATCGGCTAGCTATAGCCCCGCGCGGGGCCGAGTCTGCAAGAGGCAAGGCCATTTCCGCTGCATTTTCATACCCTAACTCACCGCGAAGACGCCCCATGACCGATCGGCCGAACGGCCTCACCTACGCCCAGGCGGGCGTCGACATCGACGCCGGCAATGCCCTCGTCGAGGCCATCAAGCCGCTGGCCAGGGCCACCGCGCGCCCCGGCGTGGCCAGCGGCCTGGGCGGCTTTGGCGCCCTGTTCGACCTCAAGGCCGCCGGCTACGAGGATCCGCTGCTGGTCTCCACGACCGACGGCGTCGGCACCAAGCTGAAGATCGCCATCGAGACGGGCCTGCACGACACGGTCGGGATCGACCTGGTCGCCATGTGCGTCAACGACCTGCTGGCCCAGGGCGCCGAGCCGCTGCTGTTCCTCGACTATTTCGCCACCGGCAAGCTGGACGTGGCCATCGCGACGCGGGTCGTGGCGGGCATCGCCGAGGGCTGCAAGCTGGCCGGCTGCGCGCTGGTCGGCGGCGAGACGGCCGAGATGCCGGGCATGTACGCCGACGGCGAGTACGACCTGGCCGGCTTCAACGTCGGCGCCGTGAACCGCGACGGCGTGCTGCCCAAGCTGGAGACCCAGCGGGCCGGCGACGTGCTGATCGGCCTGGCCTCCAGCGGTCCGCACAGCAACGGCTATTCGATGGTCCGCAAGGTGGTGGAGCGCTCGGGCCTGGCTTGGGACGCCCCCTGCCCGTTCGCCGAAGGCCTGACCCTGGCCCAGGCGCTGATGGCCCCGACCCGCATCTACGTGAAGTCGACCATGGCCCTGATCAAGGCCGGCCAGATCAAGGGTCTGGCCCACATCACCGGCGGCGGCCTCATCGAGAACCCGCCCCGCGCCATCGCCGACGGCCTGGTCCCGCGCTTCGACTGGAACGCCTGGGAGATGCCGGCCGTGTTCCAGTGGCTGCAGGCGACCGGCGGCATCTCCGAGCACGAGATGCGCCGCACCTTCAACTGCGGCGTCGGCCTGCTGCTGATCGTCGGCAAGGACGCCGCGCCGGAGGTGCTGGCCGCTCTGCTCGAAGCCGGCGAGGACGCCTTCGTCTGCGGCGAGCTGGCCAACGGATGATGGCGGCGTGGCCTTGCGTCCTTCGCGACGCGGGCCAAGGCCCGCTCCTCAGGATGACGAATTCAGTGGAACGCCCCCGTCTTCGTCATGGTGAGGAGCGAATGCAGTGAGCGTCGCGAACCACGCAATGACGGACCGCGCCAAAGTCGCCGTTCTGATCAGCGGCCGCGGCTCGAACATGACGGCCCTCGTCGACGCGGCCAAAGCCCCCGATTGCCCCTATGAGGTGGTGCTGGTGCTGTCCAACAGGCCGGACGCCCAGGGCCTCGCGCTCGCCGCCGCGGCCGGGGTGCCGACCCTGGGCATCGACCACCGGCCGTTCGGGACTGACCGCGAGGCCCACGAACGCGCCCTCGACGCCGCCCTGCGCGCGGCCGGGGCGGAGTACGTGGCCCTGGCCGGCTACATGCGCGTGCTGACGCCCTGGCTGGTCGAGGCCTGGGCCGGCCGGATGATCAACATCCACCCTTCCCTGCTGCCGAAGTATCCCGGGCTCGACACCCATCGCCGGGCGATCGAGGCCGGGGATGCGGAGGCCGGCTGCACGGTTCATCTGGTCACGGCGGGGGTCGATGAGGGCCCGATCCTCGATCAGTCCCGCGTGCCGGTCCTGAAGGGCGACACACCGGAGGCCCTGGCCGCCCGCGTGCTGGAGGCCGAGCACGACCTCTACCCCGCGGCGCTGGCTCGCCTGGTGGCCGGCTGATGGCCCGCCTGCGCGGCTGCGAGACCTGCCGCCGCCAGTGGCTAATCGACGGCCACCTGCCCAACCGTCTGGGCGCGAACGCCGGCGGGGCGGTGCTCTACCGCTGCGACGCCTGCCAGGCCTGGTGGGAGGAGACCCCGCGCGGCACGCAGGTGATCACGGGCGAGGAGGCCCGCGAGAGCTATCCGGATCTGGCCGGGCTGCGATCCTAGCCGCGTCTCCCGTCCCGCGCCGCCAGCAGCGCCGCGACCGCCGCGCTGACGGCGGCCCCCACCCACAGGGCCGCGCCGCCGATCCTGCCGTAGCTCAGCGCGCCAAGCACCGCCCCGGTGGTCAGCGACATCCACAGCATCAGAAATGGCGCGAAGTCCCAGACCGGTCCGCCGCGCAGGGCCATCGCGATCCGCTGGCCCATGCGGACCAGGGCGCCGGTCATGTAAGTGACGCCGATGGCGATATCGCCATCGCGCTGGAACACGGCATTGAGCGCGCCCATGGCCAGGGCGGCGAAAGCGGCGGAGGCGGGACTGCCCTGCCCGGCCAGCCAGGCGGCGGCCGCCAACAGGGCGGTGACCAGAGTCAGCACCGACACACGTCGCCAGCGCCACCACTCGGGCGCGACCAGCACCCCGCCGATCACCCCGACCACGAACAGGGCAATCAGCCCGCCCGCCGTGGCGACGATGGTCAGATCCCCCAGCGCCGCGCCGACGCCGAGGCGGGTCGAGTTGCCGCTCATGAAGGAAACGAAGAAGCCGCCGAGTTGCAGAAACCCGACGGCGTCAATGTAGCCGGCCAGCGCGGCCAGCAGCGCCGCCAGCAACAGAGCAGGTCTGCTGTAGCGGCGCATGATCGCTATGCCTTAGCCGACGATGTCGGCGTCAGTGAAGAACTGGGCGATCTCGATGCCGGCGTTCTCGATGGAATCCGAACCGTGGACCGAGTTCTCGCCGATCGAGAGCGCGAACAACTTGCGGATCGTGCCGTCGGCGGCCTGCTCCGGGTTGGTGGCGCCCATGACTTCGCGGTAGCGGGCCACGGCGTTGTCGCCTTCCAGAACCTGCACGACGACCGGCTCGGCGGTCATCTGACCGACCAGCTCGCCGTAGAAAGGGCGCTCGGCGTGAACTTCGTAGAACTTCTTCGCCTGGGCGTCGCTCAGGCGGACGCGGCGCTGGGCGACGATGCGCAGGCCGGCGTCTTCGATGACGGCGTTGATCTTGCCGGTCAGGTTGCGGCGCGTGGCGTCGGGTTTGATGATCGAGAAGGTGCGTTCGGTCATGGCTAGTCTGGGAGCCTTACACAGAGTTGGTGTTTTGAGGGTCGCGGGCTTATAGCGGCGGGCCCTCGATCCGCCAACCTTTGTGACGACCTAACTGTTTCATGCTTCAGATCAATGACCTCACCTTCGACGCCTGGGGGCGGCGCTTCTTCGAGAAGGCCGGCGTCTCGCTGCCGCCTGGCTCCAAGGTGGGCCTGGTCGGGCGCAACGGCGTGGGCAAGTCGACGCTGTTCAAACTGATCATGGGCGAGCTGGTCGCGGGCGGCGACGAGATCGTGCTGCCCAAGAGCACCCGCATTGGCCAGGTGGCGCAGGAGCATCCCGCGACGCCGGTGTCGCTGATCGACACGATCCTCGAAGCCGACGAGGAGCGCCACACGCTGCTGACCCGGCTTGAGACCGCCGACCCCGAGGAAATGGGCGACATCTGGACCCGCCTGATCGAGATCGACTCCGACGCGGCCCCGGCCAAGGCCGCCGAAATCCTCGCCGGTCTCGGCTTCAGCACCGAGGACCTCGAGCGGCCGATGGCCGAGTTCTCCGGCGGCTGGCGGATGCGCGTGGCCCTGGCCGCGGCGCTGTTCAGCGAACCGGACCTGCTGCTGCTCGACGAACCAACCAACTACCTCGACCTCGAAGGCGCCATGTGGCTCGAGGCGCGGCTGAAGAAGTATCCCCACACGGCGCTGATCATCAGCCACGACCGCGAGCTTCTGAACAACAGCTGCACCCACATCCTGCACCTGGCGGCCGCCAAGCTGGAAATCTACACCGGCGGCTACGACGACTTCGAGAAGATGCGCGCCGAGAAGTCGCGGCTTCAGCTGTCGGCCAAGGCCAAGCAGGAGGCCGAGCGCGCCCACCTGCAGTCCTTCGTCGACCGCTTCAAGGCCAAGGCCTCCAAGGCCGCCCAGGCCCAGTCGCGGATGAAGCGGCTGGCCAAGATGGAGCCGGTGGCCACGACGATCGAGGAGCGCGTCGCCCCCTTCACCCTGCCCTCGCCGCCACGCCCTCTTGCCCCGCCGCTGATCCGGCTGGAGCGGGCCAACGTCGGCTACGAGGAGGGGCGGCCCATCCTCAAGAACCTGAATCTGCGGATGGATCTCGACGACCGCATCGGCCTGCTGGGCGTCAACGGCGCCGGCAAGTCGACCTTCGCCAAGCTGATTGCCGGGGCGCTCGGCGTCCAGACCGGCGAGTTCCACCGTGACCGCAAGATGCGGGTCGGCTGGTTCCACCAGCACCAGATCGAGGCCATGGATCCCGAGGACACGGCGCTGGAGATCATCCGCCGCGCCATGCCCGAGGCCAGCGAGTCGTCGCGCCGCTCACGTCTGGCCCAGTTCGGCCTGCCGTTTGAAAAGCAGGAGACCACCGTCGAGAACCTGTCGGGCGGCGAGCGCGCCCGTCTGCTGCTCAACCTGGTGGCGATGGACGCGCCGCACATGCTGATCCTCGACGAGCCGACCAACCACCTGGACATCGACTCGCGCCGGTCGCTGCTCGACGCGTTGAACGAGTACGAGGGGGCGGTGATCCTGATCACCCACGACCGCTCGCTTATGGAGCTGGTCGCCGACCGGCTGTGGCTGGCCGCCGACGGCTCGATCAAGCCGTTCGACGGCGACATGGACGACTACGCCAAATTCGTCATCGACCGGGCCCGCGTCGCCGCCCGGGCGCCCTCGCAGGTCAAGCGCGAGGAACCGGCCGCTCCCCCGCCGCCGCCGCCCGCGCCGCGCCCGGCCGCCGGGATGGCAGGACCGCTCAAGCGCCGGCTGGAAGCCGCCGAGGCCGTCGTCGCCCGGACCACCAAGGCCTTGGAAGAGATCGATACGATCCTCGCCGACCCGGCGATCTACGTGAAGGACCCCCGCAAGGCCGCCGACTTCGGCCAGAAGCGCCTGAAGGCGCAGGCCGCCGTCGACAAGGCCGAGGCCGAATGGATGGAGATCGCCGAGCAGCTAGCCGGGGTGGAGGCCTGAGGGCTCAGCGAGCGGGCTCCAGACTGCGCAGGTAGGCAATCAGGGCGGAGGCTTCATCCGCGCCCAGGACCACGGCGGGCATGCGAGGGTGGGTGTAGCGAGAGCCCTCCTCCTGCATCCGGTCCGAGGGCAGGATCAAGCCCTCCTCCAGCAGCCGCCGCAAACCGCCCTCGTCGTAGCGTCGGTGAAGACCGGTGAAGGCGGGCGCGCTCTCCATCCGGCTGGGCCCGTGGGAGACCGCGTGACAGCCCCCACAGTACCGCTCGGCGACCTGTTTGCCGTAGAAGACGTCGCCCGGGGGCTGTGGCGCTTGGGTCCGTGCGGGCTCGACTGGCGGTCCGCCCGCGCAGGCCGCGACGAACAGAAGGCTGACGATCAGCGCGTTTCGCATGGTCCCGGTCTCCGAAGCTCGGCCCGTCCGCCGCGACCGCGATGAGGCGCCTCGCCGGACCGGCCAGTGATGATCTGTATCAAATTCCGCTGGAATTTTCGCCCGCCTGTCGGGATCGTTCGCCCCCGTCCGTCCTGGGAACGACCACGGCTCCGCTCGCCGAACCGACCGACCTTCACACGAGGAACGCCTGATGACCCCGACCGCCGAACACGAATTGGTCCTGGAACGCATCCTCGACGCGACGCCCGACAAGGTCTTCAAGGCCTGGACAACGCCGGAGCTGATGAAGCAGTGGTTCGCGCCGGCGCCGTGGAGCATCGTCTCCGCCGATTGCGACCTGCGGGTCGGTGGCTCCGCGGGCATCGTCATGCGCAGTCCCGAGGGCGAGGACTTCCCCAACCCCGGCGTCTATCTAGAGCTGGTCCCCAATCGGCGCATCGTCACGACCGACGCTTTCCTGCCGGGCTGGGTCCCGACCGGTCAGCCGTTCATGGTCGCCATCATCGAACTGGAAGACTTCGGCGACGGTCGCACCCGCTACACCGCCCGGGCCCGGCACTGGACCGCCGAGACCAGGGCGCAGCACGAGCAGATGGGCTTCCACGAGGGCTGGGGTCAGGTCGCCGATCAGCTGAACGCGCTCGTGAAGACCATGTGAGGCATGCGTTCCTCGACACGCCGCTGCGCGGCGCTCAGGATGACTGAGAAAGAGGTCTACCCACCAAAGTCATGCTGAGCAGCGCCGACGGCGCGTGTCGAACCACGCACCGCCTACCCGCACTTCACCTCTTTGACGATCCCGGTCTCGGCGTCGAAGAAGATGTTCAGCCGGTCGGGGCGGTAGTCCATGGTCACCGGGCAGCTCGTGCAGGCCACGCGGCGCTTCGACGGGTCGTTGGGCACCGGGATTTCGCTGCGGTTGCGGCCGACCAGATACTGGAGCTCGCCCGACTTGCAGGAGTCCTCGGGCGGCGGCGGCGGCAGGGGCATGGTCGGCCCCGCGGTGATGGGCGAAGCGGGCGCCGTCGGGGGCGCGGGCGTCGAGGCGCAGGCTGACAGGGTCAGCACTGCGGCGAGCGTGGCCAGCTTGCGGATCATGCCTTCTTCTCCCATCCGCGCTCGGCCTGCTGCCAGTAGCTGACCGGCAGGCCCTGCGCCTTGAACGTCTTCCATCGACCGCGGGCGGCGGCCAGCGCCGCCTCGTCCCGACCGTCGAACAATACGATGCACCGCTCGTGCGGCGAAAGATCGCCCGGCTCGGCGTTGTCGATCAGGAACAGGGCGTGCGCCCCGTTGGGATTGTCCTGGCCAGTCGTCAGCAGGATCGGCTGGTGATCGGCGAACGGCTCATCCGCCGCCCCGTGGGCCAGGAAGCTGTCGTCGCGATAGCTCCACAGCCAGCCGTCGAGGTGGTCAATACGCTCCGGCTCGGGCGTGCGGACCAGCGCCCGCCAGCCGCGCTTGAGCGTCTTGTCCAGCAGATCAGGCAGCACCTGGTCGAGCGACGAGCGCTCCAGGTGGTAGAACCAGACCTCGCAGGGTGGATTGCTCAAGCGCGTTGCGTCCCGTCAGACCTCGTACTTGTCGGCGACCAGCTGGTTGAGCAGCCGCACGCCGAAGCCGACGGCGCCATCCGGGATGGTCGGAACCGTCGAGGGCTTCTTCCAGGCGGTGCCGGCGATGTCGAGGTGGGCCCAGGGCACGCCGTTGACGAACTTCTGCAGGAACAGCGCGGCGGTGATCGAGCCGCCCGGCCGACCGCCGGTGTTCTTCACATCGGCGATCATGCTCTCGATCTGCTTGTTGTAGGCGTCCGGAAGCGGCATCCGCCAAAGCGTCTCGCCGGAGGCCTTCGACGCCGCCAGAAGATTCTCCGACAACGCATCGTCATTGCTGAACAATCCGGCGTAGTCGTTGCCCAGTGAGATGATGATCGCGCCGGTCAGGGTGGCGAGATCGACCATGAACCGGGGCTTGAAGCGGTCCTGGCAGTACCAGAGGGCGTCGGCCAGCACGAGGCGGCCCTCGGCGTCGGTGTTGATGATCTCGATGGTCTGGCCGGACATCGAGGTGACCACGTCGCCCGGGCGCTGGGCGTTGCCGTCCGGCATATTCTCGACGAGGCCCAGGATGCCGATGGCGTTGACCTTGGCCTTGCGGCCGGCGAGCACGTGCATGAGACCGGCCACGGCGGCCGACCCGCCCATGTCCCACTTCATGTCCTCCATGCCGTCGGCGGGCTTGATGCTGATGCCGCCGGTGTCGAAGGTGACGCCCTTGCCGACGAAGGCGATCGGCTGAGTATCGCCGCCGTTCTTCCACTGGATGACGACCAGCTGGCTGTCGCGGATGCTGCCCTGGCCGACGCCGAGCAGGCTGCCCATGCCGAGCTTGGCCATCTCGGCCTCGCCCAGGACCTCGACCTCGAGGCCGAGCGACTCCAGGTCCTTGATCCGGCGAGCGTACTCGGCGGGGAACAGGACGTTCGGCGGCTCGGAGACCAGATCGCGCGAGAAGTAGACGCCCTCGGCCAGCGCCTTGAGCGGCGCGAAGGCGGCCTCGGCGGCGGCGACGTCGTCAGTGATCACCCGCACCACCTCGATGGAGGGCTTCTTCTCGGCCTTCTCGGTGGTCAGGTACTTGTCGAAGCGGTAGGCGGCCAGCGTGGCGCCGAAGGCGGCCCGGGCCGAGTCCTCGGCCCGGGCTCCCGGCGTGAAGACGTGCAGCACCTTGGCGCCCGACAGTTTGACCGCGCCATAGGCCTGGGCCGCGAAACGCTCGGCCGTGTCGCCGCCCGGGCCATCGGCCGGCCCCGCGCCGACGGCGAGCAGCCGCTGGACGTCCAGGCCTGCCGGAGCAACGAGCTCAACGGTCTGGCCCGGCTTGCCGGCGAAGCGCGGCGCGGCCGCCAGGGCGCGGGACAACGCCCCGGAGGTCGCCTTGTCCATGGCCTCGGCGGCGGTGGACATCTTGCCGTTCTCGAAGACCATGACCGCGGCGGCGCCGCCCGAAGGGGACTGGCCAACGTCGAAGGCGACGAACTCGATGCGCATGGAACGCTCCTGAAAGTGGTCCGCGCGGCATAGTCCAACCCGGGCCCGGAGGGAAGCGCGGGCGGTTGTTTCCGACGTCGGGGGGGGTATAGAACGGTCCACTCCTGATTTGGGGTTTTCCCCTGCCGCCTAACGGGCCCAGCTTCCCTTCATGCGTCTGATCGAGCGCTACCTTTTTCGCCAGCTGCTGACGCCGACCCTGCTGGCCACCGCCGCGCTGGGCGCCGTCGGACTGCTGAGCCAGAGCCTGGGTCGCCTCGACATCATCATCGAGCAGCGCCAGACCGCCTGGATCTATCTGCAGGTCATCCTGCTGGCGATGCCGCAGCTGATGAACCTGATCCTGCCCATCGCCATCTTCGTCGCCGCCCTCGTTGCGCTGAACCGGCTGCAGACCGATCACGAGCTTGTGGTCTGCCAGGCGGGCGGCATGAGCCGTTGGCGGCTGATCTCGCCGGCCGTGCGGCTGGCCACGCTGGCGGTGCTGGTCGGGCTGACGGTGAACCTCTGGGTCCAGCCCACGTCCTACCGGGCGATGCGCGAGATCGTCTCGGCGGCGCGTAGCGACGTGGCGGCGACCCTGATCCGTGAAGGCGAGTTCTCCGAACCGGCCCCCAGGCTCACCGTCTATGGCCAGAGCGTCGACCCCAACGGCGAGATCCGCAACCTGTTCATCCACCACCGCAAGCTGGACGGCGGCGCCACCACCTATACGGCCCGGGAGGGCCGCATCACCGAGCGGGGCGGCAAGCCGGTGCTGGTCATGCGCAACGGCTCGAACCAGGAGTTCTCCACCACCGGCGTGTTGAACTATCTGTCTTTCGAGGAATACGCGCTTGAGCTCGCGCCCTTCCTGAGCACGTCGGAGGTCGTCACTTACAAGGCCTCCGACCGCTATCTGCATGAGCTGCTCAATCCGGACCTCTCCCAGGCTTACGAGAAGAAGAACCGGGGGAAATTGCTGGCCGAGGGGCATTCGCGCCTGGCCTCGCCGCTCTACAGCCTGGCCTTTATGGCCCTGGCGCTGGCCGCGGTCCTGGGCTCCAGCTTCAGTCGCCTGGGCTATGGCAGACGCATCGCTGTCGTCGGTGCGGCGGCGGCGACGGTGCGGATCGTCGGCTTCGCCGTCCAGGCTGCCTGTGAAGACACGCCGGCCCTCAACGTCGTTCAGTATCTGATCCCGCTCGCCACCATGGCCTGGGGCTTTGGTCAGCTGTACCGACCCGTCCGGCGCCGGCACGGCTGGCGCGAATGGCTGCCCATGGGATTGAGCGAGTCACGCAAGAAGCCGGTGGCGGGGGTGGCCGCGTGAATCTCGGGATCGGACGCCTCGAACGGTACGTGCTGGCGCGCACGCTGATGGGCGTGGCGGGCGCCCTGGCCGTGATCGGCTCGGTCATCCTGTTGATCGACTTCGTTGAGGTGTCCCGCACGGTCGGCGGACGGGGCGACGCGGGCTTTCCCCGTCTGCTGTGGCTGACCCTGCTCAAGGCGCCGTCGACGATTCTGACGCTGCTGCCGTTCACCTTCCTGTTCGGAACGCTGGCGGCGTTCGTGGGCCTGAATCGCCGCAGCGAGCTGATCGCCATGCGCGCGGCCGGCGTCTCCGCCTGGCGTTTCATTCTCCCGGCGACCGCCGCCGCCTTCATGGTCGGCGCGGTGACGGTCGCCGCCCTGAACCCGCTGGCGGCCATGCTCGGCGCGCAGTTCGAACAGTCGCGTGACGCCGTGCTGGAGGAATTCCAGACATCGACGCCCAAGGACACATGGCTGCGCCAGGGCGATGACACCTCGCAGGTGGTCATACGGGCCCGGTCCCATGACCAGATCGACGGCACCGTTCGGCTCAAGGACGTGTCGATGTTCGTCTACCGTGTGAACGCCAGCGGAGGGCTGGAGTTCACGCGACGGATCGAGGCCGAGGAAGCCCGGCTCATGCCCGGCTACTGGCAGCTGAGGGGCGTGCGCGAGGCGGCGCCGGGCGCTGGATCGGTCCGCTCCGAGACCCTGTCCATCCCCTCGACCCTGGATGAGCAGGCGGCGATCGAACGGTTCACCACACCCGAAGCCATCGCCTTCTGGCGTCTGCCGGCGACGATTCGCGGCACGGAGTCAGCGGGATTCTCCGCGCTGCCCTATCGCCTGAGACTGCACCAGTTGCTGGCCATGCCGATCCTGTTCGCGGCCATGTCGCTGTTGGCGGCCGCCTTCTCGCTGCGGCTGATGCGGCTGGGCGGCCTTGCGGCGCTGGCCGGGTCCGGCGTGGCGCTGGGCTTCGTCTTCTTCTTCTTCAACCAGTTCTGTGGCGCGTTGGGCAAGGCCGAGATCGTGCCGGCCTTCGCCGCCGCCTGGGCGCCGCCGTTGCTGGCGCTGTTATCGGGACTGACTTTGCTTTGCTATACGGAAGACGGCGGAATCGTGCGGGGGCGCGTCGCCGGGAGGAAGACCGTCACATGACGACCGCCAGTCGAGCCCTGCAACGGCCCAGGGGCCGTGGCCTTCTGCTGGCCGGCGTCGCCCTCGCGGCGATGGCGGCCACCGCGCCGGCCCTCGCCCAGGACTTCCCGGCCATCGCGACCGCTCCGATCGCCGCCGCGCCGGCCGACGACGGTCTGGGCGAGGCGGGATTCTACCTCGAGTCCGACAGCCTCATTCAGGATGACGGCGCCCAGAGGGTCACCGCCGAAGGTGATGTCGAAGTCCGCTATCGCGGCCGCACCCTGCGGGCGCGCTCCCTGGTCTATGACATCCGCGGCGGCCTGATCACCGCACGCGGCGACGTGGTGATCATCGACCCCTCCGGCGCGATCAGCTTCGCCGACGAGATGGTGCTGGACGAGGAAATGCGTTCGGGCGTGGCGCGCGGATTCTCGGCCCGCCTGCAGGACAACGCCAAGCTCGCCGCCAGCACCGCGGTGCGCCGGAGCGACCTGATCAACGAACTCACCCAGGCGATCTACACGCCCTGCGAGATCTGCGCCGGGGACAAGAGCAAGACGCCGACCTGGTCGATCCGGGCGGAGAAGGTGGTCCAGGACCGCGAGAAGCAGATCATCTACTACCGCAACGCCGTCATCGAAATGTGGGGCGTGCCGGTCTTCTATGCGCCGGTCTTCTGGCACCCTGATCCCGACGCCGAACGCAAGAGCGGCTTGCTGGCCCCCAAGGTCATTGGCTCCGCCCGCCGGGGCCTGTCCTACGAGCAACCCTACGCCCTGATCATCTCGCCCTCCGAGGACCTGGTGATCAGCCCGCAGATCAACACGAAGGTGAACCCCTTCCTGAACCTGCAGTGGCGCAAGCGCTTCTCGTCGGGCCAGATCAACGCCCGCCTCGGCTACACCTACGAACGCGACCTGGACGGCGACGGCGACCGCTTCGGCGACCCCACGTCGCGCAGCTACATCCTGGCCGACGGCGCCTTCAAGATCGACGAGAACTGGCGCTGGGGCTTCGCGGCCGAGCGCACCTCCGACGACCTGCTGTTCGACAAGTACGACATCTCCGATGTCTACAATCAACGCGGGCTGATGCCGTCCGACGATCTCCGCCTGACTTCGCAGGTTTATGCCGTGCGCCAGGACGACCGCTCCTGGCTCTCGGTCTCGGCGCTCAGCATCCAGGGCCTGCGCCCGATCGACAACGACCGGGCCTTCCCGACGATCGCGCCACTGATCGAGGGACGCTGGGAGCCTGAGGGCCCGGTGCTCGGGGGCCGGTTGCGGCTCCAGGGCTCCGCGGTCGCCCTGACCCGCGAACAGTCGCAGTTCGTCGCCGCCCAGCCGGGCACGGACAGCCGACGGGTCAGCGCCCTGGCCGACTGGCGCGACACCTGGACCTTCGCCAACGGCCTTCGCGTTTCGCCGTTCGCGCAGGTGCGCGCAGATGTCTACAGCCTCGACGAACTGCCGCCCCCAGGCCCCGCCGACGACACGGTCAGCCGCGCCGTTGGCGTGGCCGGCGTCGACATCAGCTTCCCGCTGGTCCGCAGGGACGGCGCCCGAACCATCGTGCTGGAGCCACTGCTCCAGGTGGCCCTGTCGCCGGACGTCGACCTGGACACGTCCATTCCGAACGAGGACAGCGGCGTCCTGGAGTTCGACGAGACCAACCTGCTGCGGGCCAACAAGTTTCCCGGCTTCGACCGCTACGAGGGCGGCCAGCGGGTGAACGTCGGGGCCCGCGCCAGCGTCATGTATGATGACGGCCGCGGCGGCAGCATTCTTGTGGGCCGGAGCTATCGCTCCGAGCCAGACCCGCAGTTTCCGACGCGGAGCGGCCTGCAGACCAGGAAATCGGACTGGATCGTGGCGGCGGAGGGCCGGCCGCTCGAAAGCGTCAGCTTCTTCACCCGCGCCCGGTTCAGCGAGGACAAGGGCGACGTGCGACGCTTCGAAGCAGGCGTCGACGTCGACACCACGCGCGCTCGCGGCTTTGTTCGCTACCTGCGGGACAACCAGGACATCACCGGCGTCAAGCGCGAGGATCTCGACTTCGCGGGCGACGTGATGATCTCCGGCAACTGGGGCGTCACCTTCGCGGGTGTGCGGGATATCGAGAATGGCGTGTGGCGTCGCCAGGAGTTCGGCGGGCTGTATCGCGACGACTGCCTCGATATCGCCGTCGTCTGGGTGCACGAAGAAACCTATAACCGCTCGCTGGGCCCGTCGGACTCGGTGATCCTGCGCCTAACGCTCGCCACATTGGGCGATAAAGGCTACAGCCAGTGACGAACGGCCGGGACCACGCCTATCCGCCCGTCGAAGCATTCAGGGGAACGACAAGATTGAATACGTCGACGCGTAGCGTGACGAGGCTGGCACTGGCGGCGGCGTCCGCTCTGAGCCTCGGTTTCGCCCCCATGGTCCATGCGCAGGAAGCGCCGGTCCCCGGCACAACGGGCGCGGCCCTGGCCGAACTGCCTTTGTCGTCTATCAGCGAAAGCGTCGCCGCGGTCGTCAACGACGATATCATCTCGACCTATGATCTGGTCCAGCGGATGCGGCTGTTGTCGATCACCGCCGGGATCCAGCCGGACGAGAACACCCTGCCGCAGCTGCAGCGCGAAGCCATGCGCTCGCTGACCGAGGAGCGCCTTCAGATCCAGGAGCTTCGCAAGGTCGAGAAAGAGCACAAGACCGACATCGTCGCGTCGGACGAGGACGTCGATGCCGAACTGGCCGAGGTTGCCAAGGGCAACAACATGACGGCCGACCAGATGCTGTCCCAGCTCCGCAGCGCCGGAGTCGGTCCGGAGACCCTTCGCGAACAGATTCGCGCCGAGGTCAGCTGGCAGGGCTACATCCGCGGCCGCTTCGGCAGCCGCCTGCGCATCGGCCAGGATCAGATCAAGGCCGTCCAGGAGCAGCTGACCAGCTCGGCGGGCAAGCCGCAGTACCAGATCAGCGAAGTCGTCATCGATCCGGTTCGCGTCGGCGGGCTCGACAATGCTGTCCAGGGCGCCAGCCAGCTCATCGTCCAGATCCAGCAGGGCGCGCCCTTCCCGGCGGTCGCCCGGCAGTTCTCCTCCGCCGCCACCGCCGCCAACGGCGGCGACGCCGGCTGGGTCGGCGCCGGTGAGATGCCGGCCCAGGTCGAGCAGGCACTCGAACAGCTGCGCCCTGGCCAGATCTCCCGCCCCATCGTCACCGACGACGGCGTCTACATCATCGCGCTGCGCGACAAGCGGGCCGGCTCCAATGTCTCGCTGGTCAGCCTCAAGCAGGCGGCCGTGCCGCTCGCCGCCGACGCGACGGCCGAACAGGTTCAGGCCGCCACCGCCCAGCTCGAGGCCCTGCGCCCGCTGGTCACAGGCTGCGCCGATCTCGAAGCCAAGGCCGCCGACGTCCAGGGCGTCATGGCCGGTGATCTGGGCGAAGCCGAAGTGGCGGGCCTGATCGAGGGCTTCCAGGCCGCCGTGGCGACCACGCCCGACGGCAAGCTGTCGCAAGCCATCCGCACCAACGCCGGCCTGCACCTGATCATGGTCTGCGGTCGCCGCCAGAGCGGGGCCCAGATCCCGACCGCGCAGCAGATCGAAAGCCGTCTCGTCGGCCAGCAGCTGTCGATGATCTCCCGTCGCCTGCTCCGCGACCTGCGCGGCACGGCGACCATCGAGCAGCGGTGACGCCGGCGCCTCTAGCGCTGAGTCTCGGCGATCCCGCCGGCACGGGACCGGAAATCACGGCCAGAGCCTGGCGGGCCCTCCGCGAGAGCGGTCCCGCCTTCATGGTCATCGGCGACCGCCAGGCGCTGGAGTCGGCGCCGGGCGGCTCCGTCCCCGTTCAGGCCGTCACCCGGCCGGAGGACGCGGCGCTGGTGTTCGCCGACGCCCTGCCGGTGCTGGATATCCCGCTGACCACCTCGGTGGTGGCCGGCCAGCCCAACCCCGCCAACGCCGCCGCCGTGATCCGCTGGATCGAGACCGGCGTCGCCCTGGCCCTGACCGGCGCGGCCAGCGGCCTGGTCACCGCCCCCATCGCCAAGGCCCCGCTCTACGCCGCCGGCTTCGGCTTTCCGGGCCACACCGAGTTCCTCGCCGAGCTGACCGCCGCCAGCCGCCACGACGGCGCGCGCGGACCGGTGATGATGCTGACCGCCGCCGACCTGCGCGTGGCGCTGGTGACCATCCACGAGCCGCTGGCGAGGGTGTCGGGGCTGCTGACGGTCGAGAAGATCGTCAACGCCGGACTGGTCACCGCCCAGGCCCTGCGCCGTGACTTCGGGATCGCCGCCCCGCGCCTGGCCGTCGCCGGCCTGAACCCGCACGCCGGCGAATCGGGATCGCTGGGCCGCGAGGAGATCGAGGTCATCGCTCCGGCCGTCCGGGCGCTGCGCGAGCTCGGCGTCGAGGCGACCGGCCCCTCGCCCGCCGACAGCCTGTTCCACCCGGAGGCCCGGGCCCGCTACGACGCGGTGCTCTGCATGTACCATGACCAGGCGCTGATCCCGGTGAAGATGCTCGACTTCTGGGGCGGGGTGAACGTCACCCTGGGCCTGCCCATCGTCCGCACCTCGCCCGACCACGGCACCGGCTTCGACATCGCCGGCCGAGGCCTGGCCCGCCCCGACAGCCTGATCGCCGCCATCCGCCTGGCGGCGGAGATCGCGGCGCGGCGGGGGTAGCGAGCGCCCTCCTCCCCCCGTTGTCATCCCGGAAGGCGCAGCCGATCCGGGACCCAGCCAATGCCGCGCACCCGCCCCTGGGTCCCGGCTCTGCGCGCTGCGCGCTACGGCCGGGATGACAGTGGAGATGGTCACGCGTAGTGATCGGCCATGAGCCAGCTGGACACCCTCCCCCCGCTCCGCGAGAGCCTGGCCGATCACGGCCTGCTGGCCGACAAGAGCTTCGGCCAGCACTTCCTGCTCGACCTCAACATCACGCGGAAGATCGCCCGTCTGGCCGGCCCGCTGGAGGGCCAGACGGTGATCGAGGTCGGGCCCGGTCCCGGCGGCCTGACCCGCGCGCTGGTCGAGGCCGGCGCGAACGTCATCGCCGTCGAGAAGGACGCCCGCTTCCTGCCGCTGCTGAACGAGCTGGCGGCGGTCTCGGACGGCCGCCTGACCCTGGTCGAGGCCGACGCGCTGAAGGTCGACGAGGCGGCGCTGGCGGGCGGGCCGGGGCATGTGGTCTCCAACCTGCCCTACAACGTCGGCACGCCGCTGCTGATCAAGTGGCTGACCGGCCCGTGGCGGCCGGTCTCCATGACCCTGATGTTCCAGAAGGAAGTCGCCGACCGTATCGCCGCCCCGGCGGGCGCCGACGCCTACGGCCGGCTGAGCGTGGTCTCCCAGGCGCTGGCGAGGGCGAAGGTGGTCATGGACCTCCCCGCGAGAGCCTTCACCCCGCCGCCGAAGGTCGCCTCGGCCGTGGTGCGCCTCGACCCGCTGGCCGACGCCCCGCCGGCCGACCTGATCGCCGCGCTGGAGAAGGTGACGGCCGCCGCGTTCGGCCAGCGGCGGAAGATGCTGCGCTCAAGCCTGCGGCTGCTGGGCGGCGAAGCCCTGTGCGAGAAGGCAGGGATCGACCCGAACGTGCGGGCCGAGACGGTGCCGGTGGAAGGGTTTCTGCGGCTGGCTAGGGCGCTTTAGCCCTACCCCTCCCCCGCCTCCGGGATCGCCTCGGCCAGCAGGTCCTCGACCAGCGGCTCGATCCAGAGGTTGCGCGAGGCCTTGCGGCGTTCGGCGTGGTAGATGTGGGCCAGTTCGGCGTAGGCGCGGTCGAAGTCGTCGTTCATGACCACATAGTCGAAGGTCTTCCAGTTGGAGACCTCCTCCTTGGCGCGGGCGATGCGCTCGCGGATGACCTCTTCGCTGTCCTGCGAGCGGGCGTGTAGCCGGCGGTGCATCTCGGCCAGCGACGGCGGCAGGATGTAGACCAGCACGCAATCCTGGCGCGCCTGGCCGCAGATCTTCATGGCGCCCTGGAAGTCGATGTCGAACAGGGTGCTCTGGCCCTTGGACAGGGCCTCCATGATCGGGATCTTCGGGCTGCCGTAACGGTTGCCGTAGACCTCGGCCCACTCCAGGAACTCGCCGCGCTCGACCATGGCGTCGAAGGTCGGGCGGTCGACGAAGTGGTAGTCGCGGCCGTCGTGCTCGCCCGGGCGCGGCGCGCGGGTGGTCGCCGAGATCGACAGGTGCAGGTCGGAGTGGTCAGCGACCAGCCGCCGCGTCAGCGAGGTCTTGCCCACCCCGGACGGCGCCACGACCATCAGCATCAGGCCCCGCGTCGGCCGGGCCTCGTCACTCGACATTCTGCACCTGCTCGCGGAACTGCTCGATCACCGCTTTGAGGTCGAGACCGATGGCGGTCAAGGCCGGGGTCGCCGATTTCGAACACAGGGTGTTGGCCTCGCGCATGAACTCCTGCGTGAGAAAGTCCAGCCGGCGGCCGGCGGCGGCCTCGGACGCGATCAGCGTGCGGGCCGCTGCGATGTGGCCGGCCAGGCGGTCCAGCTCCTCGCGCACGTCGGCGCGGGTGGCCATGGCGGCGGCTTCCTGGACAATGCGTTCCTCGCTGGCGGCCTGGCCGAGCAGTTCGGCCATGCGTCCGGCGAACCGCTCCTTGATGAGGACCGGATGGGCGGCCGCTTCCGTCCCGGCGGCGGCGACCAGCGACTCGACCCGATCGATCATGCCGGTCAGCACCGGCGTCAGGGCCGCGCCTTCCTCCAGCCGCGCCGCCTTCAGCGCGTCGAGGGCCTGGCCGATGGAGGCGGCGATGGCCTGTTCCAGGGCGGCCCGCGCCTCCGGGTCCTCGGCGGCTTCGGTCACCTCGATGACCCCCCGCAGGGCCAGCAGGCCGTCGGCGGTGGGCCGCTTGACCCGCTTGGCCTTCACATAGGGCGTGACGGCGGCGAGGTAGCGCTCAAGCTGGTCGATGTTGACGCTGGCGGCGCCGGCGCTCTCGGCCCGGCGAGCCTGGACGCTGACGTTGACCTGACCGCGCTGGAAGCGGGCTTGGGATCCGTCGCGGATCGCTTTCTCGAGCGCCTCGAAGCCCGGCGGGGCCTTGAAGCGGGTCTCGAGGTTGCGGCCGTTGACCGAGCGGGCCTCGATGGCCCAGGTCCAGTCGCCGAGCGCGCCTTCGGCCCGGCCAAAGCCGGTCATTCCCGAAAGGGCCATCTATTTTCCTGTCCGCGCGCGGTACTCGCGCCACTTCTCGACGTTGCGCCTGTGCTCCTCGTAGGTGACGGCGAAGGCGTGACCGCCGGTGCCGTCGGCGACGAAGAATAGGTAGTCGCTGGGCGGCGGGTCGAGCACCGCCGCCAGGGCCGCGCGGCCCGGGTTGGCGATCGGCGTCGGCGGCAGGCCGTCGATGATGTAGGTGTTGTAGTTGTTGGCCGGGTTCTCGAGCTCGGACTTCAGGATCCGGCGGCCCAGCGGTTTGCCCTTGGTGATGAAGTAGATGATCGTCGGGTCGCTCTCCAGCCGCATGCCCTTGCGCAGGCGGTTGGTGAACACCGAGGCGACCTGCGGGCGCTCGCTGGCGACGCCGGTCTCCTTCTCGACGATGGAGGCCAGGATCACCGCCTCCTCGGGCGTGGTGACCGGCAGACCCGGCTGGCGCTGGGCCCACAGGGCGGCCAGCAGCTTGTCCCGCGCGTCCATCATCCGCTGCAGCACGGCGGCGCGGTCCTCGCCCCGCTGGAAGTCGTAGGTCTCCGGCAGCACCGTGCCCTCCGGCGGGGTCGGGGCGATACCCGTCAGCGCCTCCTCGGCGTTGAGCAGCTCGATGACCGTCTCCGAGGTCGCGCCCTCGGGGATGGTCACCTGGTGGCGCACCACGCGGCCGGCGCGGATATCGTCCAGCACCCGGGCCATCGAGGCGCCGGAGGCGAACTCGTACTCGCCGGCCTTCAGGTCGCGGGCGACGCCGGTCACCTGGGCGGCGGCCTTGAAGATGGCGCCGGAGCGGATGACGCCGGCCCGCTCCAGGGACGAGGCGATCTCGTTGAGGCCCGCGCCACGGCGCAGGACGACCGAACTGATCTGGCCCGATGCCGTCTCGGGACCGGGGCCGCGATAGGTCCAGACGGCCCACAGGCCCAGCACCATCACCGCCAGCGAGAGCACGGCAAAGCCGCTCATGCCCATGATGACGAGTCGCCGCATCAACGGCAGCCCCTCGGAACGTACGGCTTTCTTGCTCACGGCGCCTTCTTGAAGATCACGCAGGCGTTGGTGCCCCCGAAGCCGAAGCTGTTGGACATCGCGGCATGCATCTCAACCGGCTTCGCCTTGTGCGGGACGAGATCGATCTCGGTCTCGAACTCGCAGTTGTCCAGGTTGATGGTCGGCGGCACGATCTGGTCGCGCAGGGCCAGGATGGTGAAGATGGACTCCACAGCCCCGGCGGCGCCCAGCAGGTGACCGGTCATCGACTTGGTCGAGGACATCTTGGTGTCCTTGGCGCTGTCGCCGAGCAGACGAGTGACCGCGCCCAGCTCCAGGCCATCGGCCATGGTCGAGGTGCCGTGGGCGTTGACGTAGCCGATGTCGGACGCCTCCAGGCCGGAGTCCTTCAGCGCCGCGGCCATGGCCCGGAAGCCGCCGTCGCCGTCCTCGGACGGGGCGGTGATGTGGTAGGCGTCGCCCGACAGGCCGTAGCCGGCCACCTCGGCGTAGATCTTCGCGCCGCGCGCCTTGGCGTGTTCGTATTCCTCGAGCACGAGGATGCCGGCGCCCTCGCCCATGACGAAGCCGCCGCGATCCTTGTCATAGGGGCGCGAGGCGGCCTCCGGGCGATCGTTGAAGTCGGTGGCCATGGCGCGGCAGGCGACGAAGCCGGCGACGCCGATCGGGCAGATGGAGGCCTCGGCCCCGCCGGCGATCATGATGTCGGCGTCGCCGTACTTGATCAGCCGGGCCGCGTCGCCGATGGCGTGGGCCCCCGTGGCGCAGGCGGTGACCACCGAGTGGTTGGGGCCCTTGAAGCCGTAGCGGATCGAAACCTGGCCCGAGGCGAGGTTGATCAGGGCCGACGGAATGAAGAAGGGGCTGATGCGGCGCGGCCCCTTGTCACGCAGCTCGATGGCCGTCTCGGCGATGGTGTTCAGCCCGCCGATGCCCGAGCCGATGATCACCCCGGCGCGGAAGGCCATCTCGCCGTCGATCTCGGTCAGGCCCGCGTCGCGGACGGCCTCGTCGGCGGCGGCCATGGCGTAGAGGATGAAGTCGTCGACCTTGCGCTGGTCCTTGGGCGCCATGGTGCCATTGGGATCGAACGAACCCTCGACGTCGGGACCACCGCCGCCGCGACCGTCGACCCGCGGCACTTCGCAGGCGATCTGGCAGCCGTACTCCTCGGGATCGAAGCTCGAGATCCGTCCGGCGCCGGACTTTCCGGCCAGCACGTTCTTCCAGGTGATGTCCACGCCCTGCCCGAGCGGGGTCAAGAGGCCGAGGCCGGTGACGACGACGCGACGCATGGATCTACTCCTCCCGGGTCCGAAACTACGGACCGCTCAAACGAAGACCGCCGCGCATACCGGTTTCCCGGTAGCGCGGCGGCTGATCGTACGGACTAGGGTCGACGGATCAACCGCCCACCTTCTCCGTGATGAACTTCACGGCGTCGCCGACCGTCTGGATATGTTCGGCGGCGTCGTCGGGAATCTCGATGTCGAATTCCTCTTCGAAGGCCATGACCAGCTCGACGTTGTCGAGGCTGTCAGCGCCCAGGTCATCGATGAAGCTGGCCTTCTCGGTGACCTTTTCGGGATCGGCATCGAGATGCTCGATGACGATCTTACGCACACGCTCGAGAATGTCGGACATTCTGTAGGTCCTCTTTGGTATTGTCGTGGCCGCGCCAGCCAAGGCTGGACACCGGAAATCGCGCTCCGCCTACCATGTTCCTTTCGGGGTGGCCAGCGGCCAGCCGACGAACAGGAAGGCTTCCTCTAGATCATCGCCATGCCGCCGTTGACGTGCAAGGTCTGACCGGTGACGTAGGCCCCCTCCTCGCTGGCCAGATAGACGCAGGCCGCCGCGACGTCTTCGCCCGAACCCAGGCGGCCGGAGGGGATTTTCCCAAGGATTGCCTCACGTTGCGTGTCGTTGAGGCCGTCGGTCATCGGGCTGGCGATGAAGCCCGGCGCAACGGTGTTCACCGTCACGTTACGAGACGCCACTTCCTGGGCCAGCGCCTTGGAGAAGCCGATCATGCCGGCCTTGGAGGCGGCGTAGTTGGCCTGGCCGGGGTTTCCGGTCACGCCGACGACCGAGGTGATTCCGATGATCCGGCCCCAGCGGCGCTTCATCATGCCCTTCAGGGCGGCGCGGGAGAGTCGGAAGTAGGATTCGAGGTTCACCTTGATGACCTGCTCCCAGTCGTCGTCCTTCATCCGCAGCATCAGCCCGTCGCGGGTGATGCCGGCGTTGGCGACCAGGATGTCCAGCGGCGCGCCGGCGGCTTCCTCGGCCTTGGCGACCAGGCCGTCGACGCTGGCCGAATCAGAGAGGTTGGCCGACGCGATCGAGACCCGGGCGCCCAGCTCGCCGGCCAGGACCTTCAGGGCCTCCTCGCGCGTCCCAGAGAGCACGACGTGCGCGCCCCGCTGGTGCAGCGAGCGGGCGATGGCGCCGCCGATGCCGCCCGTGGCGCCGGTGACGAGGGCGGTCTTGCCGGTGAGGTCGAACATGTCTGGCATTTCCCTTGGTGCGTCCTTCGACACGGCCCTTCGGGCCTGCTCAGGATGACGTATTCTGTTGATGGCCCGTAGTGCACGTCATCCTGAGCAGCGCCGCAAGGCGCGTGTCGAAGGACGCAATGAACTCACAGCGACGCGGCGAACGCTTCCAGATCGGCGGGCGTGTTCAGCGGGGTCGCCTCCGCATCCGGGGCGATGCGCTTGGCCATGCCCGACAGCACCTTGCCCGATCCGGCCTCGGCGAAGCGGGTGACGCCGCCCGCACCGGCCATCCACTCCATGCTCTCGCGCCAGCGCACGCGGCCGGTGACCTGTTCGACCAGCATTCGGCGGATGGCCTCGGGGTCCAAGGTCGGGCGGGCGGTGACGTTGGCGACCAGCGGCGCGCGCGGGGCGATGATCGTCGCCTTTCCCAGGGCCTCGGCCATCTCGTCGGCCGCCGGTTGCATCAGCGGGCAGTGGAAGGGGGCCGACACGTTCAGCGGAATGGCGCGCGCGCCCAGTTCCTTGGCCTTCTCGATGGCGCGGTCGACGCCGGCCCGGTCGCCGGAGATCACCACGTTGCCGTTGTTGTTGTCGTTGGCCACGACGCAGACGCCGACTTCAGCGCCCGCCGCGGCGGCGGCCTCGGCCAGGGCGACGTCGGTCTTGGGCCCGATCAGCGAGGCCATGGCGCCGGCGCCGACCGGCACGGCGCGCTGCATCGCCTGTCCGCGCAGCTTCAGCAGTCGGGCGGTGTCGGACAGGCTGATCGCGCCGGCGGCGGCCAGGGCGGCGTATTCACCCAGCGAGTGGCCGGCGACGAAGGCGGCCCTCTCGATGGCGACGCCGAACTCCTTTTCCAGGGTGCGCGACACCGCCAGGCTGACCGCCATCAGGGCCGGCTGGGCGTTCTCGGTCAGGGTCAGGTCGGCTTCGGGGCCTTCCTTCATCAGCTTGAACAGCTTCTGCCCCAGGGCGTCATCGACCTCCTGAAACACCTCGCGGGCGCTGGCGAACGCCTCGGCCAGCTCGGCGCCCATGCCGACGGCCTGGCTGCCCTGGCCGGGAAAAATGAACGCGAGGCTCATGGAAACCCTCTCGGAAAGTGACGAATCCGGCGCGCACGGTTAGGGGAAAGGGTAACAGCGGGCAAGTTTCGCGATTTGCCGCTGAATCCGTGTCAGGATGAAATCTTGCCCGCCTACAAGCTGATCATCTTCGATTTCGACGGAACCCTCGGTGACACGATGGGCTGGTTCCTCGACGCGTCCGACGCCATGGCCAGTCGTTTCGGCTATCTGCCGATCGACCGCGGCGACCTCGACAACCTGCGCCGCAAGAGCGCGCGCGAGTTGATGAAGCTCCAGAAGGTCTCGGTGCTGAAGCTGCCGATGCTGGCCGCACACTTCCAGAAGATGATGAAGGCCGACGCCGGAAACATCCGCCTGTTCGACGGCGTGCCCGAGATGCTGAAGGCCGTTCACGAGTCGGGCGCGAAGATCGCCATCGTCAGCTCCAACTCCGAGGAAAACATCCGCATCGTGCTGGGGCCGGAGCTCTGCGCCCTGGTCTCGCGGTTCAGCTGCGGAGCGTCGGTGTTCGGCAAGGCCACGAAGTTCAGGAAGGTCCTCGCCGCGATGAGCACCAAGCCCGCAGAGGCCCTCAGCATCGGCGACGAGACACGCGACATCGACGCGGCGCGCGAGATCGGCATGGCCACCGGGGCCGTCTGCTGGGGCTACACCAATGCCGAGGCGCTGAAAGCCTATGGTCCGACCCACGTTCTCGAGACGGTTCTGGACATTCCCGCCGTCGTCGCCTGACGCCCCAGTTCGCCTCTGGCGTTGCCCCCGCGTCATCGCCTAGCCTGCCGCCAACGATAAGGGAGGACTACGATGCGGGCGGTCGTGCGTCGGGCTGGCAAGCTGATCTGCGATGACATCGACGAGCTGGATCCGGGACCCGGCCAGGTCCGGGTCAAGACGCTTCTGTGCGGCATCTGTGGCTCCGACCTGCACGCGCTGCACCACCTGGACCACATGGTCGAGATGGGCCGGCGCTCGGGCGGCGGCGGCGGCGACCTCGATCCGGCGGCGGACATCGTGTTCGGCCATGAGTTCTGCGCCGAGGTTCTGGAGGGCGGCCCGGGCGCGACGCGGCTGAAGCCCGGCACACGGGTGGTCTCGATGCCGGTGAACATGAGCCCGACCCGTTTCGACGCGGTCGGCTATTCGAACCTCTATCCCGGCGGCTTCGCCGAACGGATGATCCTCACCGAGATGCTGCTGCTGGAGGTCCCCAACGGCCTCTCCACGGAGCATGCGGCGCTCACCGAGCCAATGGCGGTGGGCGAGCACGCCGTGGCCAGCGCGGCGCTGGACAAGGACTCGGTCGCCCTGGTGATCGGCTGCGGCCCCGTCGGCCTGGCGGTGATCGCGGCCCTGAAGGTGCGCGGCCACGGCCCGGTCATCGCCGCCGACTTCTCACCCCGCCGCCGCGCCGCCGCCGAGGCCATGGGCGCCGACGTCGTTATCGATCCCAAGGAGACCGGCCCGCACAGCAAATGGGCTGACTTCGGCGTGCCGATGACCAGCGAGGCCATGCGCGCGGCGCTGTTCTCCGGCGCCCAGTCCGGCCGGCCCGTCGTGTTCGAGTGTGTCGGCGCGCCCGGCGTGCTGCAGAGCGTGATCGAGGGCTGCCCGACGAAGGCGCAGATCATCGTCGCCGGCGTCTGCATGGAGCCCGACAAGATCGAGCCCTCTCTGGCCATCAACAAGCAGCTCGATCTGCGGTTCGTGCTCGGCTACCAGCCCGACGAGTTCGCCCAGACGCTGCACAACATCGCCGAGGGCAAGATCAACCTCGAACCCATGGTCACCGGCACGGTGGGCCTGGACGGCGTGGCGCAGGCCTTCGTCGATCTCGGCAATCCCGAGAGCAACGTGAAGATTCTGGTCGATCCGTCGATCTGAGCCCCCTCATTGGGGGGCGAGGCGGTCGTTGAAGGCGTTCAGGGTTCGACCGTCGGCGTAGGGACGTCGACGTCCGGGCCGGTGCGGCCCGCAACGACGGGTGTCTTCGTGAAGCGCATTATCATGGGTCTGGTCGCGGCGGCCGTGTCCGCCTGCGCGATCGCGGCGGCGGCGGCCCTGCCGGAGGCCGTCCGCAAGCCGGTCGAGGCCTTCTACACCGACGCCCACCAGGCCATGGTCGATCCGGACGAGCCAGACGGCTTCAAGATCCGTATGCCGTCCGCACTGTTCTCGAAGGTCGACGTCAACGGCGACGGCGTCGCGGACTGGATGGTCGACTACGAAGCCGCCCAGAACCCCTCCCTCTTCTGCGGCGCCGGCGGCTGCCGACGGCAGGTCTACGTCTCCCGCGACGGCGGCTATGTGCTGGCCTTTGACCGGGTGATCCGCCAGTTCAAGCTTCGCAAGGCCGAGGGCCAGCGCCTGCTGGACCTGGACTTCCATGGCAGCACCTGCGGCAAGGCGGGCGTCGAGGACTGTCCGCGCGGCTACGCCTGGAACGAGGCCCTGGGCCGGTTCATCGAGCGTCCGAACGCCAAGCGCGGAACCTGGCTGGAAGGCGGCCCCTCCCCCCTGGTCGCCACGCCGCTGTCGGCGGCGCCGCCGGCGGTGCGCGCCCAACTCGCGCGTCGCGCCGCCTTCTGCGCCGCGGCGGGCGGCACGGCGCCGGAGGGCGAGGACAGCGCGTTCAACGATCTGCCCGACCTGAACAACGACGGCGTCCGCGACTGGGTCGTGGGGACCTACTACGACTATTGCGAGATGGCCGAGACGGGGAAGAACAGTCCCCCGGTCCCGACGGTGATCCTGGTGAGCAAGGGCGGCGACTTCGAGGTGGCGTTCGAGGCGCCGGAGGCCAACTGGGGCATCGACCTGGCGCCGACGCCGACCTTCATGACCGTCGAGGGCGTCGCCGATTGCGCCTTCCGGGAAGAGAAGCCGTGCGCTCACGTGCGGTGGACATGGGACGGAGAGACGCCGGTCCGCGCGCCCTGACCGCTGGACCCGGCGGCCGGACGGGCTAACTATCCCGGCAACCGGGAGACCCGACATGAAACGCCTGCTCGTCGCCATCGCGCTCAGCGCCGCCCTCGCCGCCCCCGCTTTCGCGGCCCTGCAGCCGGGCGCCAGGGCGCCGGACTTCGCCAGCACCGCCTACCTGGACGGCAAGCCAGTGCCCTTCAGACTGTCGGAGGCGCTGAGGAAGGGGCCGGTGGTGCTCTACTTCTTCCCGGCCGCCTTCACCGACGGCTGCACCATCGAGGCGCGCGAGTTCGCGCTCGCCTCGCCGGAATTCAAGGCCATGGGCGCCACGGTGATCGGCGTCACGGCCGGCAACACCGAGCGGCTGGCGGAGTTCTCGAAGAGCGAATGCCGCGACCAGTTCGCTGTGGCGGCGGTCTCGAAGGACACCATCAAGGCCTTCGACGCCACCCTGGCGATCAAGCCCGATCTGTCGGGCCGGACCAGCTACGTCATCGCCCCCGACGGCAAGGTGCTGTTCGCCTATTCAAACCTGACCAACCCGATCGAGCACATCACCCGCACCAAGGCGGCGGTGAAGGCGTGGAAGATGGCGCAGGCGAAGTAGGCGCGGCCTCGAGCAACCGCCTCCCGTGCTTGCCTTTCCGCCGGTTCTCGCGTACTAGCGCGCCTCTTCACGGAAGGCGGTCTGTCGCGGAGCCTTGAAAGGGTCGGGAAACTCCCGTCCGCCGCGACCAGAGCCATCGTGACCGGGGACTCTTCCCTCCCTGGCCGCGCCGCCTTCCAAGCCGGAAGAAGGAAACCTATGGCGCTCTACGAGCACGTGGTCATCGCGCGGCAGGATATCTCGCCGCAGCAGGCCGAAGCCCTCAACGAGGAAATGAAGGCAATCATCGAAGGTCTGGGCGGTCACATCGCCAAGATCGAGTATTGGGGCCTCCGCAACCTCACCTACCGCATCAAGAAGAACCGCAAGGGTCACTACTCCCTGCTGGCGATCGACGCTCCGTCGGACGCCGTCAAGGAAATGGAGCGCCAGCTGTCGATCAACGAAGACGTGCTGCGCTACATGACCATCCGCATGGAAGAGCTCGACCTCGAGCTGTCCCCGGTTCTGGCCCGTCGTGATCGTGACCGCGAGCGTTCGGATCGTCCCGAGCGGCCCGACCGGCCCGACCGGCCCCGCGAAGACTTCGCGGCTTAAGGGAGACAAGGATCATGACCGACACCACCGCTCCCGAAGCAGCCTCGGCCCCGGCCGCGAGCGGCGCCCGCCGCCCGTTCTACCGTCGCCGCAAGGTCTGCCCGTTCTCCGGCGCCAACGCCCCGAAGATCGACTACAAGGACGTGAAGCTGCTGCAGCGCTACGTCTCCGAACGCGGCAAGATCGTGCCGTCGCGCATCACCGCGGTCTCGGCCAAGAAGCAACGCGAACTGGCCAAGGCCATCAAGCGCGCCCGCTTCCTGGCCCTGCTGCCCTACGTCGTGAAGTAGGAGAACGACCATGAAAGTCATTCTGCTCGAACGCGTCGAGGGCCGCGGCGCCCTTGGCGATGTCGTCACCGTCAAGGACGGCTTCGCCCGCAACTACCTCCTGCCCCGCTCCAAGGCGCTCCGCGCCACGGCCGCGAACCTGAAGGTCTTCGACGCCCAGCGCGCCGAGATCGAAGCTCGCAACGCCAAGGCCAAGGAAGCCGCGGCGACCGCCGGGGAATCGCTGGACGGAACCGCCTACATCCTGATCCGTCAGGCCGGCGAAAGCGGGCAACTGTACGGCTCGGTCGCGGGTCGTGACGTCGCCGACATCATCAACGGCGCCGGCGGCAAGGTCGATCGCTCGATGGTCGTCCTCGACAAGCCGATCAAGACCCTCGGCGTGCACGACGTGAAGGTGAAGCTCCACTCGGAGGTCGTCGTCACGGTGAGCATCAACATCGCCCGCAGCCAGGACGAAGCCGAGCGCCAGGCGCGCGGTGAAAACGTCATCACCTCGCAGTTCGACGAAGATGCGGCCCTCGCGGCGGAAGCGGCGGCCGACATGCTCGAAGGCGGCGCCGGCAAGCAGGACGGTCTGGGCGACGAGTACTAGGCTCGTCTCTCTGCTGAATGAGATCGGGCGGCCTGGACATCCGGGCCGCCCTTTTTCGTGCAGGGCTCCCGGGCTCACGCCTTGCGACCTGTGACGCCCGGCTCGAACATACATGGAACTCCACAACTGAATCGGACCTGCGGCCATACGGTCGCAGTCAGCCGACAGCCGTCGCGTTAATCTAGGTAAATGGCCATCGTCCCCGCCCTCGACCTGCGTCCCGTCGACGCTGATCCGCAGATCCACGCTGCGCCCTCGAACATCGAGGCCGAGCAGGCGCTGCTGGGCATCCTGATGTACGACAACGCCGCCTATGAGCGGCTGAGCGACCAGCTGAGCGGCCGGCACTTCTACGAGCCCTTCCACCAGCGGCTCTACAGCGCCATCGAGTCGCACATTCGCAAGGGCCAGCTGGCCGAGCCGATCCTGCTGGCCGAGGAGTTCAAGAAGGACGCCGCGTTCGAGGAGCTGGGCGGCATCCGCTACCTGGCCGACCTGTTCGAGCGCGCGCCGCCGGCCGCCAACGCCGCCGACTACGGTCGGGCCATCTATGACCTGGCCCTGCGCCGCGACCTCATCCGCATCGGCGGCGAGATCATGGTCGAGGCCCAGGCCGCCGACCCCGACATCACCGCCCGCGACCAGATCGAACAGGCCGAGCAGAAGCTGTACGGCCTGGCCGAGAGCGGAACGTCGTCGGGCGGCTTCATCCCCTTCTCCAGCGCCCTCACCGGCGCGGTGCAGATGGCGGCCGAGGCCTACAGTCGTGACGGCGGGCTGGCCGGTCTGTCCACCGGCCTGATGGACCTGGACCGCCAGCTGGGCGGCCTGCACCCGTCGGACCTGCTGATCCTCGCCGGCCGCCCCTCGATGGGCAAGACGGCGCTGGCCACCAACATCGCCTTCAACGTCGCCCGCAGCTACGCCTGGGAGCCGCAGCCGGACGGCTCGCGCAAGACCGCCAGCGGCGGGGTCGTGGCCTTCTTCTCGCTCGAAATGAGCGCCGAGCAGCTGGCCATGCGGATCCTGGCCGACGCCTCGGGCGTGTCAGGCGACAAGCTGCGCAAGGGCGAGATCGACGCCAGCGAGTTCGGCCGGCTGCGCGACGCGGCTATCGAGATCCAGGAAGCGCCGCTCTATGTCGACGCCACCGGCGGCCTGTCCATCGCCAAGCTGACCGCACGGGCCCGCCGCCTGAAGCGCTCGGTCGGCCTGGACCTGATCGTCATCGACTACCTGCAGCTGGTCACCACCGACAACGGCGGCCGCGATTCCAACCGCGTGCAGGAAGTGTCCGCCATCACCGGCGGTCTCAAGGCCCTGGCCAAAGAGCTGAACGTGCCGGTTCTGGCGCTGTCGCAGCTCAGTCGCCAGGTCGAGAACCGCGAGGACAAGAAGCCCCAGCTCTCCGACCTGCGGGAATCGGGCTCGATCGAGCAGGACGCCGACGCCGTCATGTTCGTCTATCGCGAGGCCTACTACCTGGGCCGCACCGAGCCGCGCGAGGGCACGCCCGAGCACATGACCTGGCAGGAGGAGATGGACAAGATCGCCAACCTCGCCGAGGTGATCATCGGCAAGCAGCGCCACGGCCCCATCGGCACCGTGAAGCTGCACTTCCACTCCGACACCACCAAGTTCGGCAACCTCGCCCGGGAGGGCCGCTTCGACGTGCGGTAGAGCCCCCGGCTATACCCCTCGCACCTCCCCATGCTTGACCCTGCCCCGCCCTGCCCTTAGCCGGGCGGCATGACCGCGGCCCTGCTGACCATCGACCTCGACGCCCTGGCGCGGAACTTCCGGTTCCTGCGCGACACGGCCGGCGTGGAGGCGGCGCCGGCGGTGAAGGCGGACGGCTACGGCCTTGGCGCCCTGGAGGTGTCGCGCCGGCTGCTGGCCGAGGGCGCCCGGACCTTCTACGTGGCCCGGCTGGCCGAGGGCGAGGCGCTGCGCGCGGCGCTGGGCGGCGGACCGGTGATCCAGGTTCTGGACGGCCCGACGGCCGGCTCGGTCGCGCGGCTGCTGGCGGCCGACCTGACGCCGGTGGTCAACAGCCTGGAGCAGGCCGGCCGCTGGCGGACCGAGGGGCGCGGACGGCCGGTCACCCTGCACGTCGATACCGGCATGAACCGGCTGGGCGTCACCCTGGCCGAGGCGCGGGGGCTGGCGGGCTGGGGCGGCGTCGAGTTGGTCATCAGCCACCTGGCCTGCGGCCAGCTGCCGGAGCATCCGATGAACGGCCGGCAGCTGGCCGTCTTCCGCGAGGCGCGTGAGCTGTTCCCGACCGCGCGGGCCGGCCTGGCCTCCTCGGGCGGCATCTTTCTGGGACCCGACTACGCCTTCGACCAGGTGCGGCCCGGCGTCAGCCTGTTCGGCGGCGGCCCGCGCGACGTCGCCGACGACCGCATCGCGCCGGTGGCGACGCTGGAGGCCCCGATCCTTCAGATCCGCGACGTGGCGGCCGGCGAGACCATCGGCTATGGCGGCGCCTTCCAGGCCAACGGGCCGACGCGGGTGGCGATCGTGGCGGCCGGCTATGCCGACGGCGTGCCGCGCGGCAGCCATCCCGCCGGCGCGGTCTGGTTCGACGGCGCCTTGCGCCGGAT
This sequence comes from Caulobacter sp., assembly GCA_030652755.1. GTDB lineage: Bacteria > Pseudomonadota > Alphaproteobacteria > Caulobacterales > Caulobacteraceae > Caulobacter. The sequence continues at coordinate 42,825 of JAUSPV010000224.1, read as the reverse complement.
GCTGGGCCGCGTCTCCATGGACATGATCGCCGTCGATGTGACCGGCTGCATCGCCGCCCGGCCCGGCGCGATGGTCGAGATCCTGGGCGCCAACCGGCTGGTCGACGAGGCGGCGGCGGCGGCGGGCACGACGTCCTATGAGCTGCTGACCCGCCTGTCGCCCCGCGCAGAGCGGCGCTGGATCGGCTAGCTGAGCGCTCCGGCCGCAGCCGCCGCGCCGACCGCCCCCAGGGCGCCCATGGCGATGATCGACCCGACGATCATGCCGATCACCATGTAGACGACCAGCATCACGACCACCACGACGGCCGTGTAGCCGACAGCCTTGTCGGCGGGCGCCTTCATCAGCTTCGGCAGTCCCAGATAGAACAGATAGAGGCTGTAGAGACCCAGGATGCCGAGAAAGGCCAGCATGGGGACAAGGTTGAAGATCCCCGCCAGCCAGGCGGCGGTGCTGCCGTAGGCCGCGACCTTCAGCGCCTGGATCTGGTTCTTCTCGCCGCCGAAGCTGGGGGCCAGGCCATCGATCACCAGGGCCATGATGTAGACCCCCGCCAGCGACAGGGCGTAACCGACCACCGCGCCAACCAGCATGAACGGCGCGAACAGGAAGCCGCCGAACAGGGTCGCGCCCAGGACCTGGCAAACCGGTCCGATCGCCGCAAGGATCATGATGTAGCCGGTGAAGAGTCCTTTCACCGTGGCCGGTTCGCCCGCGATGACGTCCCAGGTCGGCTTGGGCCGCAGCAGGATGTCCTGAACCCTCTGAACCAGACCCGACGAGGATCCTCCGTCAACAACGCTCATCTGTCGCCTCCCAGGCCGCATGGATCGCTTTCACCGCGGAAGCGTACCGGAGTCGCGGCCTTTGGCGAGACACGGTTCCGGGAGCAGGCCGGCGCGGATTGGTCAGGCGGCGTTCCCGTTTTGTCGCTATGGTCCCTTGGTCCGCGAATCAGGAGAGCGCATGGCCCGCGACGGCGCCGTTTATGTCTGCCAGTCCTGCGGCGCGGCTCAGTCGAAGTGGGCGGGCCAGTGCCCGGCCTGTAACGCCTGGAACAGCCTGGTCGAGGAGGTCACCTCGCGCCCGCCAGGCGCGCTGGCGCCGACCAGGGCCAGCAAGACCCGCGGCCTGGCCTTCGAGGGCCTCGAAAGCGAGAATCCCGAACCGCCGCGCATTGTCACCGGCGTCGACGAGTTCGACCGCGTCTGCGGCGGCGGCGTGGTGCCGGGCAGCGCCATTCTGCTGGGCGGGGACCCGGGCGTCGGAAAGTCCACCCTGCTGCTGCAGGTGGTGGCCAACGCCGCCCTGCGCGGAGCCCGCTGCGCCTACATCTCCGGCGAGGAGGCCGTCGAGCAGATCCGCGGGCGCGCCGGCCGCATGGGTCTGGCCCAGGCGCCGGTGAAACTGGCCGCCGAGACCGCCCTGCGCGACATCCTGGACGGCCTGAAGCGCGAACAGTTCGACCTGGTGGTCATCGATTCGATCCAGACCATGTGGAGCGACGCCCACGAGGCTGGCCCCGGGTCGGTCACCCAGGTGCGCAGCTGCGCCGCCGAGCTGGTCCGGCTGGCCAAGAAGCGCGGCATTGCCATGATCCTCGTCGGGCATGTCACCAAGGACGGCCAGATCGCCGGTCCGCGCGTGGTCGAGCACATGGTCGACGCCGTCCTCGCCTTCGAGGGTGAGCGCGGCTATCCGTTCCGCATCCTGCGCGGGGCCAAGAACCGCTTCGGGGCCACCGACGAGATCGGGGTCTTCGAGATGGGCGATATCGGCCTGAGCGAGGTCCGCAACCCTTCGGCCCTGTTCCTCAACGAGGGCGGCGAGCGGGCGGCGGGGGCCGCGGTGTTCGCCGGCATCGAGGGCAGCCGCCCGGTGCTGGTCGAGTTCCAGGCCCTTGTCGCCCCCAGCGCCTATGGCACGCCCCGTCGTGCGGTGGTTGGCTGGGACAACGGGCGGCTCGCCATGGTGCTGGCGGTGCTGGAGTCGCGCTGCGGCCTGGGCCTCGGCAACCGCGACGTCTACCTCAATGTCGCCGGCGGCCTGCGGATCAGCGAGCCTGCGGCCGACCTGGCGGCGGCGGCGGCCCTGGCGTCCTCGGCGCTGGACGAGGCTCTGCCCCAGGACTGCGTGGTGTTCGGCGAGGTCAGCCTCTCGGGCGAGGTGCGGCCCGTCGGCCGGATGGAGTCCCGCCTCAAGGAAGCCGCGAAACTGGGGTTCAAGCGGGCCTTGGGTCCCGTCGGGGCCGGCGATGCGCTGGCCGTGACCGGCGTGTCGCGGCTGGCGGACGCGGTCCGCCGGATCGGCGAACAGGATTGGAGTTGATGCGCGCATGACCCAGTTCGACTTCATCGCCGGGCCGTTGCTGATCGTCTCCGCCCTGATCGGCTTCAGCCGGGGTGCGACGAAGGAACTCATGACGGTCGTCGCCTTCCTCGTCGCGGCCATCACGGCCGTGTTCGCGCTGCGATTCACCGCCCCGATCGGCCGCTCGATCGTCGAGCCGGACTGGGCCGGTGTCGGGATTGCCCTTCTGTTTGTCTTTGGTCTGACCTATATCGCGCTGCGAATGCTCGGCGCGGGTCTCCAGCGGCGGGTGCACGAGACCCAAGCCCTGGGAATTCTCGATCGCGGCGTCGGCGCCGGGTTCGGGTTTGTCCGGGCGATGGTGCTGCTCGGGGTGTTCAGCCTTCTGTTCCAGATGGCCAGCACGACCGAGACCGCGCCGAAATGGGTCACGGGCGCCCTCACCTATCCGCTGGCGGAGGCGTCGGGACAGGTCCTCAAGGCCTTCGCGCCGGAAGGATTCGACGCGGTTCGCGCCGTCGCGCCCACCCTGGAAAGGGCGGTCGAGGCGGGAGTGGCCGCGCCGAAGGGCGACGGAACGGGTTACGGCGAAGGCGAGCGCGACGCCATGGACGACCTAGTGGAGAAGACGCGATGAGCCGCCTGGGCCGGACGACGGACACCTACTCCCATCTCGCCCAGCGTGATCCCGACGATGATGCCCTGCGGCTCGAATGTGGCGTCTTCGGCGTCTTCGGCGTTCGCGACGCGGCCGCCGTCGCCGCCCTCGGCCTCCACGCCCTGCAGCATCGCGGACAGGAGGCCTGCGGCATCGCGGCCTTTGACGGCAGGAGCTTCCACACCGAACGACACCTGGGTCACGTCGGCGACGCCTTCGGCGGAGATGACCTGATCGAGCGGCTGCCGGGCAGCCAGGCCATAGGTCACACCCGCTACGCCACGGCCGGCGGCTCAGGCATCCGCAACGTCCAGCCGATGTTCGCCGACCTCGAGGCCGGCGGCGTCGCCCTGGCCCACAACGGCAACCTGACCAATTTCCTGGCCCTGCGCGAGCGGCTGGTCAGCGAAGGCGCCATCTTCCAGTCGACCAGCGACAGCGAGGTGATCCTTCACCTGATAGCCCGTTCGCGGAAGGCTCGCGTCGTCGACCGCTTCATCGACGCCATCGGCCAGATCGAGGGCGGTTACGCCCTGGTCGCCCTGACCAACAAGAAGATGATCGGCGTCCGCGATCCCCTGGGCATCCGCCCGCTGGTGCTGGGCGACCTTAACGGCAATCCGGTCCTGGCGTCGGAGACCTGCGCCCTGGACATGATCGGCGCCCGCTTCGTGCGCGACATCGACAACGGCGAGATGGTGATCATCGACGAGGCCGGCGTCACCAGCCTCAAGCCCTTCCCGCCCCAGCGCGCGCGGCCCTGCGTGTTCGAGTACGTCTACTTCGCCCGTCCCGACAGCGTCGTGAACGGCCGCTCGGTCTATGACGTTCGCAAGCGCATGGGCATGCGGCTGGCCGAAGAGACCCCCGCCGAGGCCGACGTGGTCGTGCCGGTGCCCGACAGCGGCGTGCCGGCCGCCCTCGGCTACGCCCAGGCCAGCGGCGTGCCCTACGAACTGGGCATCATCCGCAGCCACTTCATCGGCCGCACCTTCATCCAGCCGACCCAGGGCGTGCGCGAACTGGGCGTGCGCATGAAGCACAGCCCCAACCGCGCCGTTCTGGCCGGCAAGCGGGTGGTGCTGATCGACGACTCGGTCGTGCGCGGCACGACCAGCCGCAAGATTGTCCGGATGGTCCGCGAGGCCGGCGCGACGGAGGTGCATCTGCGATCGGCCAGCCCGCCGATCATGTGGCCGGACTTCTACGGCATCGACATGCCCGACCGCGACAAACTGCTCGCCGCCCGCAAGTCGCTGGCCGAGATGACGCGGTTCCTCGAGGTGGACTCGCTGGGCTTCCTGTCGGTCGAGGGCCTCTACTGGGCGCTGGAGGCCGGTCCGCGCGATCCGGCCGCGCCGCAGTTCACCGACCACTACTTCACCGGCGACTACCCGACCCGGCTGCTCGACCGCGAGATCGCCGAGGGCCAGGCCGACGGCGGCAAGCAGCTGTCCTTCCTGGTGAGCGCGTGAGTCAGCCGTCGGCGAAAGCCGGCTGGCTGAAGTCCCTCAAGCCCGACGCCTACATCATCGCCATCATGCTGATGGTGGTGCTGGCCAGCCTGTTGCCGGTCAGCGGCCAGGGCGCCGTGTGGTTCGGATGGCTGACCAAGGCGGCCATCGCGCTGCTGTTCTTCCTGCACGGCGCGCGGCTGCCGCGCGAGCAGGTCGTGGCGGGCCTGATCCACTGGCGGCTGCATCTGACCGTGCTGGCCTTCACCTTCGTGCTGTTCCCGGTGCTCGGCCTGGGCCTGATCCAGCTGCCGGAGTGGCTGCTGCCGGCCCCGCTGGCGGCCGGAGTGCTGTACCTCTGCCTGCTGCCCTCGACGGTGCAGTCGTCGATCGCCTTCACCTCGCAGGCGCGTGGCAATGTCGCCGCCGCCGTGGTGGCCGCCTCGGCCTCCAACCTGATCGGGGTGATCCTGACGCCGCTGCTGGTCGGGCTGTTCCTGCACACCACGACGGGCGGCCTGTCGCTGAAGGCGGTGCAGGACGTCGCGGTGCAGATCCTGCTGCCCTTCATCCTGGGCCAGGTGGCCCGCCCCTGGATCGCGGCCTGGGTGACGCGCAACGCCAGGCTGGTCAGCTACACCGACCGGGGCTCGATCCTGCTGGTTGTCTACGGCGCGTTCAGCGCCGCTGTCGTGGGCGGCCTCTGGAAGCAGGTCAGCGCACTCGAACTGACCGTGCTCCTGGTCATCTGCGGCGTGCTGCTGGCCGTGGTGCTGACCGCCAGCCTGCTGGCGGCGCGGGCGCTGAAGTTCAGCAAGGCCGACGAGATCGTCGTGGTCTTCTGCGGCTCCAAGAAAGGCCTGGCCACCGGCGTACCCATGGCCAGCATCCTGTTCCCGGCCGCCACGGTCGGCTTCATCGTCCTGCCGATCATGCTGTTCCACCAGCTCCAGCTGATGGCCTGCGCGGTGATCGCGCAGAGATATGGGGCGCGTACCGACTGACGGGCTCTTGCGCTGGATCAAGGCGCGCGCGTCGCCGCTCTCTAGGCTCCGGTGACCCAAAGGAGGTGACCGTGCAAGCCAGACCCCCGCTCAGCCGCGTGCTGTTCGCAACCGACCTGTCGCATGACGGCGACCTCGCCTTTGCCCACGCTCTGCGCATTGCGCTCGCCGGCAAGGGGGAGCTGGCGATCGTGCATGTCGCCACACGCGAACAGGTCGGCAAGGAATGGGAGCAATTCCCGCGCGTGCGGGCCAGCCTCGCGGGCTGGGGCTTCCTGGAGTTCGGTGCGCCCGCTTCGGCGGTCGAGGCGCTGCTCGACCTGCGGATCCGCAAGATCGATATCCCCGAGCTTGACCCGCTTCGTGGTGTGAAGGATGTGCTTGAGCATCGCCCGTGCGATCTTGTGGTGCTGGCCAGTCAGGCGCGCCAGGGCGTTGATCGCTGGCTGCACCCCTCGCTCGCCGAGCCGATCTCGCGGGAGGCTCACACGCCGAGCCTGACCCTGCCGCCGACAGCGCGGGGCTTTGTCGATCCCGCCACGGGCGCCGTCAGCTTGCGGAACGTGCTGGTCGCGGTGGATCATCGCCCCAGCGCCGCCCGGGCGCTGGCGACGGTGGCGAACCTGACGGCCATGCTCGGCGCCGGCGAAGCCGTCTTCCACCTGCTCCACGTCGGCGACAGCTTCCCCGAAACGCCGGTTCCCGAGGCCATCGCCACCCGCGTTCGCATCCGCCAGCAAGCCGGCGCCGTGGTGGAAGGGATCATCGACGCGGCGGCCGAGGTCGAAGCCGACCTGATCGTCATGGCCACCCGCGGGCACGACAGCCTGCTCGACGCCCTGCGCGGCAGCACCACCGAGCAGGTGCTTCGCAATTCCGGGCGGGCGGTGCTGGCCGTACCGGCATGATCACCACCTCGGGGCAGGACAAGCCGCGCAAGCCTCGCTAAAGGGAGGCGCATGGATTCCAGACCCCTCCACAACCGCATCGCCCTCGTCACCGGCGCCACGCGCGGCATCGGCCAGGCCGCCGCGCTGGGCCTCGCCCGCGCCGGCGCCCACGTCATCGCGCTGGGGCGCACACAGGGCGGGCTCGAGGCGCTCGACGACCAGATCTTCGCCGAGACCGGCGCCCACGCCACGCTCGTGCCGATAGACCTGCGCCAGCCCGAGGGCCTGGATGCGCTCGGCGCGACGATCCACGAGCGCTGGGGGAAACTGGACATCATGGTCCACGCCGCCGCCGTGCTGGGCGGCATCACGCCGACCGGCCACATCGAGCCGAAGAAATGGGACGAGACGCTGGCCGTGAACCTGACCGCCAGCTGGCGGCTGATCCGGTCCATGGAGCCGCTGCTGAAGGCCTCTGACCGTGGGCGGGCCATCTTCCTGACCAGCGGCCGCGTGGTGCGCCCCAAGGCCTTCTGGGCGGCCTACGCGGCCAGCAAGGCGGGGATGGAGGCGCTGGTGCGCTGCTGGGCCGACGAGGTGGAGAACACCTCCGTCCAGGCCGTGCTGCTCGACCCCTCGACCATGCGCACCCGCATGCGGGCCGAGGCCTATCCCGGCGAGGACCCGCTGACCCTTCCCGAACCGTCCGAGATCGCGCCGCTGGTCGTCCAGCTGGCCCAGGCCGACCTCGGCCCCACGGCGCCGACGGTGGTGTTCAACGACTGGAAGGCCTCGGGGACAGTTTAGGATGTCCCTGCAGGGACACCCTAAACTGTCCCCGACCCTTGCCGCCTACTTCTTGCCCGTCCGCGTCGTCGGCCTTGGCGGACGGCCCTTGACCGAGCCGCCGCCGCGCAGCTTCTGGATGCCGGGGCGCGAGCCCTTGGCGCCCTTGGCCTTGGTGAACTTCAGGGCGGTGGCGGCGCGGGCCTTGGCGGCCTTGACGCCGGTCAGCTTGACCACCGTCTTCTTCACCGGCTTGGGCGCCGGCTCGCCACTGGCCTCGGCGGCCGCGGCGGCCTTCTCGGCGCGGGCCTCGGCGGCCAGCGACATCGCCTTTTCCTTCTTGGCCTCGCCGCCCTGCTGGAACGACGGGGCGCCGGACTTGGCCCCGCCCTCGGCATAGGGATTCTTGTTGCTCTTCAGAGACACGCGGATCGGCACCCCGGGCATGTCGAAGCTCTCGCGAAGGCTGTTCACGAGATAGCGCCGATACTGCTCGGGCATCTGCTCGGCGCGGCTAGAGAACAGCACGAACGTGGGCGGACGGGCCTTGGTCTGGGCCATGTACTTGGGCTTGATGCGCTTGCCGCCGACCGAGGGGGGCGGGTGCCGCTGAATGGCCATGGCCAGCCAGTCGTTCAGGTCGCGGGTTTTCACCTTGGTCGACCAGTCGGTGTAGGTCTTCAGGATCGCCGGCATCAGCTTGCCGATGCCGTAGCCGGTCTCGGCCGACAGGGCCACGACCGGCGCGCCGCGCACCTGGGGCAGCATGCGCTCGGCGTGTTCGCGGAAGGCCTTGAGCTGACCGGCCGGATCCTCGACCAGGTCCCACTTGGCCAGCACGAAGACCAGGCAGCGGCCTTCCCGCTCGACCAGGTCGGCGATCTGCAGATCCTGGATCTCGAACGGGTGGGTGGCGTCCATGACCAGCAGCACCACCTCGGCGAAGTTGATCGCCCGGATGGAGTCCGAGGTGGACAGCTTCTCCAGCTTCTCCTGGACCTTGGCCTTGCGGCGCAGGCCGGCGGTGTCGACCAGACGGACCTTGCGGCCCTCGTGTTCCCATTCGATGGAGATCGAATCGCGGGTGATGCCCGCCTCGGGGCCGGTCAGCATGCGGTCTTCGCCGATCAGGCGGTTGACCAGGGTCGACTTCCCCGCGTTGGGGCGGCCGACGATGGCGATGTGGATCGGCTTGTTCTCTTCGTCCTCGTCATCGGCGGGACCGGCCAGCTCCTCGCGCAGGACCAGCTGTTGGTAGAGGTCGGCCATGCCGTCGCCGTGCTCGCCGGACAGCGCCAGCGGCTCGCCGAAGCCCAGCGACCAGGCTTCGGCGATGCCGCCGTCCCCCTGTTTGCCCTCGGCCTTGTTGGCGCCGAGGATGACGGGCTTTTCGGTCAGGCGCAGGATCTGGGCGAAGATCTCGTCGCCCGGCGTGATGCCCTCGCGGGCGTCGATCAGGAACAGGACGACATCGGACTCGTCGATCGCCAACTCGGTCTGGGCGCGCATCCGCGCCTCCAGGCTCTCGTCGCTGACGTCCTCGAAGCCGGCGGTGTCGATCAGGGTCAGTTCGAGGTCGCCCAGGCTGCCGCGCGCGAAGCGGCGATCACGGGTGACGCCGGGCTGATCGTCGACAATGGCGAGCTTCTTGCCGGCCAGACGATTGAACAGCGTGGACTTGCCGACGTTCGGCCGGCCGACGATGGCGAGCTTGAGAGGCATGGTGGAAACGGCCTTGAGACGGCGCCCGGATGGTCGCCGTCGGAGAATAGCAGAATTGCGCGGAGTGGAAGGGACGCGGCCTGCGGGGCCGCGCCTTTACCACGGAAGCTTAGCGGATGGCCACCAGCTGGGCGTCGTCGGTGACCAGGTAGACCATTCCACCCGCCGCGATCGGCGAGACCAGCACCGGGGCGCCGACGTTGATGGTCTTGATGATCTCGCCGGTCTTGGCGTTCACCGCCACGGCGCGACCATCGCTGGAGGCGAGGATCAGCCGGTCGGACGCAAGCACCGGCCCGGTCCACAGCGTGCGGCCGCCCTTGTCCTCCTTGCGGCCCATGCCGAAGAAGTTGGTCTTCTTGATCACCTGACCCTCATTGAGGTCCCGGATCCAGTAGACCTCGCCATTCGTCCGGGAGGCGCAGATGAGCTCGCCGGCCTGGGAGACGATGTAGACGACGTCGCCCGCCGGCCAGGGGCTGCTGATCGAGGCGACCGGAAGCGACCAGCGCGCCTGTCCGGTGCGCAGGTCGGTGGCGGCGAACACGCCGGAGTGGCTGGCGGCGTAGATGTCGCCTTCGTAGACCACCGGGCGGCCGGCGACGTCGCGAATCTCCGACAGCGCGCTAGTCCGGCTGGCCTTGGCCAGGGTGGTGTTCCACAGGTCGTTGCCGTTGGCGGCGCGCAGGGCGACGACTTCACCCGAGGCGAAGGCGCCGATCACCGTGTCGCCGGCCGCGGCGGGGCTCGATGAGGCGAGGATCCTGGCCGGCTCGACCAGCGCCTGATAGGTCCACCCCGGCGTGCCCGTGGCGGCTTCAAAGGTCAGCAGCTCGTTGTCGGTGCTGATCACGAACACCCGGCCGCTGGTCACGATCGGCGCGCCATGGATCGGCGAGGCGGTGTCGCGCCGCCAGCCCACTTCGCCGGAGGCCGGGTCGACCTGCGCGACAAAGCGGAAGCCGGACGAGACATAGAGCTTGCCGCCCGACCAGGCGACGCCGCCGCCGAAGCCGCGCTTGTCGCGCTTGGTGCGGGCGTGAATGGGCTTGCGCCAGATCACCGCACCGGTGCGCGCGTCGACGGCGGCCACATCGGACTCGGCGTCCATCACGTACAGTCGGCCGTCGACGAGGATCGGCGGAGCGGTGACGTGGAAGTGGCGGTTTGACGCCTTGCCGAAACTCTTGCGCCAGACGACCTCGAAGGCCGGCGCGGCCTCGACGTGGTCGACCTTTACGGCCGGATCGCCGCCGGGCTGAGGCCAGTTGGCGGTCGCCGTGGCGACGGGGAGGTAGAAGTCCAGGCCCTTCAGGCTCTCGGTCGTCTCGACCTTCTGGTCGAAGGCGACGATCGAGATGCGGCGGCCATCGCCGGCCACTTCCTTCGGCTCGTCCTTCTTGAACGGGTTGAGGTTGCCGACCGCGCTGAGGGTCGAGCAACCGGCCAGCGCGAGCGCGCTGGCGGCGAGGACGGCGACGCCGCCGATACGCTTGTTCATTGGGCGGGTCCCTGCTGGACTTGGGGTTCGGCGCCCTGCGGCGGCATGCCCGCGGGCAGCGTCGGAGCGGGCGGCGGAAGGGCGGCGGCGGCCTTGACGGCCGCGGGGATGGTGGCGGCGGAGCCGGAGTCGATCAGTGCGATGGCCGCCTGGGCGCGCTGGCGCATACCATCGGACGCGTCGAGCACCTGCGACAGGACCACGAAATCAGCCTTCGCATCGGCCGGCTTGCCCGCCATGATCTTGGCGAAGGCCAGCGCCTCGCGCGCCTCCAGGCGGAACGGCCGCTTGTCTTCCATCAGGGGGGTCAGCCTCGCCTCCAGATCCGCGTAGGGAGCGGTATCGAGAAGCGCCAAGGCGGATTTGAGGCGGGCTTCGTCGGCCAGCACAGGGTCCTTGGCGACCTTGGCGGCCTCATCCAGCAAGGCCACGGCCTCGTCGGTCTTGCCCGCGGTCAGGCGCATGCCGGCCTGCGACATCAGGGCCATGGCCGGGTAGCCCTTCACCGGGGCCTTGGCCACTTCGCCCAGCAGGGTGAAGGCCTTGGTCTCGTCGCCCTGCTCGCGCGCCTTCATCGCCTCGATGTAGGTCATGGCGGCCTTGTCGCCCTGGCTGGTGCTCCACGCGTCCCAGCCCCACAGGCCTCCGGCGAAGATCACCGCGGCGACACCCACGCCGATGGCCCAGGGCAGAAGCTTCAGGCCCAGCGCCTTGTAGCGCTCGGTCCGGATTTGCTCCTCGACCTCTTCAAATACATCGACCACGTACAGACGCTCCGAATTCCGGCGATAAGGCCGGGAACCTATAGGGTCAGCCGCGCCGCTGCAACGCGGCGCAACGGCTGGACGTCAGGGCTTCTTCGAGAAGTAGGTCTCGGCCTCGCCGGGGAAGGTCCGGGCCCGCACGTCGGCGGCGTAGGACGCGGCCGCGGCGGCGATCTCGCCCCTCAGGTCGGCGTAGCGGCGCACGAACTTGGGCGTCCAGTCGAACAGGCCCAGCATGTCGTCGGTGACCAGGATCTGTCCATCGCAGCCCGCGCTGGCCCCGATGCCGATGGTCGGGGCGGCGATGGCGGCGGTGATGTCGCGGGCCAGCGGCTCGGCGACCCCTTCGACGACGACGGCGAAGGCGCCGGCGTCGGCGGTGGCGCGGGCCTCGGCCAGGATGCGCTCGCGCTCGGCGTCGGTTCGCCCCTTGGCCTTGAAGCCGCCGTCGACCAGCACGGCCTGGGGCCGCAGGCCGACATGGCCCATCACCGGAATGCCGCGCTTGACCAGATAGTCGATCGTCGCCGGCACCGTCGGGCCGCTCTCGACCTTCACCGCCTGACAGCCGGTCTCCTTCATGATCCGGGCGGCGTTGTCATAGGCCACGCTGGGGTCGCCTTCATAGGAGCCGAAGGGCATGTCGACGACCACCATGGCCTTGCGGGAGCCGCGCATCACCGCCTGGCCGTGCAGGATCATCATCTCCAGCGTGACGCCGACGGTGTTGGGCAAGCCATGCACCACCATGCCCACCGAGTCGCCGACCAGCAGCAGGTCGCAGGCCTCGTCGAGGATGGCGGCGACCGGCGCGGTATAGGCGGTCAGGCAGACGACGGGCTCGCCCCCCTTGCGGGCGGCGATGTCCGGCGCGGCGAGCCGGCGGACGGAATCGTTGCGGTGAGCGGACAGGGCGGTGTCTCCCCTGTGAGGTTACTTGAGCTCCTCGACCGCCCGGGTGACGGCGAAGGCGAGGGCCATAACACCCAGAGCCGCGCCCATCCAGATCACCTGTCCGCCGTAGGGCAGCGCCGAGGCGGCCTCGCCGACCTCCAGCAGGCTCAGGAGCGAGCCGCCGAGCGCCTCGGCCTGGCGACCGGTGGCGGCCGCGGCCGTCTCCAGCACCAAGCGCGAGCCCAGCACCTGGACGACGCCGACCAGGCCGGCGACCAGTCCCGCCGCGCCCAGCGCCACCTGGCGGACGCTCCAGCCGCGATCAAGCCTCAGCTCGACAAGCCGCGCGAAGGCTTCGCTGTCAGGCATGGCCGGCGGCTCGTTGAACAGCCGGTCCAGCTTCATTTCGAAATCGAGGTCAGACATGACCCACGCTCCCCGCCGGCTCGCCTTCCGCGCCTGTCGCAGGCGCAAGTCGTAGCCGGAGCTTATCCAGACCACGTTTGACATGAGATTTGACCGTTCCAAGTGGCAGGTTCAAGGCATCGGCCGCCTCGACGTGAGAAACGCCGGCCCCGTAGCAGAGCGACACACACATGCGCTCGGCCGGCGAGAGGGCCTTCATGGCCTCGTCCAGATCGATCCGCGAGGCGACGACGCTTTCGCCGCCATGCCCTTCGTCCGCGGGTTCCGCCTCCAGGTCGAAGCGGGACTCCTTCTTCCAGCGTCGCACGTACAGCCGGGCCGCGATCTTGCGGACCCAGGCCGAGAAGGCGCCCTCGCCGCGGTACTCCGCGATCCGCTCGAAGGCAGCGAGGAAGGCGTCCTGGGCGATGTCGTCGGCGATGGAGGCTTCGGCGCCCATGCGCCGCAGAAGTCCCCGCACGGCCGACCCGTGACGGCGAACCAGTTCGCCGAAGGCCGGCCGGTCGCCCACCGCCGCGAGGGCGGCGAGTTCGACATCGTGCAGACTGGCGGGTGGTCGTGCCCCGGCCATGTGCGCGCGCTCCCCTTCAAGCCGCCTGACGGATCAGGGTTGCTTCGCCTTGTTCGGGTTGAAGAAGCTGAGCACGACGTAGGCCGCGCCGATGATGATCGGGATGCCGCCCAGGGCCAGCATCGGGTGGAAGGCGTCTGCTTCCTCAAAGCCGATCACGAAACCGAACATGCAGACGCCCAGACCCACGGCGATCCAGATGATGCCGGTGCGGATATCGCTGAGCGCGGTCGGCGCGACCTTCACGTTCCTGGTCATGGCGTCGATCATTTCGGCCGGCACGGGCTGCCCCTTCTCGATGGCCGCGCGCAGGGTCGCCTGCATCTCGCGGCGCTCCTTGCTCTTCAGCCAGGCGGGAACAACGACGATCGCGATGACCATGATGAAGGGCATGCTGACCGCGAAAAGCGGGATGAGATCTTCCATGGGAGTTATGTCCTCGATGTCGGGGCGGAGCGTCGTTGCGTCCGCCTTCTGAGGGATAGAGGCGCGGAGCATCGCCTACGGATGCGTTTTCCGACATGAAATGTTCGTAACGCGAAATCCGCTGGCGGGCAGGCCGCCCGCCGGGGCCGTCAGGCGAACGCGGCCGCGTACCGGTCCGGAGAGAATCCGACCACCAACGCGCCGTCCACGTCCAGCACCGGACGCTTGATCATCGACGGCTGGGCGACCATCAGCGCGATGGCCCTGTCTTCGTTGAGCCCCTGCTTCTCGGCGTCGGGCAGCGACCGGAACGTCGTTCCCGAGCGGTTCAGCAGGACTTCCCAGCCGACCTTGGCGGCCCAGGCCTTCAGCGTCGCCGCGTCGATGCCGACGGCCTTGTAGTCGTGGAAGGCGTAGGCGATCCCCTGCCCGTCCAGCCAGGTCCGGGCCTTCTTCATGGTGTCGCAGGCCTTGATGCCGTGCAGGGTGACGGAGCGGGTCATGGGCGCCTCAGCCGATGGTGTGGAGGGTATAGATCGGCCCGGAGGCCGTCTGCTCGCCCGTGCCGACAACGATGGCGTCGTTGAGCCAGCGATAGCGCTCATCGCCACACTCGAACCGGGCGGAGACGGCCAGCGAGTAGTCCGAAGGATCAAGCACCGCGCCCTTGGCGAACCGCGCCATGACCTCCGCCGCGGCCAGGAACCGGCCCTGGTAGGTCAGATAGATCATCGCGCCGTCGTCGGTCTTGAGCGTCAGGCGCACATCGATGAGCATGACCCCGTCCGGACGATTGATCACCCAGTCGGCGCCGCCGATCACCGTTCCGTTCAGGCGTTCGCCCATGAAGCTCCCGCCTGTGACCGGCGCGATCCTGCGCAGCCCGGCCGGCGTCTGGCCGATCGTGGTCATGCCGCGGAAATCGACGGTCAGCGTCAGGGTCAGAAGATGCGCGTGCTGGAGGCAGGTCATGGCCCGCCCTAGCACCGGCCGGTCAGTTTGTATCGGGGGCCGCGTCGGCGCGGGCGAAAAAGACGGTCACTTTCATGCCCTTCCCGGGGCGGGACTCGACCTCGACCGTCGCCTGGGCGTTCTGCCGAAGCGACTGGACGATCAGCACGCCCAGACGGCCGGGCTTGGGCCAGATCGCGCCGTCGGCCAGGCCGTTGCCGTCGTCGGCGATGATCACCTTGCAGCCGGTCTCGTCGATCAGGCTGTGCAGGCTGATCGTGCCGCCCTCCCGGCCGATGAAGGCGTGCTTCAGCGAGTTAGTCAGCACCTCGTTGACCACCAGACCGGCCGGCATGGCGACATTGATCGACACCGGCCAGGTATCGACCTGCAGATTCAGGTGGATGCCCTCGACCGCGTGGGCCTGCATCACCGCCGAGGCGATCTGGCTGAGGTAGACGCCCAGGTCGACGCTCTCGCCAAAGGAGTCGGCCGACAGGGTCTGGTAGAGGATGGCCAGAGCGCCGACGCGGCCGGCGAGTCGATCGAACGGCTCACCGCTGGCGCCGTCGTGCGTGTTGCGAGCCTCCAGCCGGATCAGGGCGGTGATCATCTGGAGATTGTTCTTCACGCGGTGCTGCAACTCCTGCAGCAGGATATCCTTCTCCTGGACAAGCAGTTCCAGATCGGCGCGGTCGCGCGGCGCGATCTCCGCCAAGGCGACCAGCCGGAACATCGGGCGACCGTCGTCGTCCTGGATGATGTTCGACCAGGCATCGACGGCGATCTCGCCGCCTTCGCCGTCAAGGTTGAAGGCGCCGATGTAGTCCTCGTCGGCGGCTATGGCGTCGCTGAGATTGCGGCCCGCCGCGGCGGAGGCGATCGTGTTCAGGACGCCCCAGGGCCGCCCCTGGACCGAGGTGGCGGCCTGTCCGGTAAGGCGCTCGAACTCGAGGTTGGCGTAGGTCACCCGTTCGGACGGGTGCAGTTCGGCGACCGCCACCGCCAGCGGCATGTGGTCGAGGAACTGCTTGAAACGGTCGCTTTCCAGCGCCTCGGCCAGGTTTGGCGTATCGAGCAGATTGCCCACCGCCGGCTTGTCTTCACTGTCCGACATCTGACGGGCGCCCTCGGGTTCGCTGGATCAATGGCTACAACGCGCGAACCACGCCTTTAGTATGAGCCGCTTCGCGAGACGGGCGAAACAGTTTCGCCGTGCGGCGACCGCTACCGCCGGGTCGGAAACTGCCGGCGGGCGGTCAGACGGGTTACGAAGGCCTCGTGGCTCTCCAGGCCGCCCAGGTCGTCGATGCGCCGGGCAAGCGCCTCGGCCTCGTCCGCCAGCGGCTCGGCGTCGGCGCGCGTGGCAGGGCGGGACCACAGGCTGCTGATGGCGGCCCGTAGCAGCACCAGAGCCGCGCGAGGGTAGCGGGCGTCCAGCCGGGCGGACCATTCGGCCAGCGCTCCTGCGTCGCCGCCCACCTCGTCCCGCCGCGCCAGCACCATCGCCGCCGCTTCTGGCAGCGCCGGCCAGGCGATCAGGAAGGCCAGCCCTTCGGCGAAAGCGGGGTATCGCGCCGCGACTTCGAACGCGCGGTCGCTCGCCTCGACGTCATCGAAGTCCGGCAGCCCCTTGAGGAACCGACGGAGCTGATCTGT
Source organism: Caulobacter sp. (assembly GCA_030652755.1). Classification (GTDB taxonomy): domain Bacteria; phylum Pseudomonadota; class Alphaproteobacteria; order Caulobacterales; family Caulobacteraceae; genus Caulobacter. The sequence continues at coordinate 26,808 of JAUSPV010000224.1, read as the reverse complement.
CGACAGCGTCCGCTCGAACGTCGCCCAGCGCTCTTCGTGCGCCGCCGAGGTCTCGCCGGACCTTTCCAGCACCTCGATCCAGGCCTCATACCAGGGCTCGGCGGCCGGATCGGGGCGGCCGTCCAGGGCGCGGGCCCGGTTGCGCGGATCGGCCGCCTGCAGGGTCGCCAGCGCCTCCTCGATGCGCCCGGCGCCGAGCAACCGACGCCCGACCGCCGCCGCCGTGCCGGGATCGTGACGCAGGGTGGAGGGCACGGTCTCCAGAAAGGCGTCGACGTCGCCGGCCGCGTCGGCCACGGCGCGCAGCACCCGGGCCGAGGGCTTGAACGCCGGCCGGGCTGCGATACGGGCCTTGAGCTCGGCCTGAACGGCAGCGCCGAAGACCTGTCCGAAACCGGCGAGGGCCGGGCCCAGTCGCTCGGCCCACGACGCCGAGCCGCGGAACAGCATGTCGGCGACTTCGCCGGCCAGGGCGATATCCGCCGGCGCCCTCCCCGCCAGGCCGGCCATATCCTCCGCCGCCGCCACGAAGACCTGCGCCAGCTCGCCCTTGGGGTCCTTGACCCGCAGGGACAGGCCATCGGCGAGGTCGAGGAAGGTCCACAGTCGTCGCATGGCCAGCCCGGCGTCCAGATCGGCCAGACGCCCGGCGATCATCCGGCGCAGGACATGCAGATCGAGAATCAGCTCAGGCCGCTTGCGCCAGGAGACCTTGGCCTTGCTGCCCCCGATCATGGCCAGTCGCTTGTCGATCTCCTCGGCCAGATGCGGAGCGCCGACCCGCGCCGCCAGCTCCATGCGCAGTCGTCGCTTGAGCGCCGGCTGGCTGTCGCTGAGTTCCAGCAGTAGCGCGGCGAGGCTTTCGGCGCCGAGCGCTTCGAGATTGGCCGCCGTCAGTCGCCGGGCCGAGGCTGGAGCCTTCTTCGCCGTCATGATTGCCGGCGTAGCCCATCCTGCCTCCTGCGGCCAGCCGGGGCCGCCGCCGGGCGAACTCTCCCCAGAAAAGCTGATAGAGGCCCAATTTAAATCCCTATCGTTCCGATGGGCTTTGAAGCCTATACCACGACCTCCAAGCAAAAAAGCACTGGGGGTAGCTAGGTGTACAAGGTCTTCCATCGCGGTCTGTTGACCGCCCTGCTGTGCGGCGCGGCCACCGTCGCCTATGCCGAAACAGAAGTCGCGGCCACGACGACCACCGCCGAGGCGGAGTCCACGGTCGATGCGCTGATCGTGACCGCGCGCCGCCGTTCCGAAAGCGTGCAGGAGGTGCCGGTCGCCATTTCGGTGCTCAGCGCCGCCGCGGTCGAGAACGCCGGCGTGTTCACGGTCGGCCGGCTGCAGCAGCTGACTCCGACCTTCCAGTACTATTCGTCCAACCCGCGGAACACGACGGTCAACATCCGTGGCCTGGGCGTTCCGTTCGGCTTGACCAGCGACGGTTTCGAACAGGGCGTCGGCATCTATGTCGACGACGTCTATTACGCCCGCGCAGCGGCCGCGACATTCGACTTCCTCGACATCTCCCAGGTCGAGGTGCTGCGCGGCCCCCAAGGCACGCTGTACGGCAAGAACACCACGGCCGGCGCGGTCAACATCACCAGCAACGCGCCGACCTTCGACTTTGAAGGAAGGGCCGAACTGACGGTTGGCAACCTGGGCTTCAGGCAGGCCAAAGGCGTGGTGTCCGGACCTCTGACCGAGACCCTCGCGGGTCGCCTCGCCATCTCGTCCACGAGCCGCAACGGAACGATCTACAATGTGACGACCGGGAACAGGATCAACGAGCAGGACAACCTGGGCCTCCGCGCCCAGCTGCTGTTCCGTCCGAACGAGGACCTGCGGATCACCCTGAGCGCCGACTACAGCGACCAGAACCCGGAATGCTGCGCGCAGATCTACGTCCGCACCGGCGCCACCCAGCGCCCGCTGGCCCGCCAGTACGCCGCCCTGGCCGCGGCCCAGGGCTACGCTGTTCCCAGCACCAATCCGTTTGACCGCATCACCGATGTCGACGCCAATCTCAACGCCGGCAACGAGATTGGCGGCGCTTCGGCGCGCGTGGTGTGGAACGTCGGCCCGGGCGTCCTGACCGCCGTGACCGCCTGGCGGTTCTGGGACTGGAAGCCCGAAAACGATCGCGACTTCATCGGCCTGTCGATCGTTTCGAAGTCGAACAACCCGTCCCAGCAGGACCAGTACAGCCAGGAGGTGCGTTACGCCTACTCAGGCGACCGTCTCGACTTCGTGCTCGGCGCCTTCGGTTTCTATCAGCGGATCGACACCCAGGGGATCGAGCAGAACGGCGCCAACGCCAGCCGCTGGAGCCTTACCGGCGCCCTGGCGAACAACCCGGCGGTCCTCGATGGCCTGACGGCGCTCAACACCCAGTACCTGAAGAACACCAGTGCCGCGCTGTATGGACAGCTCAGCTGGAAGCTGACCGATGCCTTCACGATCCAGCCCGGGATCCGGATCAACTACGACAAGAAGGAAGGCTTTTACGAGCGCAAGGTCTTCGACGGCCAGGGCAATCCGGTGCTGTTCGGCCAGACCGACCCGATCAAGGTCGCCCAGCGCGGCATTCTCGCGCCGCAGCTCAGCGCGCCCAAGTTCAGCGACACCAACTTCAGCTATGATCTGACGGGAAGCTACCGGTTCACGCCGGACGTTCTGGGCTACGCCACGGTCGCCAAGACCTTCAAGACCGGTGGCGTCAACCAGAACGGCCTGCCGACCGACGCCGCCGGCAACCCGATCCTGTCGGCGGGCACGATCAAACCGGAAGACGTGACGCACCTCGAGGGCGGTCTGAAGACCGAATTCTGGAACGGTCGCGCCATCCTCAACCTCTCGATCTTCCGCACCGACATCGAGGACTTCCAGGCCACCGTCACCAACGGCCAGTTCGGCGTGCTGCGCGGCTATCTGGCCAACGCCGAGCAGGTCCGGAGTCAGGGCGTTGAGTTCGACTTCTCCGTTCGGCCCAGCGAATGGCTGTCGGCCTATGTCAACGGCGCCTACACCGACGCCAGGTACGTGAAGTTCGTCGACGCCCCCTGCCCGCCCGAACTGGCGGGTGGAACCACCGTCGGGGCCGGTCAGACTCCGTCCGCGCCGGGAACGCCCGGCGGTCTCAGCCCCGCAAACTGCGACATCTCCGGCGGCCGCCTGCCCGGGGTGTCGAAGTGGGCCTTCTCCTACGGCGCGGAAGCCAGCCGGCCGGTGACGTTCCTGGGCCGCGAAGGTTCCGGCTACATCGGCTTCGAGGCCAGCTATCGCTCGGACTTCTCCTCGAACGCGTCGCCTTCGATCTACACCAACATCAAGGGCTACTCGCTGGCCAACTTCCGGGCCGGCTTCCGGACGGACGAAGGCTTCGACATCTTCGGCTGGGTGCGCAACGCCTTCGACGAAGAGTACTTCGAACAACTGGCGCTCGGCCCGGGTAACACCGGCCTGATCGTGGGCCAGCCCGGCGACGAACGCACCTGGGGCGTGACACTCAAGGGCGAGTTCTAGCTGGGGTGGCGCGCGTGGCCCTCAAAGCCTCGCGCGCCACGCTCACTGACGCCGCCTCAGGCCGCCTGCCGGGCCACCCAACGATCGACGCGGGCCTGCAGCACAGGCAGCGGCAGCGCCCCGGCTCCCAGCACCACATCGTGGAACGCGCGCAGATCGAACCGGGCGCCCAGCGCCTCACGCGCCTGCTCGCGCAGGGCCAGGATCCTGACCATGCCCACCTTGTAGGACGTGGCCTGCCCCGGCATGACGAAGTACCGGCGGATTTCGGACCGGATCTTGGCGACCGGTTGCGGCGAGTTGGCGGTGTAGAAGGCCAGGGCCTGCGCCTCGCTCCAGCCCTTGGCGTGAATGCCGGTGTCGACCACCAGTCGGATCGCCCGCCAGATCTCGCGCCCCAGCCGGCCGAAGTCGCTGTACTCGTCCTCGTAGAAGCCGATCTCCTTGGCCAGCCGCTCGACGTACAGACCCCAGCCCTCGACATAGGCCCCGTAGCCCGACTGCGTGCGGAAGGTCGGGAGCCCGGTCATCTCCTGGGCCAGCGAAATCTGCATGTGATGGCCCGGCCAGCCCTCGTGATAGGCCGTGCCCTCGATCTCATAGGTCGGCGTCGCGCGGGTGTCAGCCAGATGGACGTAGAAGACGCCCGGGCGTCCCGCCGCCAGGGAGCCGGAGTTGTAGTGCGCCGCCCCGCCCGGCTCGGCGCGATAGGCCTCCACCGCCTTGACGACCAGGTCCGACCGGGGCACCCGACCGAAGTACTGCGGCAGCCTGGCTTTCATCGCCGCCAGATAGTCCTCGGCCAGCTTGAGGTAGCGCGCCCGGCCGGCGTCGTCGTCGGACACGTAGAAGCGGTCGTCGGTGCGCATGAAGACGAAGAACTCCTCCAGCGTGCCGGCAAACCCGATCTTGCCTTTGAGCGTCTCCATCTCGGCGCGGATCCGCGTCACCTCGGCAAGGCCCAGCGCATGGATCTCGTCGGCCGACATGTCCGTGGTGGTCTGCAGCCGCAGCATGGCGTTGTAGAAGGCCGCGCCGTCGGGCAGCGCCCCCGCGCCCTGGGGCTCGGCCGACGCCTTCTCCCGGTCGGCGACCAGCCAGGCGCCCAGCCGGTCGTAGGCGGGCTTCATCCTGGCGGTCATGGCGCCGGCGACAGCGTCCGTCAGCCGCGTGGCCTGCGCGTCGTCGATCGCGCCCGCGGCGCGCAGCGCCGCGATCTTGCCCTTGGCGTCCGCGAACAGCGCCGCGTCAGGCGCCTCGCCGAACGGCGCGCCGACGCCCAGCCGCCGCACTTCCTCGATGGACTGATCATAGGCGAAGCGCGGCATCCGCACCCCGGCGGCGGCGGCGCGCTCGGCCCTGCCGCGCTCCCCATCCAGCGTCGGGCCGATCGCCGCGACGCGGACGATGTAGGCCTCCATGTCGGCCAGACTGTCCACCTTGTGGGTGTTGATCATGAAGCCGGGCAGCGCGGTATGCGCGCCGTTCCGCCCGAAGACGTAGGCGTGATCCCGCCAGCGGTAGTCGGCCTCTTCGCGCTCAAGCTCCAGAACCCACATGTCCCAGGAGGTCCGGGCGTCCTCGCCGAGCTTCGCCGGATCGAACCGACGCTTCATCTCGGCCACGTTGCGCCGACGCCACTCAAGCCTTTGCAGCCGGCCGGCGTCTGATCGATCCGTGAAGCGGTCGTTCAGCGTCTTGCGGCCCAGCCGGGTGAGCCGCTCCGGCTCCATCGCCAGCTCCTGCTCGAAGGCCTGGTCGAGGTAGGCGGTAAGCTGCTGGTCATGGCCGGCGGCGGGGGTCGCCGCCCGGGCGGCCGGGGCCGCGACCGCCGTCGCCGCAAGTCCAAATCCGAAGTCGCGCCGCGAAAGCCGCATGGGGGTACTCCTGTCGAACGGTTGATCGGGCCAACCCTATGCGGGTTCGCCCCGCGACGACAGCGCGTCTGACGACATCCGGCGCCTGCCGCCGTGACGGGCCCGAGGGAAGGGTCGGGCGCGACTGGCCTCGGCGCTGCGAGGCCCGCGTCTCGCTCGATCCCCGCGACGCTGGTCAGTAGCCGATCAGCGTCGGCAAGGTCTGCCAGAGTATGGCCAGAAGCGCCAAGGCCGAGCCCATGGCGGCCACCTGGCTCATGAAATGATCGGCGGCTCCGCTTGCGGAGGGCGACGCCAGGCGCCTGACCGCCAGGAGCAGGTGCAGGAGAACGGCCAGCAGGCACAGGCCGCTGAAGGCCAGCGCCGCCATGCGCCAGCCGACCGCGTCGGCGGTGCTGACGGTGTCGGCCAGGCTGGCGATGGCGTAGACGCCGACGAAGTGGACCGCCCAGAGAAGCAGACCGCCCAGGGTGAATATCCAGCGTCGCATGTCAGGAGCCCGGGAACAGGCGCAGCAGCAGCCCCGCGAAGGCCCCCTGCCCGGCGGTGTAGGCGACGAACAGCGCGATCAGATCGACGGTGGAGGGGCAGTCGGCGCGCACAAGGCCGGCCATCCACCGCAGGAGCAGGAAGAGCCCCATCAGGCCCGCCACCGAGACGAAGAAGCCCTGCCAGGCCATGAAGGCGTAGACGGTGGCCCCCTGGGCGTTGACGGTGGGATCGAGGCCCGTTGCAAGCCAGGCGCTCAGATCCAGGCCCCAGGCGCCGCCGACCAGACCGACCGCGAGCAGCATGAGCAGGGTCGCCAGCGCCGCACGCACTCGCCCCCCCCTTCGCAATATTCGACAGGCGCCCCAGGCCAGCAGCACCCCCGCGGCGTTCATGGCCAGCAGCATCGCCAGCGAGGCGACCTCCGGCGGGGGCGCCCAGCTCTGCGGGTTGCGGCTCCACAGGAAGACATAGCTGAAGGCGCTCATGGCCAGCACCATGCCGCCGACAACGAGGGTGATGACCATCGCCCACCAGCCGTGACTCGCCGGGCCGCTCACGTAGGTCGGCGCGCGGATGCCGGCCCCGATGTCGACCGTCTTCTGCGGCAGGGGCCGGTCGAGCGACCATGCCCAGGTCATGATGCAGTAGATGGCGAGCACGCCGCTGACCACCGATGGCCAGTAGGCCTGCACGGTCAGCAGCAGGAAGAATCCCGCGGTGAACAGCGCCGCCCACAGCGGCCAGCCCGACGGTTGCGGCAGGCGCATCAGGGCGATCGGCTCGGCGTTCAGGGTGCTGGTCAGGATGGTTTCGCGATGCCCCGTCGCCGTGCGCGGCAGGAAGTAGCGCCCGGCCTCCACGTCGCCGGCGAGTCCCTTCTGGTCCCAGAGGGGGTAGAGGCTGGAGACCACCGGGATCGAGCGCACCGAGTAGAGTCCGTTCGGCAACCACTCCAGGCCGGGCGCGTCATGGATATTGCCGGCGTTGCGGGCGCCGAACGGCCGGAAGTTGCGGATCATGTCGATCACCCAGATCAGCACGCCGGCCGCGAACAGGAAGGCGCCGATCGTCGATATCAGGTTGGGCAGGTCCAGCCCGCGTCCCGGCAGGTAGGTATAGACCCGCCGCGGCATGCCCATCAGGCCGGTCAGGTGCATGGTGAAGAAGGTCGCATGCATCCCGGTGAACATCAGCCAGAACGCCCACTTGCCCAGCCGGTCGCTGAGCGGGCGACTGCTGACCATGGGCATCCAGTGATAGATCGCGGCGAACAGCGGAAAGACCATGCCGCCGATCAGCACGTAATGCAGATGCGCAACGATGAAGTAGGTGTCGTGAACCTGCCAGTCGAACGGGACCATGGCGGCCATGACCCCGGTCAGACCACCCATGGTGAAGATGACAAGACTGCCGAGCACGAACAGTCCGGGCGTGTTGAAGCGCATCCTTCCCGAGCCGACCGTCGCGATCCAGCTGAAGACCTGGATGCCGGCCGGGATCGAGACTGCAGCCGACGCCGCAGAGAAGAAGCTGGTCGAGATGGTCGGCATGCCGGTCGTGAACATGTGGTGCGCCCAGACGCCGAAGCTGATGAAGCCCGTCGCGAGCATGGCCAGCACCACCAGCCGGTGGCCGACCAGCGGCGTCTGGGCCACCACCGGCACGATGGTCGACATCGCGCCCGCCGCCGGCAGGAAGATGATGTAGACCTCCGGGTGTCCGAAGAACCAGAACAGGTGCTGCCACAGCATCGGATCCCCGCCCCGGGCCGGATCGAAGAAGGGCCAGCCGAGCGCGCGCTCCAGCTCCATCAGGGTGGTCGCCAGGATGATGGACGGGAAGGCGATGATGATCATGCAGGCGAAGATCAGCATCGCCCAGGCAAACACCGGCAGCTTGTCGAGCGTCATGCCCGGCGCGCGGGTCCGCAGCACGCCAACGATGATCTCGATGGCGCCGGCGATGGCCGAGATCTCGATGAAACCGATCCCCAGCAGCCAGAAGTCGGCGTTGATCCCTGGCGAGTAGGTGATGTTGCTAAGCGGCGGATACATGAACCAGCCGCCGCTCGGCGCCAGCCCGAACAGCAGCGAGCAGAAGAAGGCCAGGCCGCCGATCAGATAGGCCCAGAAGGCATAGGCGCTGAGCCTCGGGAACGGCAGATCCCTCGCGCCCAGCATCTGCGGCAACAGCAGGACGCCCAGCGCCTCCACCGCCGGCACCGCGAACAGGAACATCATCGCCGTCCCGTGCACGGTGAACATCTGGTTGTAGGTCTCCTGCGGCAGGAAACCGTTCAGCGGCAACGCCAGCTGGGTCCGCATCAGCAGGGCCAGAAGCCCCGCCAGAACGAAGAACAGCATGGCCGCGCCGACGTAGTAGACCCCGACGAAGTTGTTGTTGATCGCGGTCATCCACTGCCAGGTCGAGCGAGGCCGACACCAGACCGCCTCGAGCTCGTCCAGCTCGTCCCGCGGGCGCGGCTCCGTGGTCGGGAAGCGCTCGTACAGCGTCCGGTCGAAGCCGGTTTCGGACGTCATTTCAGGCTCTCGAGATAGGCCGCGACCGCGCGCAGATCCTCGCCGGACAGCACGGGATAGGCGGGCATGCGGTTGCCGGGCTTGATCGCCTGGCTGTCGGAAATCCAGCCGGCCAGGGTCCCCTGATTGGTCGGAAGAATGCCGCCGCCGAGGGTTCGACGGTCGCCGACATGGCTGAGGTCGGGACCGGCGAGGCCGTTGGCCGCGGTCCCGCGCACGGTATGGCAGGCTCCGCAGCCCGAGGCGTCGAACACCTCGGTCCCGCGTGACGGCAGGCCGGCGGCCAGGGATGGCGCCAGCCGTCTTCGCTTCCAGGCCTCGAACTCGGCCGGCGGGTGGGCGACGACGACCAGACCCATCAGCGCATGCGGCCCGCCGCAGTACTCGGCGCACTGGCCGCCAAACACGCCCGGCGCATCGGCCTGCAGCCGCAAAATGTTGCGCCGGCCGGGGATCATGTCCTTCTTGCCGCCCAGGCGCGGCACCCAGAAGCTGTGAATGACGTCCGCCGACTCCAGCTCGAACACGACGGGCTGGCCGGCGGGGATGTGGATTTCATTGGCGTCCTGCAGCACCTCGCGGCCGCCGCCGTCGAGATAGGCCACCCGCCACCACCACATCTCTCCGGTGACCCTGATGCGGACCTCGCCGGGGCGCGGATCGTCGGTCAGATGACTGGTGAGACCCAGGCCATAGATCAGCAGCGCGCTGAGCACCACGACCGGAAACGCCAGACCGCCGATCCAGACGAGCCGCTCGCCGCCCAGCCGGACCCGCCAGCGCTTTGGTCCGAACAACGCCACCGCCAGCGCCGCCAGCACGACAACCAGCACGACCGCGCTCATGGCGAACAGGATCCACGACAGGATGTTGACCGGCCCCGCGAAAGGGCCGGCCGGATCGAGGATCGGCGGCGGCCAGCCGGCGAAGCCTTCAGGGGCGCGTTCAATGGTCATCGAGCGTGTACAGGTAGGCCGCGACGTCGCGGGCTTGGTCCTCTGCGATCGGCATCGTCGGCATTCCGCTGGCGGGCGACAGCGAGGGGGCGTCCTTCAGCCAGGTCACCAGCGTGTCCGGCTGGTTGGCAAACCGGCCCGCGATGAGGGGGCGAACGGCGAAACCCTTCAGAGGCCCCCCTACCGTTCCGCGCGGCCAGCCGACGCCGGGGATATCGTGGCAGGCGCCGCACCCGACCTCCTCGATGACGGCAAGGCCCCGCGAAGGATCGCCGCCGGCGATCAGGCGCGGAGTATTGGTCTTGTCGGCGCAGGCGCCGACAAGGCTCAAGGCCGCGATCACAGCCGTCCTGGTGCTCTGCTCCGCCTGTCCGATGGGGCTTCGCGCCTCCCCGCCTGCCGTTGAATCTCAACCCGTTGGCCCCGCCCTCGGTTCCCGCGCCGGAACCGTCGGCGTTGATCAGGGTTGAATGGGTGTGCGCGCCGCCATTCTCCTGCTCCTCGCCGCCGGCCTCGCCGCTGGCTGCCATCCGGACGCCGACCGGACCGGAGACCCCTTCACCGCCACTGGCGAGTTGATCGCCCTGAGCGGTGGCGAAGCGGGGGCGGCCAAGGCCTGCTTCAGTTGTCACGGCATGGACGGCCAGGGGGACGGCATTGGGGCGCCCCGCCTGACCGGCCTGGACGCGGGCTATCTGCAGAAGCAGCTCGACGACTATGCCGCCGACCTGCGCCATGACGAGATCATGACGCCCATCGCCAGACGCCTTGGCCACGACGACCGACGCGCGGTCGCGGCCTACTACGCGGCGCTCCCTGTGACGGATTCGACCGGGTCGCCGACGCCGGGGCCGGCGCTGTATCTGACCGGAGATCCGGCCAGGGGTCTGGTCGCCTGCGCCGTCTGTCACGGCCCGGCCGGTCAGGGCGTCGGCCCCGCCAACCCCGCCCTCGCGGGACAGCCCGCCGGCTACACGGTCGAGCAGCTGCGGCGCTGGCTTCGCTCGGAACGGCGCAACGATCCGCGCGGCATCATGACCGCCGCGGCCGCGCCCCTGACCGAACCGGAAATAGACGCCATAGCCGTCTGGCTAGAGACGCTGCCTTCTTCTCCACGGCCCGATATCGACGTTGCCAGCGTGTCCGCCGCCGAGGCGGCTTCGGCACGATTGGCAGCATCCCATGGAATACATCGTCCCGGTCGATGAACTGGTGCTTCAGGGCCCCGACGATGTGGAGAGGGATCATAAGCAGCAGACTGACGACAAGCCCCCAGTGCAGCCACTCGGCGATGGCCTCGACCTGCCAGAGTCCGGGGTTGGACAGGGTCTGGAACGGCAGCAGCGGCCAGGTGATGAGGCCCAGAACCGTCAGCTCCTGCTCGCGGGCGGTGGCCGAGACCATCGCCCAGCCCGAGAGCGGAAGCCCGAAGAGGCAGGTGTAGAAGACGTAGTGGGTGATCCGGGCGGCCGTGCTTTCCCAGCCCGGTTTGTCGGCGTCGTTGATCACCTCGGGCGCCAGCAACCGCCAGCCCGCGCGACCGGCGACCAGCAGCAGCATCAGAATGCCGATCAGAAAGTGCAGCTCGTAGGCCGCGACCTTGTCGCCGCCCACCGGCAGTCGACCCATCCACCAGCCCCAGCCCAGCTGGAAGAGCACCAGCGCCGCCATGGTCCAGTGAAAGGCGATGGCGACCGGCGAGAAACGCCCCTCGTCCGCGTGGCCCGCGGCCCACTCAAGGACCCTGACGACAAGCTTGTCGATCATGCGGTCCTGCCCGCGCCGCTCCGATCCCGGCCAAGGCGATGACCCAGCACGGTCAGGGCCGCGATCATGTAGACCGCCGCCGCCGGGGCCCACATGGTAAGGCCGGCGATCTGCTGATCTTCCAGCGGCTCCAGACCAAACGCGCGGGACGTCAGCAGGTGCGGCGCGTACAGCGGCGCGCCCGCGAAGGTGAGCAGGGCGCCGAGCAGGCCCATCAGGACCATGCTGACCAGAAGCGCGGCGATCGCGGCGGGCGCCGACGCCGCCCTCACCGCCATCCAGAACCAGACAGCCGAGCCGAGCAGGCTGAGCTGCATCACCCAGTACAGCCCGTCGCTCGACAGGGCGGCCGCATAGGCGTCTGGCGCATGCCAGAACCAGAACACCGCCGCCGGGACGAGGGTGGCGACGGTCAGGGGCCCCACCCTGCGCCCAGGCAGGCTCCACGCCAGCAAGGGCGCCGCGGCGGCGACCAGCAGGACGTGATGCACGGTCCGCGCCGAGAACAATGCCGAACTCAGGGCGCACAGCGGCGAGACGAAACTCACGACCAGCACGGCGACGGCCGCCGCCGCGAGCCCGCGGCGCGCCGGATCCCCTCGCCAGACAAGCAGGAGCAGCAAGCCCAGCAGCGCGCCCAGGAGCAGCGGGTCGAGGTTCCAGCGCTCAAGGTAATTCGCCGGCGCCGGGGCGACGCCGCAGTAGGGCGTCCAGATGTCGGGATCCACGCCGCCCATCAGCCCGGCAGGGCGTAGGCGATCACATAGTCGCCGTTGGGGGTTTCCATGAAGTGGTGCCCTCCGGCCATGATCACCAGATACTGCTTGCCGTCCTGCTCGTAGACCATCGGGTTGGCCTGGCCGCCGGCCGGCAGGCTGTCGGTCCAGACCGTCTTGCCGGTCCTCAGGTCGATGGCCCGGATCAGGTCGTCGGTCGCCGCCGCGATGAAGATCAGGCCGCCGGCCGTCACCACAGAGCCGCCGTTGTTGGGGGTGCCGATGTTGACAGGCAGCATCGAGGGAACCCCGAACGGACCGTTCTTGCGGGCATCGCCAAGCGGCCGGTCCCATATCGTGCCGCCCGTCCGAAGATCGATCGCGCGGATGCCGCCGTAGGGGGGCTGCTTGCACAGCATGCCGGTCCACTTCATCCGCCAGCCGGCGTTGACGTCGATGGCGTAGGGCACGCCGGCCTGGGGATCGCCCGCGCCTTCGGCCCCGCCCGCCTCGGACTTGGCGCGGGGATCGCCGCGCGGGAACCAGCCCTTGGCGTCCGCTTCGGCGCGCGGCACCAGGCGGTTGTAGTTGGGCATGTCATTGTAGTTGGCGATGATCACTCCCCGGGTGGGATCGACCGCGACTCCGCCCCAGTCCGAACCCCCGTTGTAGCCGGGATACTGGATCCATCGCGTGTCGCTGGCCGGCGGGGTGTAGATGCCCTGATAGGTCGCCCGCCTGAAGCCGATGCGGCAGATCATCTGGTCGATCGGCGACATGCCCCACATGTCGCGCTCGGTCAGGTCCGGCTTGCGCAGGGTATGGAACAGCGAGAACGGCTGGGTCTTCGTGCGTTGCGCGGGCTCGACGCCGCCCTGGGGCGCCGGTCGCTCCTCGACGCCGGTCAAAGGCTCACCGGTGCGCCGGTCCAGGATGTACAGGTCACCCTGTTTGGACGGCAGGAGGATCGCCGGCACAACGCCGCCGGCGGTCGGAAAGCCGACCAGGGTGCCCTGGGACCCGAGGTCGTAGTCCCAGACATCCCTGTGCACGGTCCGGAAGCTCCAGGCCGGCTTGCCGGTCGTGACGTCCAGCGCGACAAGGGCTGTCGAGTAGCGGTTCTCGTCCTCGGACCGGTTGCCGCTGTAGTAGTCCGCCGCTGAGTTGCCCATCGGCAGGTAGACCAGGCCCAGGCTCTCGTCGGCGCTGGCCGTCGTCCACATGTTCGGCGTGCCGCGAGTGTAGCTCTGTCCCTCGGGCGGGCGTCCGGTCAGGTCCGGCCGGGCCATGTCCCAGGCCCAGCGCAGCGCGCCGGTCACCGCGTCGAAGCCCTGGATAGCGCCGGACGGCGCATCTCTGGTCTGGCCGTCCAGCACCTGATGACCGGTGACGATAACGCCCCGCACGACGGTCGGCGCCGAAGTGATCGACACCATCCCCGGGAACACCTCGCCCATGCCCGCCTTGATATCGACCGCGCCGTTCACCCCGAAATCACGGCAGGGGCTGCCGGTGCGCGCGTCGACGGCGATCAGCCGGCCGTCCAGCGTCCCTTCGATGATCCGCGCGGCGCACCCGGCCGCGGGAGCGGCGGCGAGGCCGTCGGTCTCGAAATAGACCACGCCGCGACAGGCGGCGGTGTAGGGAATCCAGTCGTCGGAGACCTTCGGATCGTAGCGCCAGCGCTCCTCGCCGGTCCGGGCGTCGAGGGCTATCAGGACATTGCGGGCCGAGCACAGGTAGACGCTGTCGCCGACCTTCAACGGGGTGGTCTCCGCTCCCCATTTGTCCTCGGGCAGGTCGCCGGTGCGGTAGGTCCAGGCCCGCTCGAGCGTGGCGACATTGTCGACGGTGATCTGGGACAATGGCGAGTAGCGCCGGGCGCTGTACGTTCCGCCGTAGGCTGGCCATTCAGCGCCCGTGGCGCGGGGCGAGGGCTCTGTCATCGCCATCCTCGCCTCCGGCAGCGGTTCGGCGCGCGGCGCGCGATTGGCCAGCGCCACCATACTTCCGCCAACGACCAACAGGACGCACAAGCCCGCTGCGCCGATGATCGCCGAACGTCTGCCCCCAGGGCGATCAAGCCGGGGAAGGCAGGCGAGAACCAGGACCAGAATGATCGTCGGCGCCACCACGCGAGGGACAAGCGCCCAGCCGTTGAGGCCCACCTCCCACAGCGCCCACAGTATCGTGGCGACATAGACGGCGCCGTAGATATAGGCGCCGACGGGGTTGGCGCGCGCCATCAGCACCCCGGACGCGATCAGCCCCATGCCAGCCAGGACGTAGTAGGCTGAACCGCCGAGCACCAGCAGCCAGCCGCCGCCGCCGGCGAGAACGAGCCCGATCAACGCCAGGATCGCGCCCAGGCCGGTAATCGCCCAGCCAAAGCCGCTCGGTGGTGCAAGCCTGGCCATCATCCAGCTCCCGTATCCTTGCGTTGGAAAACCCGCGCCGTGGCGAGGCGGTTCCGGCCGACATAATCAGGGGTCGCCTGATCGGCGCGCCGGCGAGCAGGCGGCGGATCGACGGAGCCTCCGCGCTCAGGACGGCTCAACCCGATCCTTGAGCTCTTCGCGCGTCTCCTCGTAGGTTTCCGGGTTCTTGTAGAGTTCGCGGGTCGCCTCTTCCGTCACCTTGTCGTTGGCGCGGTTGCGGTTCCGGTCGTTCCACCAGCCGTAAGCCAGCACGGCGCCGAGGATGAGGGCGCCGATCGGCCAGGCGATCTCCCAGGTCAACATAGCGGGTTCCTTTCACGGGTTGCACGACGCGAGCGAGGCGCGTCGCAAGGTCGGCTCCGGCCAGCATCGGCCCGGCGCCTAGTGGCTGGCATGCTGTCCATGCCCGGCATTGCGCTTGCGGGTGGCGGCCGCCTTCTTGGCGGAGGCGGACCGTTCAGCCGCCGAGCGAGTGGCCGAAGCCCGCCCGCCCTTGGCGCCGCCCTTGTGGGCGGCGGGATTGCCGGTGTCCTGGCCACGCCCGGAACCTCCGGGACGCTTGCCGCCGCCGTCGTCCTTGTTGACCGTCGCCCAGGCGCGACTTTCGGCCTCCCCGGCCGAAACGCCCTTGTCCTTGTAGGCCTCCGCTATGTGGTCGGCCTTGCGTTCCTGCTTGTCGGTGTACTTGCTCTTGTCTCCGCGGGGCATGCGCGATCTCCCTCCGTCATCCGGGCCCCTTTGTGAAAGCCGAACAGGCCGGGGCGGGTTCCCGTCCCGCCGGCGCGGAGCAGCCGGCAACGGGCCTTTCGGCCCAAGCAGATTCCCGCCCCTCCTTGCGCCGCGAGTCGCCGTGACAGCCGACCTGAAATCGCGGCCAGCAGCAGGCAGGTTGCCGAGCCATCGCGCGACTTTGCGGCGGGTCGGCGGATCGAAGTCGGAGCGGGCGGATTGAATCCCCGTCATGCCCATAGCCGCCAACCCTGAATGGCATCAGCTGGCCCTCTACGCCTTCGGGGCCGCCGTGGTGCTCACCCTTCTCTTCCGGATTCCGCGCATCGGGATGGTCCTGCGCGGCATCCTCTCCCTCGGCGTCCTTGCCTTCGGGCTCCTGATCCTGTTCCAGCAGGCCCCCTACGACCCGAGCCTGTCGCGCGTCATGGCGCGGATGGGCCTGGACAGTCAGCAAGTGGTCGGCGAGGAGGTCAGGATCCGCATGTCGCCGGACGGCCACTTCTGGGCCGAGGTCGACATCAACGGCGTGTCGCGCCGCATGCTGGTCGACAGTGGCGCCACGGTCTCGGCCCTGTCCGATCAGACGGCGCTCGCGGCCGGCGTCGACCGCAACGCCGCGTTCGTCCCCGTCATGCTGCAGACGGCCAATGGCACGGTCGCGGCCCGCACGGGCAAGGTCGAACGGCTGGCCCTGGCGGGCATTGAGGCGCGCGATCTGCGGGTCGTGGTCTCGCCGGCCCTGGGCCCGATCGATGTGCTCGGCATGAATTTCCTGTCGGAACTACGCTCTTGGCGCGTCGAGGGAAGAACGTTGATCCTCACCCCCGCTTCGCGTGAGAAACCCGCCCCGCCGCCGGCGACATAGCGTCCGAACTACCGCGGCGCGATCCGCCACACCGTGTTGGACAGATCGTCGGCTACAAGCAGGATGCCTCGCGCGGGGTCGAAGGTCACACCCACCGGCCGTCCGCGGGCCCGGCCGTCGTCGGACAGAAAGCCGGTGGCGAAGTCTACCGGCTCGCCGCTCGGTCGACCGTTGGCGAAGGCCACCCAGACAACCTTGTAGCCGGACAGATCCTGGCGATTCCAGCTTCCGTGCTCGCCGATAAAGGCCCCTTGCGAGAACACTCCGCCGAAACCGCCGTCGGTCGCGAAGGACAGTCCTAGCGCCGCCACATGCGAGCCCAGCGCATAGTCGGGCGTGATCGCCTGCGCGACCAGTTCGGGCTCGCGCGGCCTTACCCTGGGGTCGATGTTCTTGCCCCAGTAGCTGTACGGCCAGCCATAGAAGGCGCCCTCCCGCACGGCGGTGAGGTAGTCGGGCACAAGCCGGTCGCCGATCTCGTCGCGCTCGTTGACCACCGCCCACAGGGCGCCGGTCGTCGGCTCGATGGCCAGAGCCGTCGGATTGCGAATGCCGCGCGCCACGGTCCGGCGCGCGCCCGTCGCGCGATCGATGGCCCAGATGACAGCGCGCTCCTCCTCGACCGCCATGCCGCGCTCCCCGACATTGCTGTTCGAGCCGATGCCGACATAGAGGGTCTGGCCGTCGGCGCTGGCGGTCAGGGCCTTGGTCCAGTGATGGTTGAGGGCCGACGGAAGCTTGGCCACCTCGCGCGGGGCCGCCGTGATCCGGGTCTGCCCGTCCTGGTATGGGAAGCTGACCAGGGCATCCTGGTTCGCGACGTAGAGCGTCCCATCCACCAAGGCGAGCCCGTAGGGCGCGTCGAGATTGTCGATGAACACCGTCCGGAGCTCGGCGCGGCCGTCGCCATCGGCGTCCCGCAGCAGCGTGATGCGGTCACCGCCTTCGACCTTGGTGTTTCCGCGCTTCTTGATCAGGCCGGCGATGACATCCTTCGGACGCAGCGCCGGGGCGCCCCCGCCCCGCCCTTCGGCGACCAGGATGTCGCCGTTGGGAAGCACCAGCATCTGCCGCGGAATCCGGAAATCGGTGGCGAGGGCGGTCACGACGAAGCCGTCGGGGACCGTTGGAAGCTGATCTCCCCAGCCTGTCGGCCTGGCGATCCGCAGGGTCGGCGCCAGCGTTTCGTTGATGCCCGGCAGGTCAGGACGCGGCCCGGTCTGGTTCAGGTCCCGGTCGCCTTGACCACAGGCGGACAGCCCCAAGGCCAGGACCGTTGCGCTCGCGAACAAACGGATCATCGGGCGACCTCCTCGCTGAACAGGCGGGTATGGGCGATGACGGCCGCTGCCAGCGCCAGCGCCGCGCTCACGACGGAAAGAACGAGGCCGAAGGCCCCCACCGAACTCCAGCCGTCCCGGCTGTGCTGAAACGCGTTCAAGAGGCTCACGACGAGAAGCGCGACCAACAGTCCGGCGTAGATCATGCGCCGCAGGCCGTCGTCGCGCCGAAGGGCCCGAACCACGGACACCAGGGCCCAGGCCAGAACCAGGCCGGTAAACACGACGCCTCCGGCGATCAGCCAGGCCGAAAAGTTCGTCCACTGCAGTTCCTGCGTGCGCAGATAGGCGATGTCGGTGGCCAGCGCCGTCGTGAACAGCGCGACCGGAAAGGCCAGCAGGATGGCATGGACCGGGTGGGGTCCGATGCTTCTCACGGTGTCCGGCATGGCGTTCTCCTGGCGGCGCGGAATGACCCAGAACCAACCCGCATCCTGACCGTTGGTTCACCGAGCGCAGCTTCCAATCGCCGCCAACGCGGCTGCCTCGCCCTGTGCCAAACCCTGCGCGCGCGGCCGCGCCGCCACCCTGGAGCCTCCTTGCCCGCCTCGACGCCCCCGCCCTCCGTCTCGCGGATCGACCAGGCCCGTCGGTGGGCCGCGAGCCATGTCTGGACGGCGCCCCTCTGGCTGGTCGCCTATCTGACCCTGGTCGCCGGCCCGATGGTCGCCGTCCTGCTGGACCCGACGCCACGAGGCGTCGAGTTCGTCTGGAACGTTTCCATGGCGCTGGGCCTGGCCGGCCTGTCCATGATGAGCGTGCAGTTCGCGCTGACCGCGAGACTCAGGGCGGCCACGGCCCCGTTCGGCGCTGACCTGGTCTACGTTTTTCACCGCTATCTGGCCCTGATCGGCTTCGCGCTGGTCGGCCTGCACTTCCTGGTCCTCTGGCTCTTCTACGGGGACGCCCTGGGTTCGCTTGATCCGCGGGCGGCCACCTGGGAAATGACGGCGGGCCGCATCGCGCTCCTTGCGTTCGGGTTGGCTGTCGTCACCGCCGAGTTCCGCAAGACGCTGCGCCTGGAGTACGGGCGGTGGCGCTACCTTCACGTCGTCCTCGCCATCGGGGGCCTTGTCGCCGCGGTCGCGCACGCGGTCGGCACGGGCCGGTTCGCCCAGATGTCGGTTGGAACAGCGGTCTGGGCCGCGACAACGGGGTTCTGGATGGCGCTGGCGGTCTGGTTGCGCCTGGCCAGACCCTGGCGACTGCGGCGTCGCCCCTGCCAGGTGGTCGAAGTGCGCGCGGAAAGAGGAGGCGCCTGGACCCTGGCGCTGATGCCCAGGGGCCGGCCGGCCGTCGCGGCCTTTTCGCCCGGTCAGTTCGCCTGGCTCAATCTGTCGCCGTCGCCCTGGAGTCTCAGAGACCATCCGTTCTCGATCAGTTCGTCGCCGACCCTGCTCCCCAGGATCGAAATGACGATCAAGCCGCTGGGCGATTTCACCGGCGGGATCGCACGGACGCCGCTCGGTCAGACGGCCTGGCTCGACGGCCCCTTCGGCGTGTTCTCGACCGACCGCTACCCCGAGGCTTCGGGGTTCGTGTTCGTCGCCGGGGGCATAGGCATCACGCCGGTCATGAGCATGCTGCGCGCCCTGGCCGACCGGAAGGACCGGCGCCTTCTATGGCTTTTCTACGCCAATCCCGAGTGGGACTCGGTGGCCTTCCGGGAGGAGATCGACGACCTGTCGCTCCGCCTGGATTTGACCATCGTCCATATCGTCGAGGAGCCGTCCGCTGACTTCCCCGGCTTGGTCGGGCGGCTGGACGAGACCGTTCTGCGCGGCCATCTGCCCGAAGACCCGCCGGCCGACTTCCGCTACTTCCTGTGCGGGCCGGCGCCATTCACCGAGACAGCGGAGGCCGGGCTGGCGGCGATGGGCGTCACCCCCTCACACATCCGCACCGAACTCTTTGAGCTGGCCTGAGGAGGCAACCATGCGACGCCGCCGCGCCCTGATCCTCGCCGTCGTCACCGGCCTGTTCATCCTCGCGCTGGCGCTCTCCATCGCCTGGCTGCAGCCCGGCGGGATGCCTGTTCCACAATATCCCTGAGCGCCGGACACGGGCTGGATGACGTCGGCGACCACGCCCCCGCCAGGATCGTGACTGATTGCCGAAGGCCGACGGCAAGCGATTTGCCGCTTCCGCTCTCCGCGCCCGCAGGCCATGAAGCGGCATGCAGCTTGGCATTCTCGAAACCGGCGGACCGCCCGTTGACCTTGGCGACCGCTTCCAGGGCTACGGCAACATGATGCGGCGCATGCTGGGCCCCGCCTTTCGCGCCCGCACCTACGACATCCGCGCCGGGGAGCTGCCGGCGACGCCCGATGAATGCGACGGCTGGCTGATCACAGGCTCGGCCGCCGGAGTCTACGATCCCGACCCCTGGATCCCGGCGCTCAAGGCCTTCCTGCGCGAGGCCTCCGGAAAGGCGCCGATGGTCGGGATCTGCTTTGGCCACCAGCTGATGGCCGAGGCCTTCGGCGGCGAGGTGATCCGGTCGCCCAAGGGCTGGGGCGTCGGGCTGCACCGCTACGAGATCGCCAGGGCGGCGCCCTGGATGGATTCGACGGCGCCGGTCAGCCTGCCCGTCTCACACCAGGACCAGGTCGTGGCGGTCGGCCCGGGGTGCGAGCTGCTCGGCGGCAACGCCTTCACGCCCTTTGGCCTGCTCGCCTATCCGGAGCGCCTGGCCATCTCCATGCAGCCGCATCCGGAATTCGAACCCGACTACGCCCGGGCGCTCATCGAAAGCCGCAGAGGCTCCCGGCTCGCGGACGACCAGGCCGACGCGGCCATCGCCTCGCTGGCCGGCGCCAACGACCGCGAGCGGGTGGCGATCTGGCTGCGCCGCTTTCTTCAGCCCGCCTGACCACCCTGACGAAGACCCGGGCCGATCCGCCCCCACGCCGCCGCGAGGCGCCGGGG
This sequence comes from Caulobacter sp., assembly GCA_030652755.1. GTDB lineage: Bacteria > Pseudomonadota > Alphaproteobacteria > Caulobacterales > Caulobacteraceae > Caulobacter. Next base: position 6,638 of record JAUSPV010000224.1, on the reverse strand, counting down.
CGCTGCGGGCGAAACGCTACACTATTGCTTCTGTTGATGTTCTGGCGGCACACGACTCTGCGCGACGACTGTCTCGATAGACGGCGAAGCCCTCCGCCCGATAGCCCAACGCAGAGGAGACGTCCCTTCCGCGCCGCGCTCCGACAGCCCGATAGCAAGGGAACAGGCCGAAGAGGCGGAGCGTCGGCCGCAAATCAATGACGGCGGGCGCTTGACCAACCGCCGCACCCTCGCCTTCTCCATCACGAAAGCGTCGCCGATGGAGGCGTGTTAGCGCTGGTCTGACAGCGCCACTGTGAGCGTGTTGCGCTGGCGGAGCAGTCGCACCGGGCTCCAGTCGTCGGCGTCCGGGGTCGTTGCGAGGGGTAGCGCCTTTCGCAGTCGCGCCAGCACGACGCGGGCCTCCAGCCGAGCCAGTTGCGCGCCGAGGCAGTGGGTCACACCCATTCCGAAGGCGAGGTGCGGATTGGATGAGCGCGTCAGATCAAAGCTGTCGGGGTCCGGGAACTGCTCCGGGTCCCGATTGGCGTCCGCGAGCATCAGGTAGACAAGATCGCCCTGCGGGATCGGGGTTTCGCCAATTACCAGATCCTCGGTCGCCACACGGCCCACGCCGCGGACGGGCCCGTCGAAGCGCAGAACTTCCTCGATCGCAGGCAGGATAAGCGCCTCGTCGTCGGCCAGGCGTCGCGCGTCAGTTGGTCGCTCAAGCAACAGCCCAACGGCGTTGGCGATGAGATCGCGGGTGGTGGCGCTGCCGGCGTAGAGCAGCATCAGGCACCAGTAGTCGACCATCTGGGGCTCGATGCCGTCGGCATCGGCGACGCTCAGGATGGCCTTCAACATCGGCGATGGACGGCCTCGGCGCAGTTCGGGGCCGATCCACCGCATCGCGGCGGTCTGGGCGAAGCGAGCGTGCTGGCGCGCCTGTTCCGTCGCGCCCATGTCATGGCCGCGCGTGATCGCTTCGAACAGCGGTCGCAGCTGGGCATGATCCTTCCGCGGCAGGCCGAGAAGTTCGCCCATCACGGCGACGGGCAGCGGAAAGGCCAGGTCGCGCACGACATCCATGCCACCGACCGATTCCGCTTCGGTGACGATGCTGTCGACCGTCGACTCAATGAAATCGGTCAGGTGTTCGACCCTGCGCGGCGCCAGATGCTGGGCCAGGGATCGCCGAAGCGGACGCACCCGGTGCGAGCGCTGGCCCGTGGCGTCGTCAACCAGGTGGTTCGCCGTCTGGCCCACCGCCAGCGGCTTGTGGATCACCAGCCGCGGGTCGTAAAGCGCCTCGCGCACGTCCTGGTATCGCACTAGCGTCAGAGGCGCTTCCGGCTTCATCAGGCTTTTCGGGCCGTGACGATGACGTAGGCCAGAACCGGCAGCGCCTCGATATTGCGCACGAAACGGATCAACCGGTTGAACTCATCCGTATCGATCCGCTTGCTGAGCAGTTCGTGAAGCGCCAGCAGGCGGATGGTTCGTGGATGAGCTCCGGGGCGATGTCGATCCCGAACCGCAAGGGTGAGTTCGTGCCGGCGATCGACAACCGACGAAACCTGACAACGGCCACCGTGCTGACCGCCCTGGTCAGGCTGGAACGCGGTGGAGGCTGAATCCCGGCGACGGCGTGTCAGCCCGCGGGGGCCCGACCGCCGCGCTTGCCGCGCAATGCGCGCAAGGCCCAGTCGTGTTTGAACGCTTCGCGAAGGTTGGACGCATCGAAGGACAGTCCCTGCGCGCCGCCCATGGCGACGACCTCGTCCAGCCCGAGCTCGTCCTGACGGGCGATCATCGCCGACCGTAGAGCTTCGTCCCGACGCACGAGGTTGATGAACATCAAGGCCTGTTGCGTGCTCATGACGAGCATGCTGCCGCCAGACTCCTCCCGAGGTCAAGAGGCAGGGCCTTGCGGCAACCCGGCCGGACCCTTGCCGCCCGGACTATTCCCACTCGATCGTCCAAGCCAAGGCTAAGGACTTGATAGTTCTGGATTTTTTTATGTTGGATCGGCGCAGTGTCGTCGGCCGAACCGTCAAGACGCTACGCTTTTGATTTTACAGGACTTTTTGTAACGATCAACTCTTCGCGACTATCGATGGCCTTCGCCTGTGGCGAGCCGTGAGCGACCACCGATGTGTTTTTCAACCAGCTGCGTTCGACACCGGATTGGCCCCTGCCTGTACCGTCACACCCACCACAGGCGGTCGCGATCGTGGGTCGGACAGACTCCCTAGAACAGGTTGATTGTGTCTGCTTCCGAAATCAATCCAGAATCAATGCGCACGGAGGTGTATGACACGCACCTGTCCACGAAGCCTTGGCTAGTAGGCTGCGAAGTCGCCCGATTCACGGTGCGACCTCTTTCATTGAAATCGACGGGTCCGCAAGTCTCTCGGCGGACACTGCCTTACGCGATGCGAAGATAGCGCCACCCGCGTGGCCCGCGCCCAGGATCACAACCTTCGCGGACGAGCGGGGCCGCGCTTCAGAGCGTCCGGGCAATGAGCATCCTCATGATCTCATTGGAGCCGCCGTAGATGCGCGAAATCCGCGCGTCCCGGTACAGCCGGGCGATCGGATACTCTTCCATGTAGCCATAGCCGCCGTGGAACTGGAGGCACTGGTCGACCACACGTCCCTGCAGTTCGGTGACCAGTAGCTTGGCCATCGACGCCGTGGTCGCGTCGAGTCGCCCGTTCAGCTGCTGCTCCACGCAATAGTTGACGAACACCTTGGCGGCCGTCGCCTCGGTCTTGAGGTCGGCGAGCTTGAACTGGGTGTTCTGGAACGCCAGGATCGGTTGCCCGAACGCCTTGCGCTCCTTGACGTAGTCGATGGTCGTCTCGAGCGCCTTCTCGATTTCGACCATGGCCTGGAAAGCGATGATCAGGCGCTCGCGCGGCAACTCGGTCATCAGCTGGCGGAAGCCCTGACCCTCCGCCCCGCCCAGCAGGTTGTCGGCCGGCACCCAGACGTCGTCGAAGAAGAGCTCGGAGGTATCGGCCGCATCGAGACCGATCTTGTCCAGCTTGCGACCCCGTCGGAAGCCCTCGACCTTGTCCGTCTCGACGACCAGCAGGGAGACCCCCTTCGCGCCCTGCGCCGGATCGGTCTTGGCGGCGACCACGATCAGGTTGGCGAGCTGACCGCTGGAAATGAACGTCTTGGCGCCGTTGATACGATAGCCATCGCCATCCTTAAGGGCCGTCGTCCGGATGCTCTGCAGATCCGAACCGACCGCCGGCTCGCTCATGGCCACGGCCGCGATCAGGTCGCCATTCGACAGTCCCGGCAGCCAGCGATGCTTCTGCGCCTCGGTCCCCTGTTCGACGATGTAGGGCGTGACGATGCCGTTGTGCAGCGAGATCGCGAACCCGGACACGTCCTTGCGTCCCGCCTGTTCAAGGACCACCAGGTCGTGACGAAGGTCGCCGCCTGCGCCGCCGTACTCGGCCGGCACGGATACCCCGAGCAGCCCGGCCGCGCCGGCCTCGCTCCAGAAGGCGCGCTCGACCTGGCCATCGGCCCGCCATCGCGCGGTGCGCTCCGGCGACGCTCGCTCCTCGAAGAAGCGCCCGACACTGTCGGCGAAAATCCGCAGCTCGTCGTCTTCCATGAACGAGGGCTGGGGCAGGTTGAGCGAAGACATGGCGATGGTTTCCGTGGCGAAGATTGGTTCTGGACGAGGTGGTGGGGCTCAGAGGCCGCCCACCACGGGTACGAGCGCTCCGGTGACGGCCGACGCCCGTGGACTGGCGAGGAACAGCATGACGGCGGCCAGGTCGTCAGGGGTCACCCATCCTGACGCGTCCGCGTCCGGCATATCGGCGCGGTTGGCGGGCGTATCGATGATCGAGGGGAGCACGGCGTTGACGGTGACTCCCCGGCCTCTCGTCTCGACCGCCAGAGACTCGGTCAGGCGATGAACGGCGCCCTTGGCCGCCGCATAGGCGCCCATGCCGGCATCGGCGCGAACGGCGCTGTTGGCTCCGACATTGACGATCCGGCCTGAGCCGCCCGCCAGCAGCCGCGGAAGGGCGGCGCGAGAGGCGTTCAATGCGGTGGTCAGGTTGATGGCGTGCATGCGGGCCCAGATCGCCGGGTCGCCGTCGGCGACCGTCTGCCAGACGAAGCCGCCCGCGACATTGAACAGGACGTCCAGTCCGCCCAGCGCTTCCGCGATCCGGTCCATGATCGCCACCGCCACCTCGGCGTCGGTGAGATCGACGCCGCCCAGGCAGAGCATATCGCCTGCCGAGGGTTGCGTTGGAGAGGGCGAGAGGTCCACCGCCGCCACACGATAGCCGGCGTCCAGCGCGTGACGCGCCACCACCGAACCCAGAGCGCCGAACCCTCCCGTCACCACCGCCACTCGGTTTGTCATGCGAGAGTCTCCAGATCATTTTCGTTGGTGGTCGCGACGCGCAGCCGCAACGGAGCGAAGCCGTCCACGCGAAGGGTCCAGCGCCCCGCTTCCAGCGGGACCATCGGCGCGAGCGAGCCGGCCAGGACGACCTCGCCCGCGCGCAGCGGACGTCCCATCGCGATCGCCTTCGCCGCCAGCCAGCCGAAGGCCGCCAAAGGGCCGCCCGGACAGGCGTCGCCGCCCCCGAAGACCTGGATCACGCCCTCCCGGGCAAGGCTCATGCGCGCCCTGAGAAGCGCGTCTCCGGACGTGAAGGCCTGCCACGGACCGGTCATGAAACCGGCGCAGCAGGCATTGTCGGCGATGACGTCGACGATCCCGACGTCCCAGCCGGTGATCGCGGAATCGACGACTTCAAACGCCGTGGCGACCCCGTCGATGGCGGCAGCCAGCGCAGCTGCGCCGACGTCCGTGTCGATATCCCTCCCCACCCGAAACGCGACCTCTCCTTCCAGGAAGGGCGCGATGAAACGGTCGAGAGGGATAGTGCGGCCTTCCACGGCCATGGCGGGCGACAGTGTTCCGACATTGGGCTCACGGACGCCCATCCGGGCTTGCGCCGCCGGCGAGGTGAGGCCGATCTTGCGACCCGCCGTCCCGCTCGCTTGGGCGGTGACAAAATCCTGCACGGCGTAGGCGGCTTCGATGTCGCCCGGTGAGAGGCGCGAGCGAATGGGCGGGATCGAACGCCGATCGCGCCGCGCCGCCAGCAGATCGGCGGCGACGGCTTCGAGCTCCGACGAGGGTTTCACCATCGGCGCGCCACCCCCGCTTCGCGGATCGCACGCCGGGGGTTGCCCGGAGTGGTCACGGGACGGCAAGTAGCGGCCATGACGCGCCCCGTGATCATCCCGCCCCGCCAAGCCGATCCGGTCCCGGCGCCGTGAGTTCCGACGTCGACATCATCGGCGCCCGAACGCTGCGCGATCTTCGGAGCGAGAGCCTCGACGCGTTTGGCCCACGATCCTCGCGGCCGTGGCTGGCGATCGATCTCGAGGAGATCGATCCGACCGATGACGACCTCGCCCTCTGGCTTGGCGCCCTTCCCTGTCCGGTGGTCGGTCTCGGGCGGGAGCAGCGGCGCGCGGATCTTGACCAGGCTTGCGACGCGATCGTCGAGCGACCGGAGACGCTGGTCTCGATCGCGGCCACCATCGAGGCTTCGCCGATCGCGGCGATGACGTTCGTGCAGCTGCTGCGCCTGATCGAGGGACTGGGTCCCGATCAGGCTTTGACGGCCGAGTCCCTCGCCTATGGCGTGCTGCAGGCCGGCCCCGAGTTCGATGGTTGGCTCAGGCAGGCAAAACCGGTGGCGGGCGCGCGGGAACCCGGGCCGGCGGTGATGATTGACCGGCGCGCCGGCGAGCTGCATCTCACGCTCAACCGGCCCGGCAACCGCAACGCCCTGTCGTTGGAAATGCGCGACGCGCTGGTTGAGGCGCTCGACATCGCCCGTCTCGACGAAGAAATCGGGACGGTCACGTTGCGAGGCGCCGGACGCTGCTTCTCGGTGGGTGGCGATCTGTCTGAGTTCGGCCTCGCGCCGGACCCCGCCACCGCACACTGGGTCCGCAGCGTCCGCTCGCCCGCCCGCGCGATGACGGCCGTCGGCCACAGGCTGACGGTCCAGGTTCAAGGAGCCTGCATTGGCGCCGGCGTCGAACTGCCCGCGTTCGCGGCGGAGGTTATTGCGGCTCCCGACGCCTTCTTCCAGCTGCCCGAGCTGAAGATGGGCCTGCTCCCCGGAAGCGGCGGCTGTGTGAGCCTGAGTCGCCGGATAGGACGCCAGCGCACGGCCCTGCTCGGGCTGACAGGCCGACGCATCACGGCCTCGACGGCCTTGGTCTGGGGGCTGGTGGACCGCATCGACGGCTGATCGGGACCACACGGACAAGGATCAGCCCGCCTCGAACTGCAGGCGTTCGTAGCGATCGAGGTGATAGTCGCTGGAGCCGAACTGCTGCTCGATCATCAGGGCGCGTCGGAAGTAGTGGCTGACCGGCGTTTCGTCGGCGATGCCGATGCCCCCATGGATCTGGACCGCGGCCTGGCTGACGGATCGGCATGCGCGGCCGATGCGGCTCTTGGCGGCGGAGACGGCGGCCGCGCGGTCCGGAGACTCCAGCTTCAGCCGCGCCACCAGGGCCAGGCTCTCAGACTGTTTGACGTCGCTCATCATGTCGACCATCCGGTGCTGCAGCACCTGGAA
>JAUSPV010000208.1 GCA_030652755.1 Caulobacter sp. | reverse complement strand
ATGCTGAGCAGCGCCGCAGGCGCGTGTCGAAGCACGCAATGAGTAAGCCCTACTGCGTGCGGCCCCGCGCCTGGATCGCCGCGCGCCGCGCCTCAACGGCCTCGGGCGTCACGGCGCGGTTGTTGGCGGTCGAGCGGCGATTCTCCAGCGCCATGGCGTCGGTGAACGCCAGGCCATAGCCCTCGTCGATGATCGACTTGTAGAGGCTCAGCGTCTCGACCGGGATGGTCGCCATGTCGGCGGCGAGTTTCTTCGCCACGGCGAGCAGTTCGTCGGCCGGAACCACCCGGTTGACCAGGCCCCAGTCGCAGGCGGTCTTCGCGTCGAGAAAGTTGCCGGTGAGCGACAGTTCCTTGGCGCGGTAGAGGCCGATCAGGCGCGACAGCTTCTGCGACAGGCCCCAGCCCGGCATGATGCCGACCCGAGCGTGGGTGTCGGCGAAGCGGGCGTTCTCCGACGCGATCAGCACGTCGCAGGCCAGCGCCACCTCGAAGCCGCCGGTGATGGCCACGCCGTTGATCGCCCCGATCACCGGCTTGCGGCACAGCTCGATGGCCTTCACGGGGTTCTCGTCGGCGCCCTCGGCGTTGGCCGCGCCCATGGCGCCCGGCTCGCTGCCCAGTTCCTTGAGGTCGAGGCCCGCCGTGAAGGCGCGCGTGCCGGCTCCGGTCAGGATGACCACGCTGACCTCGTCATCGGCGTCCAGCGCGACCATGGCCTTGTAGAGCTCGCTGCGCAGCGCCTTGGAGAGGGCGTTCATCGCCTCGGGACGGTTCAGGGTGACGACGGCGATCCCGTCCGACTTCTCGACCAGCAGCATGGCGCGGTTCCTCTTGTTTGACGGCACGGTTGGCGGAGGGCCGTAGGGGTAGTCAAGCGGTGCGTCCTTCGCGACGCCGCTCCGCGGCTGCTCAGGATGACATTGGTGAGTTGCTCCTCCACGTCATGGTGAGCAGGCCCGGAGGGCCGTGTCGAACCACGCAATGCCCCTCCTCCGGTTGCGATTTGCGGGGCAGGGGGCTAATCGGGGCGCGCTTTTCCCGACACGCCAAGGACTCTTCGCCCCATGACCGAGATCGTCGACATCATCGCCCGTGAAATCCTCGACAGCCGGGGCAACCCGACGGTCGAAGTCGACGTGATCCTGGAAGACGGCAGTTTCGGACGCGCCGCGGTGCCGTCGGGCGCCTCCACCGGGGCCCACGAGGCGTCCGAGAAGCGCGACGGCGACAAGGCCCGCTACCTCGGCAAGGGCGTCGAACAGGCGGTCGAGTCCGTCAACGGCGAGATCTATGACGCCCTGGCCGGCGTCGACGCCGAGGACCAGCGTCGGGTCGACAGCCTGCTGATCGAACTGGACGGCACGAAGAACAAGGCTCGCCTCGGCGCCAACGCCATCCTGGGCGTGTCGCTGGCCACGGCCAAGGCCGCGGCCGTGGCGGCCGACCTGCCGCTCTACAAGTACGTCGGCGGCGTCTCGGCCCGCGTGTTGCCGGTGCCGATGATGAACATCATCAACGGCGGCGCCCACGCCGACAATCCGATCGACATCCAGGAATTCATGATCCTGCCGACCGGCGCCGCGACCTTCAAGGAAGGCCTGCGCATGGGCGCGGAGATCTTCCACGGCCTGAAGAAGGCCCTCAAGGACGCCGGCCACAACACCAACGTCGGCGACGAGGGCGGCTTCGCCCCCAACATCGGCAGCGCCGAAGAGGCGCTGGCCTTCATCGTCAAGGCGGGCGAGGCGGCCGGCTATCGCGCCGGCGAGGACTTCGTGCTGGGCCTGGACGTTGCGGCCACCGAGTTCTTCAAGAACGGCAAGTATGTGCTTGAAGGCGAAGGCAAGACCGTCGATCCGGCCGGCATGGTCGCCTACCTCGAGGGCCTGGTCTCCAAGTTCCCGATCGTCACCATCGAGGACGGCTGCTCGGAAGACGACTTCGAGGGCTGGGGCCTGCTGACCGCGGCGCTGGGCAAGAAGATCCAGCTGGTCGGCGACGACCTGTTCGTGACCAACCCCGAGCGCCTGTCGATGGGCATCGACCAGGGCCTGGCCAACTCGATCCTGGTCAAGGTCAACCAGATCGGCACCCTCAGCGAGACGCTGGACGCCGTCGATATGGCCCACCGCGCCGGCTACACCGCCGTGATGAGCCACCGCTCGGGCGAGACCGAGGACTCGACCATCGCCGACCTGGCCGTGGCCACCAACTGCGGACAGATCAAGACCGGCTCGCTGGCCCGCTCGGACCGCACGGCCAAGTACAACCAGCTGCTGCGCATCGAGGAAGAGCTGGGCGACCAGGCGGTCTACGCCGGCAAGGGCGCGCTGCGGAAC
>JAUSPV010000201.1 GCA_030652755.1 Caulobacter sp. | reverse complement strand
GGGCTTCCGGCGTCAGGACGTACTGATCGAACGGGAAGTAGACGATGAATTCACGCGCTTCGTACTGCACCGGCGGCGGAGGCGGCGGGGGCGGCGGAGGCGGCGGGGGAGGCGGCGGCGGGGGCGGCGGCGGCGGCGGCGGCGGAGCCGCTTCCTGGCCGAACGCGTAGCGAATGCCGAGCGTCACTGACTGGTCGTTGTAGCTGCCGCTGGCCGGGCCCCAGGTTCCCGTGTTCTTGAAGTCGAAGTCACCGGTCTGGAAGTAGCGATAGGTCAGATCGACATTCAGGCGGTCCGTGGCCCTGGCGCTGACGCCGGCGATGGCCTGCCACGCCCAGGCGGAGTCATCGTCGTCGACGAGGACGGTCGGGTTGTTGTAGGCGACCGCCTCGGCGCGGGCGATACCGGCGCCCAGACCCAGGAACGGGCTCAGATCGCCCTGCGGGAAGAAGTCGACGATGACGTTGCCCATCAGCGAGAAGATCTCGAACGAGTCCGTCGTGCTGTTGGGAATGTCGCCGGGGCGGTAGCCGCCCTCGAGTTCGACGCGCCAGCTGTCCGACAGCCGGTAGCCGAGCCGGGCGAAGCCGATCCAGTCATCTTCCGGGTCGACGGTGACGTCGGCGATCGAGGTTTCGAAGGTGCTTTCGTCGGACCAGTGGTAGCCGAGGTCGAGCGCCCCGTACCAGTCCTGGGCCGAAGCGCCCGACGCGGCGAGCGACGCGGCGATCGCCGCTCCCGCTAGAAGCTTGAATTTCATGATTGAGGCCCTCTCCTGCCCGTGCGGCCATAGGCCGCTGAGATTTTGTTATAGCAACGAGTTTGCCCGCGCAAAGTGACAGTCATGCCACACGGCCGTCAATTCTTGTCCGGACAACGCCGGGTGGGGATTTTTTCAGGCCTGGGTTGTGTGGCGAGGCCAGCGTTATCGCGCCGCGTCGCGCATCCGGCGGCGGCCGCCCAGGGCGTCGGGGCGGTTGAGCTCCTTGCGGTATTCGTCGCGGCGCTCGTGGATCGAGGCGATGACCAGGCCCATCGGGATGCCGATCTCGACCAGGGCCGCCTCGGACAGCTGCAGCGAGGCCTCGATGGTCTCCGGCACGGCGTCGGTCGCGCCCAGCTCATACAGCCGCTTGGCGTGGCGCGCGTCGCGGGCCCGGGCGACGATGGTCAGGTCAGGTCGCAGCTCGCGGGCGGTGGCGACGACCGCCTCGGCCCCCTCCGGACTGTCCATGGTGACGATCAGCGCCCGGGCGTTGTCGAGGCCGCAGCGGCGCAGGAATTCCGGTCGCGAGGCGTCGCCAAAGAAGATCGCCTTGGCGCCGCGACGGCCGGCCTCGACCAGTCGCGGATCGCGCTCGGCCGCCACCCAGGCGATGTCGTGGCGGTTCAGCATCTCGCCGACCAGCTTGCCGACCCGCCCGTAGCCGACCACCAGCACCGCGGGCGTCCCCTCGCCCGCCAGGGTGGGGTCCACCGGCGTGTTGGCCTGCGGATTGGCCGCCGGCCGGCCGCCCAGCCGCGCGCCGAGGATGGCCAGGAACGGGATACAGAACATGGTCAGGGTCGAGGCCACCAGGATCGTCTGGCCGACCTCCCGGGGCACGATCCCGCTGCCCATGGCGCTGTCGAGGATGACGAAGGCGAACTCGCCGCCGGCGGCCAGCAGGAGCGCGGCCTCGATCGCCTTGCGCGGCTTGAGCCCGAAGAGCAGCCCGAGCCCGAACACCACCGACCCCGTCAGCGCCAGCAGGCCGACGGCGATGCCGATGATGGGCAGGGGATCGGCCGCCAGCAGCGACAGGTCCAGCCCGATGCCGATGGAGACGAAGAACAGCCCCAGCAGCAGGCCCTTGAACGGCTCGATGGTGACCTCGACCTCGTGGCGGTACTCGGTCTCGGCCAGCAGCAGACCGGCGACGAAGGCGCCCAGGGCCATGGAAAGGCCGGTCAGGGCCGCGATCAGCCCGGCGCCGATGACGATCAGCAGCGAGGCGGCCATGAACAGCTCCTCGCTCTTGGCCTTGGCCACCGACCGCATCATCGGCCGCAGGAACAGCCGGCCCGCGACGACCAGCGCCAGCAGGCCGATCAGGGCCGGGGCGAAGGTCAGCAGCAGCCGGGGTGAGAAGCCGTCGGCCTCCTGGCTGGCCATCACCGTCAGGGTGATCAGGATCGGGGCCACGGCCAGATCCTGGAACAGCAGCACCGAGAAGGTCGCCCGGCCGGCCTGGCTGTGCTGGCGTTTGCTCTCGGCCAGCAGCGGCATGACGATGGCGGTCGAGGACAGAGCCAGCGCCGCGCCGATGGCCGCCGCCGCCGGCAGGGACAGTCCGAAGGCCATGGCCACGCCGGCGATGGCCGCCGTGCACAGCCCCACCTGCAGCCCGCCCATGCCGAACACCAGCCGCCGCATCAGCCGCAGGCGCTCCCAGCTGAGCTCCAGCCCGATCATGAACAGCAGGAACACCACCCCGAACTCGGCCAGCTGGGCCATGTCCTCGGGATTGCCTATGGTGACGACGGCCAGCCATGGAATGGTGTCGGCCAGCGCCCCCAGACCATAGGGGCCCAACAGGACGCCGGCGCCGAGGAAGCCAAGGATGGGGCTGATCTTCCAGCGGCGGAACAGGGGTACGACCACGCCCGCCGTCGCCAGGAACAGGATCACGTCCTTGTATTCGCCTGGTTGGACTTCGCCCGCCATGCCGTCTCCAGATTGAAGTCGCGCAGTATGGCCCGCGCCGCGCCGCTTGCGTAACCCCGGCGGTCGGAATATGCGGGCCGGCCATGGGCCTTCGCCGCGAAAATCGTCGCCGCAGCCGTCACGGGATGATTCCCGTGGCGCTGGCGATCCTGTCGCTGCTGACTCAGCTGCTGATTCCGGCCGCTTCGCTGGCCCACGAGACCGCGCCGGTCGAGCGGCACACCACCGTGGTCTGCACGGCCGACGGCGCGGTCACCCTGTCGATTCCCGGCGACGCCGGAGACCATGACGGCTTTGGCGGCTTCCAGTGCCACGACTGCGTCATGGCCTCGGTCGCGTCGGTGCAGGCCTCCGCCCTGACCGTCGACCTGGCGGGCTACGCCATCGGCCTCGAGATCGCGATCCCCGGCCGTGATCGCCCGGCGAGCCGCGGCCACGCGCCGCCCCGGCCGCCTTCCACCGCCCCGCCGGTTCTTCTGAACGCCTGAGCCTTCACCGGGCGCGCGCCATCGCGCGCTCCGTCAAACTCCGTTCGGAATCAGAAACATGTCAGTCTCTCACGGTGCGCGCCTGCGCGCCCTGCTGCTGGTCGGCGCCTTCGCCACCCCGGCCCTCGCCACTGAGGCCCGGGCCCCTGAAACCACCGTCGACTCGGTGATCGTCACGGCCCGCCCCGACCCCGAAGACCCCGCCGTCGTCGCCGACGCCCGCAGGCGGCTGTCCGAAACGCCCGGCGCCGTCTCGGTGATCTCCAGTGAGTCCTACGAGAACCGCTTCGCCCTGGCGCTGGACGACATCCTGCGCGACGCGCCGGGCGTCTACGCCCAGAAGAAGTGGGGCGGCGACATCCGCATCTCCATCCGCGGCTCGGGCATCGGCAACGCCAACCACAACCGCGGCCTGCTGCTGGCCCAGGACGGCCTGCCGCTGAACGAGGCCGACGGCTATGGCGACAGCCAGATCGCCGATCCGCTGACCACTCGGTTCACCGAGGTGTATCGCGGCGGCAATGCCCTGCGCTTCGGCGGCGCCCTGCTCGGCGGCGCGATCAACATGGTCACCCCGACCGGCAGGACCGCCGGGTTCGACAACCAGCTCCGCATCGACGGCGGCGCGTTCGGCCTGCTGCGCGAGAGTCTCGCCATCGCCCGTCAGAGCGGCGACTGGGACGTCTATGCCGGCGTCACCAACCAGACCGGTCAGGGCTGGCGCTCGCAGAGCCAGCAGAACATCCAGTTCGTATCGCTCAACCTCGGCCGCGCCTTCGGCGACGACCGCGAGGTGCGGCTGTTCCTCAGCGGCTCCAACATCAACCAGGAGATCCCCGGCGCCCTGACGCGAGCCCAGTTCGACGCCGACCCGAGCCAGGTGGCGCCCGGCAACTACGCGCTCGACTACCAGCGCAACGCGCGGGGCGTCCGCGGCTCGCTCCGCACCCGCTGGCGGCTGAACGACAGCCTGGTGTTCGAGGGCGGGGTCTACGGCCTGTGGAAAGACCTCGACCATCCGATCTTTCAGGTCATCGACCAGGAGAGCCGCAACTGGGGCGCCTTCGGCCGGCTGGACTGGGAAGGCGCGATCGGCGGGATGCGGGCGGACGCCTATGGCGGCCTGTGGCTGCGCAAGGGCGACCTCGACTCCAACTTCTACGTCAATCTGGCGACGGCCCGGGGCGCGCCGCGCTCGAAGACTTTCCAGAACGCCGATGCCGCCGACCTGTTCGCCGAGGGCCGGCTGTTCGTCACCGACAGCCTGGCGCTGGTCGCCGGCGGGACCTGGGGCCGGGCGGGCCGCGACTACGAGAGCTTCGCCCTGCCCGGCGTGGCCGGCACCTTCAACCTGAAGGCCTCCAAGGACTATGACTGGGTCGCCCCGCGCATCGGCCTGCTGTGGGAGGCGAGCGACGGCGCGCAGGTGTTCGCCAACCTGACCAGGTCGGTCGAGCCGCCGAACTTCGGCTCGATGTCGCCGACCGGGACGGGCTTCGCACCGGTCGAAGCCCAGGAAGCCTGGACGGCCGAGATCGGGACCCGCGGCCGTCGCGGCCCCTTCACCTGGGACGTCACCCTCTACCGCGCCGAGCTGGAGAAGGAGATGCTGCAGTACACGGTCGCGGCGGGGATCCCGGCCACGACCTTCAACGCCGACAGGACCATCCACCAGGGTCTCGAGGCGGCGCTGGACTGGCAGGTCACCCCGCAATGGCGGCTGCGCCAGACCTGGACCTGGTCGGACTTCAGGTTCGACGGCGACGTGCAGTACGGCGACAACCGCCTGCCGATCGTGCCGGAGCACTTCTATCGCGCCGAGCTGCGCTACCAGTCGCCCGACGGCTGGTTCGTGGCCCCCTCGGTGGAGTGGTCGGCCTCGGACATCGTCGTCGACTACCGCAACACCACCACGGCCCCGTCCTACGCGGTGTTCAACCTGAACGCCGGCTGGACGGTGAAGGGCGACGTCGCGGTCTTCCTCGACGTCCGCAACCTGACCGACGAGGCCTATGTCTCCAACGTCCAGGCCGCCATCCTCGCCGCCCCGGCCACCGCCGCCTACTGGCCCGGTGACGGCCGGTCGGTGTTCGCCGGCCTGACTGTCGCGTTCTGAGCTGTCAGCCCCTATCTGTTCTTCAAGGAGTTTCTTGACCCATGAACCGTCGCATTCTCACCCTGGCGCTCGGCGCCGCCCTGCTGGCCGGCGTCGCGCAGGCCCACAGCTTCGCCCTCGGCGCGCTGACGATCGGCCATCCCTGGTCCCGCCCCGCCGCCGAGGGCGGCAACGGCGCCGGCTTCCTGTCGGTGACCAGCAAGGGCCCGGCGGCCGATCGCCTGGTCAGCGCCACCTCGCCCGTCGCCGGCCGCGTCGAGATCCATGAGTCCATGATCATGGACGGCCGGGCCATGATGCATCCCCGCCCCGGCGGCATGCCGGTCCCGGCCGGCGGCAAGGCGGAAATGAAGCCCGGCGGCTGGCACCTGATGTTCATCGGCCTGAAGCGGCCGCTGGCCATCGGCGACCGCTTTCCGGCGACGCTCACCTTCCAGAAGGCCGGCAAGGTCGAGGTCGAGTTCGTGGTGCAGGCCGGCGCGGGCGTCGCGCCCATGCCCGAGCACAAGCACTAGGCTGACGTCGGGTCCGCGTTGACTCGACCTGCCTGAACGCCGCTAACCTGTCGCGACGGCCCGTCAGAGGCCGCGCGACAGGGAGAGACTGCATGTCCGGCTGGAATTTCGCCGACGTCTGGGAAGAGATCGCCGCGGCGACGCCGGATCGGCCGGCGCAGATCCAGGGTGATCGCGTCCTCAGCTGGCGCGACTTCGACCGCCGGGCCAACGCCCTGGCCGCGCATTTCCTCAAGGTCGGGCTCGGCAAGGACGCCAAGGTCGCCGCCGACCTCTACAACGCGCCGGAATACCTCGAGACCTACTACGCCGCCTTCAAGGCGGGGATGGCGCCGGTCAACACCAACTACCGTTACGAGGCCGAGGAGCTCTTCTATCTCTTCGACAACGCCGACGCCGAGGCCATCGTCTTCCACGCCGGCTTCGCGCCCAAGCTGGACGAGATCCGCGCCCGCCTGCCGAAGGTGAAGACCTGGATCGCCGTCGAGGACCAGGGCGCGCCGATCCCCGGCTGGGCGACCGACTACGAGAGCATTGTCGGCCAGGGCGCTGATCGCGTGATCGCCCCCTGGGGCCGCTCGGGCGATGACCTGCTGCTGCTCTACACCGGTGGCACCACCGGCATGCCCAAGGGCGTGATGTGGCGCCAGGACGACCTGTTCCAGGTGCTCGGCGCCGGCGGCAACGCCCTGCTGCTGATCCCGCCGTTCGAGACTCCCGCCGAGGCCGGCGTTCGAGCGAAGACCGGCCTTGCCGGCGACCTGCCGCTGCCGCCGCCCTCGTCGCTGGTCGTGGCCTGCCCGCTGATGCACGGCACCGCCCAGTTCAGCAGCTTCGGCGTGCTCAACACCGGCGGCTGCATCGTCTCCCTGCCCTCGCGCCGGTTCGAGGCCCGCGAGCTGTGGGACGAGGTCCACCGCCTGCGCGCCAACAGCATCTCCATCGTCGGGCTGGCCTTCGCCCAGCCGATGCTGGAGGCGCTGGAGGCCAACCCCGGCCGCTGGGACCTGTCCTGCGTCACCCGGATCGGCTCGTCGGGCACGGTGTGGAGCCACGAGAACAAGCAGGCGCTGCTGACCCACCTGCCGCCGGGCGCGATGCTGATGGACAGCCTGGGCTCGTCAGAGGCCGTCGGCCTGGGCGGCTCGACCTCCGTGGCCGGGGCCGAAGCGGGCACGGCGCAGTTCCTGGTCGGGCCCAACTCGGCGGTGTTCACCGAGGACGGCCGCCGCGTCGAGGCCGGGAGCGGCGAGCGCGGGCTGGTCGCCGTCGGCGGCTTCATCCCGTCGGGCTACTACAAGGACCCCGAAAAGAGCGCCAAGACCTTCCGCATCTTCGAGGACCGCCGCTGGTCGGTGCCCGGCGACTTCGCCGAGGTCAACGCGGACGGCACCATCAAGCTGCTGGGCCGCGGCTCGCAGGTGGTCAACACCGGCGGCGAGAAGGTCTTCCCCGAGGAGGTCGAGGAGGCGCTGAAGACCCACCCGGGCGTCCGCGACGCGGTGGTGGTCGGCATCCCCGACGCCCGCTTCGGCGAGAAGGTCTGCGCCGTGGTCGACATGGGCGACGCCGCCCCGCTGTCGCTGGCCGACCTTGCCGCGCACGTGAAGGGCAAGCTGGCCGACTACAAGATTCCCCGCGCCCTGGTCGCCGCCCCGGTCGTCCGCGCCGCCAACGGCAAGGTCGACTACAAGGCCATCCGCGCCCAGGCGCTGGAGGCGCTGGGGATCAAGGCGTAGTCGCCGCGGCATGACAATTTTGTAAGGCGCGCTCTGTCCGGCGGCGGTGCATGGTCCGCCCCGACTGAAACACCCGGAAATCCGTCTTATGAAACGCATCCTGCTTTCGGCCGCCGCCGCCCTGGCGCTCAGCGCGGCCGCCGGCGCCTTCGCACTGGTCCATGCCGCCGACCCCGTCCCGGCGGCCGCGACGCCTGCCGCCGACCCGACCGCGGCCGTCCGCATGGGGCCCTGGGGCTTTGACGCCGCCGGCATGAACCGCAAGGTCGCGCCGGGCGAGAATTTCGTCAGCTACTCGAGCGGCGCCTATCTGGACAACCTGGTCATTCCGTCCGACCGCGTCAGCTGGGGCTCGTTCAACGTGCTGGCGGAACTGTCCAACGCCCGCACCCAGGCGATCATCGACCGCGCTTCGGCCACGAAGGACGCGACCGGCGAGGCCCAGCAGATCGGCAGCCTCTACAACAGCTTCATGGACGAGGCGCGCCTCGAGGCCCTGGGCGCCAGGCCCCTGACCGCCGACCTCGCCCGCATCCGCGCCGCGACCACCCGAGAGGCCCAGGCCGGCCTGATGGGCCGCACCCAGGGCGCGTTCGGCGCCAGCTTCTTCGGATCCTACATCTGGCAGGACGCCAAGGCGCCGACCCGGTACGCCGCCTACGTTTCGCAGGGGGGCCTCGGCCTGCCCGACCGCGACTACTATCTGGACGCCAAGTTCGCGGACAAGAAGACCGCCTACCGGGCCCATGTCGCGAAGATCCTGACGCTGGCGGGCTGGCCGGACGCCGGCAAGGCGGCCGACGCCATCCTGGCGCTGGAGACCCGCATCGCGCAGGCCAGCTGGACCAAGGTCGAGCAACGCGACGCCGACAAGACCTACAACCCGATGACGATCGCCGAGCTCGAGAAGGCCGCGCCGGGCTTCCCCTGGGCCGCCTGGGCGAAGGGCGCCGGCCTCGACAAGACCAGGCTGATCGTGGGCGAGCCGTCGGCCTTCACAAAGATCGCCGCCATCTTCGGCGAGACCCCCATCACGACCTTGCAGGCATGGCAGGCCTTCCACACCGCCGACCAGGCCTCGCCTTACCTGTCGAAAGCCTTCTCGGACGCCAACTTCGAGTTCTACGGCAAGACCCTGTCGGGCCAGCCCGAGCAGCGCGCCCGCGCCAAACGCGGTTCGTCCCTGGTCGGCGGCAATCTCGGCGAAGCGGTCGGCAAGCTCTATGTGGCGGCCTATTTCCCCGCCGAGTCCAAGGCCAAGATGGAGGCTCTGGTCAACGACCTGCTGGTCGCCATGAAGGGCCGGATCGACAGGCTCGACTGGATGAGCGCCGGGACCAAGGCCAAGGCCCAGGCCAAGCTGGCCACTTTCACGGTGAAGATCGGCTATCCGGACAAGTGGCGCGACTACAGCGCGCTGGAGATCAGGGCCGACGACCTGTACGGCAACATCGAGCGGACGAACGCCTTCAACTGGGCCTACGAGACCGCCAAGCTCGGCAAGCCGGTCGACCGCGACGAGTGGGGCATGTTCCCCCAGACGGTGAACGCCTACTACAATCCGACCCTGAACGAGATCGTGTTCCCGGCCGCCATCCTGCAGCCGCCGTTCTTCGATCCGGACGCCGACCCGGCCATCAACTACGGCGGCATCGGCGCGGTCATCGGCCACGAGATCAGCCACGGCTTCGACGACCAGGGCGCCAAGTACGACGCCGACGGCTCGCTGCGCGACTGGTGGCTGCCGGCCGACATCGAGCAGTTCAAGAGCCGCACCACCCAGCTCGGGGCGATGTACGGCAAGTACGAGCCCCTGCCCGGCCTCTTCGTGAACGGCGACCTGACGATGGGCGAGAACATCGGCGACCTGGGCGGCATCCTGATCGCGCTGGACGCCTACCATCTGTCGCTGGAGGGCAAGCCCGCGCCGGTGATCGACGGCTTCAGCGGCGACCAGCGGTTCTTCCTCGGCTTCGCCCAGATCTGGCGCGCCAGGTACCGCGACGACGCGATCAAGCAGCAGGTCGTCGCCGATCCGCATTCGCCGGCCTACTTCCGCGCCTACGGCACGGTGCGTAATGTCGACGCCTGGTACGACGCCTTCAACGTCAAGGAAGGCGACCCGATGTACGTAAAGCCGTCGGATCGCGTCCGCATCTGGTAGTCGGGCCGATCATCGGTCAATGAAGGAACGGGCGGTCCGTCAGGGCCGCCCGTTCTGCTGTCCGAGCCGCTCCAGCACGAAGTCCGCCCGCGCCGCGACTCCGGTCAGGGGCAGATCGACGAGGTCGTAGCCGAGCCGGGCGTAGGCTTTCCGCAGCGGACCGTACCCGGCCAGCGCCTCGTCCAGCCCATGGCGGCGCTCACCGTCCGTCGCGAAGATCGTCGTCCAGGGCAGGGCGACGAACACCGTCCTGTTGTAGCGGCAGCGCGCCGCCGCGCCGGTGACGCTTGACGGAACCGGCAGCCCCAGCCGCTCCAGCCCGGCCAGCAGCGTCGACTTGCCGCCGCCGGAGCAGCCGGTGATGACCACGAAACGGTCGGTGTCGGTCTCGGCGGGCGTGGGGTCGTGGGGGTCGGGCGTTATGGCGCGGTATCCGTCGTGGGTGCGTCCTTCGACACGCCCGCGGAGTTTATCCTCGGGCGCGCGCTTCGCGCGACCCGGGGGCGGGCTGCTCAGGATGACGTCGTTTGAAGGCTGCCCACCCACGTCATGCCGAGCAGCGGTCGAAGACCGCGTGTCGAAGCACGCAATGAAGCGGCCCAGCCATTTTTTGACGATTGAGTCAATTTCAGCGACCGTTCCAGAAAGGACTAAGCCCGCCGCGGGGGATAATCGCGGCGGGCTCAGCTTTTTCCTCGATCACTCGATCCAAGCGGGCGTTTCCTCCCCGAAACGCCGTGAGACCAGAACTCTCTGGGGTTCTTGTGTCTCGCGCACCGTCAAAAGACGGCATATCCCTTTCCCTGTCAAGCAACCCGGAGGCCCCTTGGCGCAAGAAATTACGTCGAAACGACACAAAACGGGTTATTTCTTGGACCGGCCCGTCAAAAAGCCCGCTCCGGGCGAGCACTTTTGACTTCCATGTCAAATTTACATCGTCACGCGTGACGCCAGCGACTCGGCGGCCGGCGAAACCGGCTCGAACAGATGCTCGGGGCGAGTCGCCGCCACCGGGCCGACCCCGGCGGACGCCAGCGCCGCCTGGGCCGTCAGCAGGTCGCCTTCGCGCAGCAGCAGGCCGTTGGCGCGGGGCCTCGCGCCGGCCTCGACCAGTCCTGCCAGCGCCGCGCGGGCCCCGGCGTCCTGTTCGGCCGGCCAGACCAGCATGACGCTGCTCTTCGCCCGCGACCGGGCCTCGACCACTCCCAGCAGCTGGCGGACCACGGCCAGGCGGCCGGCGTCCCAGTCGGCGGTCAGCGAGGCGGCCAGCCGGGCCTGGCTCCTGAGGATCACGCCGTCGCTCAGGATCTTCAGGTGGTTGGCGGCCAGGGTGGCGCCGGTGGTGGTGATGTCGACGATGATCTCGGCCGCGCCGGAGGCCGGAGCCCCCTCGGTCGCGCCGCCGGATTCGACGATACGGTAGTCGGCCACCCCGTTCTTCGTGAAGAAGGCGCGGGTCTGGGCGATGTACTTGGTCGCCACCCGAAGCCGTCGGCCCGTGCGGACCAGGTGCAGGTGCGCCACCTCCTCCAGGTCGGCCATGGTGTCGACGTCCAGCCAGCCGCGCGGCACGGCGACGATCAGATCGGCCCGGCCAAAGCCCAGCGCGCGCAGCAGCGCGACGCGGTTATCGAGATCGGCGATCTGCTCACGCAGAAGATCCTCGCCGGTGACGCCCAGATGGACCTCGCCGCTGTCCAGCGCGGCGGCGATGTCGGAGGCCGACAGCAGCCGCACCTCGACCGACGGCAGGGCGGCGATGCGGGCGGTGTAGCCGCGCCCGCCGGACGGCGCCGACAGCGGCAGGCCGGCGTCGGCCAGCCAGGCGTCGACCTGTTCCTTGAGGCGTCCCTTGGAGGGGATCGCCAGCACCAGCGGCGCGCTCATTCCATGCCTCCCGCGTAGGCTCGCGCCGGCCGGACCATGCAGCCCACCGCGCCGAGCGTCGTGGCCGCGCCGAGCCGGGCCGGCAGGCCGTCGTAGCGGCCGCCGGCGGCGACCGGGCGCTCATCGCCCAGCGCCGCGCTGCGCACCTCGAACAGGGCGCCGTCGTAGTAGCCGAAGGCCCGGCCGAAGGCGGCGGCGAAGGTCAGGCGGTCGGTGGGCACGCCGCGCTCGGCCAGACCGGCCAGCCGGCGCGCCCAGCCGTCCGTGGCCGCATCGAGCGCCGCCGTGGACGGACCAGCCAGCCGCCGGACCTCCGCCAGCGCTGCGTCAGGTGCGCCGGAGACGGCCAGGAAGCCGCGCACGGCGGCCGCCTCGGCCGGCGACAGGCTGGGCGTGCGCGAGGCTTCGGCCCGGTCGGCCAGACGGCGGACGATTTCCTCCGGCGGCCGGGTTCCGACCGGCTCGATGCCGGCGATGGCCCACAGCTGGCGCAGCGCCTCGGAGCCGTGGCCCTCGGGCACGCCCTCCAGCGGATTGACGATGCGCTCGACGGCCCCGCCCGCGTCGGCGCGGTCGAGCTCGGCGGCGAGCAGGCGCGGCCGGGTGAACAGGCGCTTGAGCCGCGCCGCCAGCGTCGGCGCCAGGGCCAGACTGTCGACGAAGGCGCCGAACAGCGCGATGTCGCCGAAGGTCAGGGTCAGGTCATCGCGACCGCCCGCCGCCGCCGACCGCCAGGCCAGGGCCGCGACCTCGGCGTCGGACAGGGCCGGGTCGCCGTCGCCGAACACCTCCACCCCGATCTGCAGGAACTCCTCGGCCCGCTGCGAGCCGGCCGGGGCGGCGCGGAAGGCCTTGCCCTCGTAGGCGTAGCGACCCTCGGCCGCGCCGCTGTCGATGTGGGCGCGGGCCACGGGAATGGTGAAGTCGGGCCGCAGGGCCAGCTCCTCGCCGCCCTCGGCCTGGACCACGAACAGGCGCGGGCGCATGGCCTCGCCCGACAGCTCGAGCAGCAGGCCCAGCGGCAGCAGCACGGCGACATCGACCGGCGTCGCGCCGGCCTTCCCGAACGGCGTGCGGATAGCGGCCAGCGCGGCCTGGGGAACGGCGGGTTCCAGCCTCATTGCGCGGCCTCGACGATCTTGCGGACCGTGGCCACCAGGTCGGCGCGGGCGACGGTCTGCTGGCCCGGGCGCTCGGCCTTCCAGGCGGCGTTGTCGGTGACGCCCTTGGACAGGTCGCGGCCGAGGTCGAGGTCCTTGACCGTCGCCGTGCCGGCGGCGAACTCGTCCTCGCCGATGATGACGGCGGCCGGGGCCAGGCGGCGGTCGGCGTACTTCATCTGCGGCCGCATGCCGGAGGTTCCCAGATAGACCTCGGCGGCGATGCCGGCGCCGCGCAGCTCGCCCGCCACGGCGAAGTAGTCGGCCATGCGGGCCTGGTCGAAGGCGATGATGACCACTGGCCCACGCCCCTCGCCCGCCGCCTCGCGCCCGGCCGCCTTAAGCGCCGCCGCCAGCCGCGATACGCCGAAGGAGAAGCCCGTCGCCGGGGTCCGCTCGCCGGTGAACCGGGCGACCAGATCGTCGTAGCGCCCGCCGCCGCCGATGGAGCCGAAGCGGACCGGGGCGCCCTTCTCGTCGGGCGTTTCGATCAGCAGGTCGGCCTCGAACACCGCGCCGGTGTAGTACTCCAGCCCACGGACGATCGAGGGATCGAAGAGGGCCTGGGTGTCGTCAATGCCGAGGCCCTTGAGCGCGGCGATGATCGCCTCCAGCTCGCGGAAGCCTTCCATGGCGGCGTCGGCCTGGGCGAACGGCGCGTCGGCCAGCTGGCCCAGCGGCGCGCCGGCCACGGCCATGTCGAGGAAGTCGAGCACCAGCCCGGCCGCCGCCGTCGACAGTTCCGCGCCCGGCGTGAAGGCGCCCGACTCGTCCAGCCGGCCCTTGCCGAGCAGATCGCGGACGCCGTCGCGGCCCAGCCGGTCCAGCTTGTCCAGCGCCCGCAGCACGGTGAGCTTCTGGCGGCCCTCGGCGACGCCGGCGGCGACCATGACGCCGTCGAGGATCTTGCGGTTGGAGAATTTGAGCACCGCCTGGCCCTTCGCCAGTCCCGCCGCCTCGAGGCCCGCCACCGCCATGGCGATGATCTCGGCGTCGGCTTCGGGGCGGGCCGAGCCGACGGTGTCGGCGTCGCACTGGATGAACTCGCGGAACCGGCCGGGCCCCGGCTTCTCGTTGCGCCAGACCGGCCCGAAGGCGTAGCGGCGGAACGGCTTGGGCAGCGTCTCCCAGTTCTGCGCCGCGAACCTCGCCAGCGGCGCGGTCAGGTCGTAGCGCAGCGCCATCCACTGCTCGTCATCGTCCTGCAGCGCGAAGACGCCCTCGTTGGGCCGGTCGCTGTCGGGCAGGAACTTGCCCAGGGCGTCGGCGTACTCGAAGGCGCCGGTGTCGAGCGGTTCGAAGCCCCACAGCTCGTAGACCTTCGAGACGGCCTCCACGATCCGCCGCTCGGCGCGCAGGGTGGCGGTGCGCTTGTCGGCGAATCCGCGCGGGGCGCGGGCTTCGGGTCGGAAGGTCTCTTCGGTCATCGGGCGGCTCTACATCAGGACTTTGCGGGTCGGATGGAGCCGTTAATGGCCCCATCCGCGTCGGGCGGGGCCGGAGGGTGTGCGTCTGGCCCTCAGGCCGCGCGAACCCGATCCGTCCCGCAAGGGAAGGCGTGGCAGCCATGGTGGTGGTGCGCGGAACGGGTCATCGGGGCGGGGGTATAGTCGAAGAGTTGCGACATTCCTAGCCTCCCTCCCCCTTGTGGGGAGGGACAGACGCGCGAAGCGCGTCAGGGTGGGGCAAGTGGTGGCCGCATTTGGCGCTGGCTCAGGATAGCTGCTTGCCCCACCCGTCTCGTCTCGCCTGCGGCTCGCCGAGCCACCCTGCCCACAAGGGGGAGGGAGGGCGCTACCGCAACCGCCCGATCAGCGCCGCCGTCGACGGATCATGCGCCCCCGGCTCGCCGCCCTCCAGCTCGGCCAGCACCTTGCCGGCCAGCGTCTTGCCCAGTTCCACCCCCCACTGGTCGAAACTGTCGACGCCCCAGAGGGTGCCCTCGACGAAGACCTTGTGCTCGTAGAGGGCCAGCAGGGCGCCCAGGGCGTGCGGGGTCAGGCGGTCGAGCAGGATGAAGCTGGACGGCCGGTCGCCGGGGAAATGGCGGTGCGGCTCTTCGGCGTTGGCGCTGCCGGTCATCAGCGCCTGCGCCTGCGCGATGGCGTTGGCCAGCAGGATGGCGTGCTGGCGCGGCGGGCCCTCGTCGGCGCGGGCCACGGCGACGAAGTCGACCGGGATGATGTCCGTGCCCTGGTGCAGCATCTGGAAGAAGGCGTGCTGGTCGTTTGTGCCGGCGTTGCCGAACACCGCGGTCGAGGTGGCGTGGCTCACGGGGGCGCCGGCCTCCGTCACCCGCTTGCCGTTCGACTCCATCTCCAGCTGCTGCAGATAGGCCGCCAGCAGGCCCAGCCGGTCCGAATAGGGCTCGACCACGCGGACGGGACGGCCAAGGCCGTTGCGGTTGAAGACATGGGCCAAGGCCAGCAGCACCGGGGCGTTGCGCTCCAGCGGCGCCCTGCGGAAGTGCTCGTCCATCGCCGCCGCCCCGGCCAGGAAGTCGGCGAAGGCCTCCCAGCCGAGGCCGATGGCCACCGACAGCCCGACCGCCGACCAGATCGAGTAGCGCCCGCCGACCCAGTCCTCGAAGCCGAACACGCGCTCGGGCGGAATGCCGAAGGCGGCGCAGGCCTCCAGGTTGGTCGAGCAGGCGGCGAAGTGATCGTCGGCCGCCGGACCCAGCTTGCCCTGCAGCCAGGCCTTGGCGGCGGCGGCGTTGGCCATGGTCTCCTGGGTGGTGAAGGTTTTCGAGGCGACCACGACCAGCGTGGTCTCCGGGTCCAGCCGGGCCATGGCGGCGGCGATGTCGGCGGGATCGACGTTGCCGACGAAGGCGACGTCGACCTGCGGGACCAGGGGCTTGAGCGCCCGCCAGACCATCCGGGGGCCAAGGTCGCTGCCGCCGATGCCGATGTGCAGGACGGTGGTGAAGGCCTTGCCCGTCGCGCCGCGCAGGCGCCCCTCGCGGACCTCGGCGACGAAGGCGGCCATGGCCTTGCGCACCGCCTCGACCCCGGCCGAGACCGGCTTGCCGACCGCCTGCCAGTCGGCTCCGTCCGGGGCCCGCAGCGCCATGTGCAGCACGGCGCGGTTCTCGGTGACATTGATGGCCTCGCCGGCGAACTGCCGGCCCCGGCGCGCCTCGACCCCGGCGGCGCGGGCCAGGTCGAGGGCGGCGGTCAGGCCGGCGGCGCTCCACGGCTGCTTGCTGAGGTCGAGAGTCAGGCCCGCCGCCTCGACCGACAGCCGCGCCAGACGATCCGGCTCGGCCGCGAACAGGTCGACGATCCGGGTGGCGGAATCGGTGCGGGCGGCGGCCTCGAGGGCGGTCCAGGCGGCGGCGAGGTCGGTCATGCGCACTCCGGCGGTAAAGGCCCGTTTACCATGCGCCGCGTAACTGGGGAGACCCCTGCAACCACGAGGCGCGGCCCATGTCCTGCGACGCCATCGCCGTCACCGCAACCCTCTGGCTGGCCTTCGCCGCGCCGGGCGACGGCGCGACCCTGCGGCCGACCGCCGCCGTGAGCGCCCCGGCCTCCCCCCTGGCCGCCGAGCCGCTGTTCGCCGACATCGTCGCCCGGGCCGGCGCGCTGAAGACCCGCGTCGAAGGCTGGAAGGGTCAGACCGGCGCTCTGGAGGGTTTCGCCGCCTTCAAGACCGAGCTGGCGGCGCTGACCGCGCTGGACATGAAGGCCCACCACCTGCTGGCCGAGCGCGGCACGGACAGCGACCTCAAATGCATCCTGCGCGGCATCGCCCAGGACCTGCCCGTGCGGCTGGGTCAGGTCGAGGCCGCCGCCGACCCGCAGGCCCGCGACGCGGCCCTGCGCGAGATGGTCTGGCTGCTGCGCGACAACGTCGAGGTGATCACCACCCCGGCGACGGTCACGAGCGGGACGTAGGCGGCCGGGCCGTGCGTCCTTCGACACGGCGCTGCGCGCCTGCTCAGGATGACTGAGTAGGAAAGCTATCCATCCAAGTCATGCTGAGCAGCGCTCGACGAGCGCGTGTCGAAGCACGCAAAGCGTCTAGGCGTACTTCACCGCGCAGCCGTAGGGCTTGCTGAACGCCACCTTCACCGCGCGACCGGCCTTCAGGTCGGCGAGGGCGGCCTTCACATAGTTGGTGGCGCCGGCGATGTCGGCGACGTTGGCGGTCGGCTTGTCGTCGATGCCGCCCTGGTAGACCAGCTGGCCGGCCTTATCGATGATGTACATGTGCGGCGTGGTCTTGGCGCCCCAGGCCTTGCCCGCCACGCCGGTCGGATCGAGCAGGAAAGCGGTCGGGGCGGCGCCCGACGCGGCGATGAAGCGCTTGGCGCCGGCCCCGTCGACGTGACCCTGCTGGCCGGGCGCCGAGGAACAGACGCTGAGCCAGACGGCGCCGTCGGCGAGGACGGCCTTCTGGGTGGCCTGCATGTTCCCCTGATAGTGCTTCTTCACATAGGGGCAGCCCTCATTGATCCATTCCAGGACCACGACCTTGCCGCGGAACTCGGCGAGGGTGCGGGTGGCGCCGTCGGCGTCCTTCAGCGAGAAACCCGGGGCCGCGGCGGCCAGGGCGGCGCCCGGAAACAGGGCGAGGGCCGGAAGGGCCAGGGCGGAACGGCGGGTCAGGGTCATTGCAAGCTCCCTAGGTGGCGGCCGCCTCAGGGGGCGGCGGGCGGTCGGGCGGCGGCCTTTTCGAGGGCCTCGGCCACCATCCCTTCGGTCAACAGCTGCGGCAGTATGACCGGCGAAGACCCGTCGGCGCCATACACAAGATAGAGCGGAACGCCGGCCCGGCCGTGTTCGGTCAGGGCGGCGGCGATGACGGCGTCGCGCTTCGTCCAGTCGGCCTTCAGGTAGACGGCGTTGTTGCGGGTCAGGGCGTCGGCGACCGTTCTGGTGGCAAGCGAGGTGCGTTCGTTGACCTGGCAGGTCACGCACCAGGCGGCGGTGAA
>JAUSPV010000198.1 GCA_030652755.1 Caulobacter sp. | reverse complement strand
GGATCCCGGCCTTCGCCGGGAAGACGGGACTTCCTGAAATACTACCCCTTCTTCCGCGCCATCTTCATCGCCCGGAACCGCGCCGCCCAGCCGGGCTTTTCGAGCTGGATCGAGCGCTCCAGGCCCAGGGCGTCGGCGTCGACGCTCTTGGTGATCACGCTGCCCGAGCCGGTGTAGGCGCCCGCACCGATGGTCACCGGGGCGACGAGCGAGGAGTTGGAGCCGATGAAGGCGCCCTCCCCCACATGGGTCTCGAACTTGTCGAAGCCGTCGTAGTTGCAGAAGATCGTGCCGGCCCCGATGTTGGCCCCCGCCCCCACCGTGCCGTCACCCAGGTAGGACAGGTGGTTGGCCTTGGCGCCCTTGCCGACCTTGACCTTCTTGACCTCGACGAAGTTGCCGATATGGGCCCCCTCGCCGATGTCGGCGCCGGGGCGCAGCCGGGCGTAGGGACCGACGATGGCGCCCGAGCGGACCACGGCGCCCTCCAGATGGCTGAAGGCCCGGATCACCGCGCCGGTTTCGACGCTGACGCCCGGCCCGAACACCAGGTTCGGCTCCAGCACCACGCCGCCGGCGATCTGGGTGTCGAAGCAGAGGAACACCGTCTCCGGGGCGACCATGGTCACCCCGTCGGCCATCATGGCCGCACGAGCGCGGGCCTGCCACAAGGCCTCGGCCCGGGCGACGCCGGCCTGGTCGTCGGCGCCCATGACGGCGGTTTCGCTGGCGGTGGCGACCCCGACCCGCCGGCCCGCCGCGTTGGCGATCCCGACGATGGAGGTGATGTAGTACTCGGCCTTGACGTTGTCGTTGTCGACGGCGGCCAGCCAGTCGAACAGCGGCCCGGCGGCGGCGGCCAGCATGCCGCTGTAGCAGACCTTGACGGCCTTCTCCTCGGGGTTGGCGTCGCGCGCCTCGACGATACGCAGCAGTCGGCCGTCGGCGTCCTGGATCATCCGGCCGTACAGCGCCGGATCGGCGGCCTCGAAGGCCAGCATGACCAGGTCATCGCCCGCCGCGCGGCGCTCGAAGATCGGCGCCAGGTCGTCGGCGGTCAGCAGCGGACAGTCGGCGTTGGTGACCAGCACATCGCCCTCGAACCCGGCCAGGGCGTCCCTGGCGCACAGTACGGCGTGGGCGGTGCCCAGCGGCGGGTCCTGGATGGCCACGGCCGCCTCGCCCAGGCGCTTGCGCACATGGTCGGCCACCGCCGGGCTGTGAGTCCCGCAGACCACCACCACCCGCTCGCAGCCGGCCGCCTGCACCGCGTCGATGGCGCGGTCGAGCATGGTCCGGCCACCGACCCTGTGGAGCACCTTGGGCGTCGGGGATTTCATCCGCGTCCCCTGTCCGGCGGCCATGATCACGGCGGCGCGTGCGGTCATCGTTGCGACTCTTCAAAGCGTTGCATTGGCCTCGGGTTTAGCCGAAAGCCCTGAGCAATGCATGACCCTGTAAATGACCTCGCCGGCTGGACGATCGCCTTCGACCTCGACGGCACCCTGGTCGACACCGCGCCCGACCTGCTGGGGGCGCTGAACGTCATCCTCGTCGAGCAGGGCATGGCGCCGGCGCCGATGACCGCCGTGCGGCAGCTGGTCGGCCACGGCCTGCGGGGCATGCTGATCCGCGCCTACGCCATGGCGGACCTGACCATCAGCGAAGAGCAGATCGCGACCCTCCGCCCACGGATCGTCGAGGTCTACAAGGGCCGGATCGCGCAGGAGAGCCGCCCCTTCCCCGGCTGCCTCGACGCACTCGCCGACCTGCGGGCGCGCGGCGCGAAGCTGGCGGTCTGCACCAACAAGCCCGAAGGCCTGGCGCGGCTGCTGCTCGACCAGCTGGACATGGCCGCCCTCTTCGACGCCATCGTCGGCGGCGACACCCTGCCGGTGCAGAAGCCCGACCCCGCGCCGCTGCTGGAAGCCATCGCCCAGGCGGGCGGCGATGCGGCCCGCGCCATCCTGGTCGGCGACGCCTCGCCGGACACCGGCGCGGCGAAGGCGGCGGGCGTCCCCTGCATCGTGCTCAGCTTCGGCTACAACGACCTGCCGCCGGCAGAGCTGGGCGGCGATGGGGTCATCGATCACTTCGATGCGCTGGCCGGAGCGGTCGCCGGTCTCGTGGCGTCTTGCCGTGCGGCGGCCGAGTCGCTATAGACGCCGCCTCCCGGGCCGAGAGCCCCAGAGCGGATGCGTAGCTCAGCGGGAGAGCACCTCGTTCACACCGAGGGGGTCACAGGTTCAATCCCTGTCGCATCCACCATCTTTTCCCCAATAAAATCAGTGCATATGGCCCAAGGCCGCACTCATCGCCTGTCCCTGAATGAAGCCGGTCACTCGTATGTCACACGAGGGACGAATGGCGACGGTCAGAAGACGCGGCGACAAATGGCAGGTTCAGGTCCGCAGGCAGGGCTTTGCGGGGCTAACGCGGTCGTTCGCGATGATGCGGGATGCGGAGCGATGGGGCGTTCTTAAGGAGCGGGAGTTCGACCTGCTCGAAAGCCAAGGGCTCATTGGCAAAAAGGTCTGTGACCTCACCTTGGCGGCAATCCTCGCTCGATACCGCGAGACGCTGGTTCCCCAGAAGCGCGGCGGTGATCGCGAGGCCTACATGATCAAGGCGATGGAACGCGCGACCTTTGCCGCTGCAATGGCCGACCGCGTAACGACGGCCGACTTGAAGGCTTACCGCGATACCCGCCTGCGAACCGTCTCACCCGCCACCGTGGTCCGGGAATTGGGTTTGCTCCAGCACGCTTATGAGATCGCGCGGAAGGACTGGGGTTACGAAGGCCTCGGCAATCCGGTGAAGGACGTATCCAAGCCGAAGTTGCCACCCGGCCGGGCCAGACGTCTCTCCGATGGTGAGGAAGGCCTGCTCATTCATTGGGGGCGTCTCAGCCGGAACCCGCTGCTGTTGCCGATCATGGGCTTCGCGCTGGAGACGGGGATGCGTCTTGGCGAGATCGTCGCGGCGGACTGGAAACACTATGATGCGAGGGAGCGCGTCCTGCTGGTCCCCCTGACGAAGAACGGCAAGCCGCGCACGGTCCCCCTGACCCTAATGGCCGCAAGCATCATTGAAGGGCGGAGAGGGTCCGACGTTGGCCAGATCTTCCCGTCAACCGTCGAGGCCATCAAGCAGGCTTGGATAAGGCTGACCCGCCGGGCGGGGATAGACGACCTCCATTTCCACGACCTGCGGCACGAAGCGGTAAGCCGCCTGTTCGAGCGCGGTCTGGATATGCCGGAAGTCATGATGGTCAGCGGCCATACCGACCATCGAATGCTGCTTCGCTACACCCACCTGAGCGCGCGGAAGCTGGTCGAGAAAATGGACCGCTCCGAGAGGTGCGCCTAACAGGTCGCGTCTGTCACCATACACCGTAGCGCGCCCGGCTGGTCCCGTTCCGGCAACCGGCACGCACCCGTCAGAAGCTCAACATGGCTCGCTGAGTGGGGCTGTTGCGCCGCGATGTACGGTCGATGGCAGCCCGGTGGCGTCGCGGTTCCGATCTCAGGAGCGGAGCGGGTCACACTGACCCCAGGACGCTGCCTGACGGGCGGCGGCACGGTGGCGGAGGCGATGGTAGCGCGAGGATGGCGCGGGCCTCAGGCCCCCCCTCAGCGAGGCGGGCAGTCAGAGCCCGGCGTCGGCCAGTAGCTCTGAGGGTTTGCAATTCATGGCGGCGGCGATCCGGGCCAAGTTCAGGAACGTGACGTTGCGCTCACCGCGTTCGATCTTGCCCATATGGGAGCGATCGATCCCGGCACTGTCGGCCAGTGTTTCCTGCGACAGCGAAAGACTCTTGCGCATAAGGCGAATGGCATTGCCCAGCCGTACTAGCTGTTGCTCGTCGTCAGCTTTGCCAGAGACCCGCGCCACAACGGATAGGGTTGCGACCTAAGGCTTTTGCAGCCACGGTCTTTACGACCCATTTGTGCCGTGCGGGTCGCTTACATGTAGCGGCTTATCGGCTAACGGCTTTCCATGAACATTATTGCCCAGCTAGTCCTTGGGAGTAATCTCGCCAAGCTCACCTCCATTATGGAGATGGTCGATGCAGCCAAGCCATACGTTCAAGATGGAAATATGGAAAGTTGCTATGAAAGTTATCCGGGCGGCCGGATACGCGCATTGAATGATGTGGAGCGTATGACCGCTTCACTTCGCAAACACCCAAGGCACGTAATATCCAGAGAGCTATACAAGAACATGGTTCTAGCCATGAGCCTTGGTCGCTCCAGCCGGGTCCGTGCGCAGGAGAAGCTATTTGCCGTACTGGTGGAGCATGACGTCGCGCTATCGATAGATGACTTCAATCAATCATACGCGGACTGATATGCCACTTTCCATATGATGCACACAACGCGATCATCGACGTGGCCCTATCCAAAATTCAGACAGATGCGCTTCTCGTTTATATGTACACACATCTACCATTCATATTCATTGTAGTAAGAACTCCAACTATCTTTGCAATATATTTAGATACGTATCTATATTATACGTAAGTATTACATAGAATCTCGATAATCTACCGGCATATAGATGCAGAATGCAGCTATCAGGTCCCAATATGGCTGCTTGATGCTAAGCAGCGTCATCCCCTACGCGAAATGCCTTTGGGATGAGCGCCGTAGCTCACAGCCAATGGCCGGATCTGACGGAGAGACCGCTACCCAGAAAATCAGCGCGCACCGTGTTAAAATGCGGGAGGTTCTTATGTAAGAGGGTACCGTTTCCAACATGGACCCGTAACGCTGCCAACGGGTAGCGACGGCCCGGCGAGATCGGAAGCTCCTATGGCCGGGATCAGCCTGCTTACCCCTTAGCGCCAGCCGAGCGCGGCGCTCGGCGCTGTCGCGAGCCTGCCTGCTGGCCGAGCAGTGGAGCCCCTCGCCCGTGGCTGATGGGCAGGGTGGCATTGTATGGCGGACGCCCGGTCCCGGCAACAATGCGTACCCGGCCGCTCAATGAGGGGATCGCGTTAGCCCCCATGCCCAGCACGCATCGCGCTGCTCATGATGAAACTGCAGATTATCGGGGAAGCGGAACCCCAGTCGCCGGGCTCCCGCACTGAAACCCTTCAATGCGTAAGGGTCGAGTTCGCCGCTCTTGACGCCAGCTTGGTTGACACACAGCGCGGTAAGCAACGGCAAGCCCCTCGCATGACAGACGTCTAGGAGCCTATCGAGGTGCCCGCCTGCCCCGCTCATGGCCCGGTGAGCCTTTGACCACTCAACGCCACTGGCAGCCGCCAGCGCGCCGTAGGTTGTGCATGACTGTCGCACTGCCGCGTCGATGAGGCAGGCTAGAGACTTCTCCAGGTCGAGCTTGTTCTTGGCCTGACTACGCCGGGCACGCTCCTCTAGGAGATCGTGATAGAGGGCCGCATCGGTGGCCCCCTTGTCTTCATGGTTGGCAATCCAGACGCCTATCTCGCTGTCTGACTTCGCACTCAGATCGGCCACGTCATGCCCCTGCCTTGGTTTCCCAACCTCCGTGATCGCGATAGTCAGCGCAACATCTTCTAGGCGAACGCTCTCGCTACCGGACAGCGGCGCAGTAGCGTTTGACGGTAGCATCCGAAACGCCGAACCGTTGCGCCGTCTGCCGAATGCTCGCGCCATTCTCCCGTCGCCACGCCACCACGGCAGCGCCGTCCTGGGCCTTCGGTCGGCCGAGGCTCTCCTTGCCCCGGTGCGTCCTTCCAGTGGCCTGTAGCGCCACCCTCGCCGCCGCACGGCCCGCCTCAGTGCGCTCCCTGATCTTGTGGCGCTCCATATCGGCGACCTGCGCCAGTACGGCGAGGATGATTTCGCCGACACCCCGCCCGATCTGACCTAGCCCGTGAATGTCCACCGTCACGCCCGCGTCAATGAGCCGGCGAACCGTGGCCTGTACGTCCAACGCATCCCGCCCCAGCCGGTCCACCGCATAGATGCACAGGGTGTCGCCCTTACGGATTTGATCCAGCAGCTTGGCGAAGCCGGGCCTGTCGGCGGCCATCGTCCCGCCGCTAACGCCAACGTCCGAGAACTCCTTGCCGAAGTCGCTACCTAGCGCCTGCCGTTGGGCTTCAATGCTCTGGTCCCCGGTGGAGACCCGATAGTAGGCGATGCGCATGGTTGGCTCATAAGTTAGGGGTGGGATATTCCCGGCTCATAACCCGGCTCATAACTCCCAGTCAACTAACTTCTAAGCTATGGCGCAAAACCTACAACTTGTGCGACGTGGCACCGGGGTGCCGGGGGAACGCCGAGGTCGCTTTGATCTAAGTGGGACCTTGCGGACCGACAGAATTTTTTGGTCGTAGGAATTCTCCAACAGGAACATTGCAAGAACCGCCTGTCTGGTGTCACATCCGCAGTCTGGCAAGAGAGATGAGAATGGCGCGAGCAAAACGCACTTTGATAGGATACTTAAGCGGAGTGGTCGATGGCTCTCCGGAGACCCTAAGTGTTTACAAGGAAGGCCGGAGCTATCGGCTAGCGTCCCTCACCAAAGATCACCTTTGCCATCCATCGGTTAGTGAAGTTGGAAGGCTAAGGGGGGAGGCGCTTTTGGTGTTCCATCTAAAGGACGGGCAGTTCAGCCGAATTTGAGCGGTCCGATGTCAAGCAGCCCTCAGCGAAAGATCGAATACGCCCTTATTGAAGGCGTCGGCCCGATCAGCGCAAAGCATTTAGTGGCATTGCCAGAAATTGAGTGGGGGCTGCTGCGCCAAGCGATTACAGACGCTTGGCGCGGTGGGAAAAGGCGTCAGATAGCTCGCTGCCTGATGTGTTCTGGCGGCGTGTTCATCAGGGCCAAGGCGTTCAGGGGGCTGCGCTTGCCCATGTTCGCCCATTTTAAGGGGGCGGACGGAAATTGCCCTTGGTTCACGGGAGAGACTGCTGCGCCCAACGCGCTGCGAGCGGGCCAGTACCACGGCCGCCAGGAGAGCGTAGCTCACCGCCTTCTTTGTGAGCAGATCGCATCCCTAGTTGGAGTAGATCCTGCCTGTGCCTCTGTTGAGGTGGCTCGCTATCTCCCACCAACGGAAAATGCCTACGGCCGCTACCCTGACGTGCTCGCCGTCTTCAGCGATGGTCGAAGGATCGCTTTTGAGGTCCAGCTATCCAATACGTTCCAGACCGAGATTTCGGATCGCTGCTTGCACTATGAACGTGAAGGCGTGTCGCTAATCTGGGTTCTTCTGGGTGCCGAGGTTCAGTCGGGCGACCTTCCGCAGTCCTTCAGAGATGTGATACTGCGGCATCGTGGCAATGCATTTGCTCTTGATCGACACGCAGTTGAGGTTTCTCAAGAGCGGGGAAAGCTATTTCTAACTTGCTTCCTTAGTGATGACACAGGCGGTTTCGATAGCGGCCGTTTGGTGGGCGTAGATGACCTTACCTATCCGAATTCTGGGTGTCCCTATTTTGAAGACAGAGTTACGCCCAGTCTTCTGGCCCGTGGGAAAGCCATTCGATCACCTTGGTGGGCTGCTATGGGAAGTATCAATGGCACCTTCACTTACAACGATTTCGAGAACGACCAGTTCGTTGCGGCTAACGACGATCTCTGCGCGCGCGTTCCCCAGCTAAGATATTGGCAAGAGGCGAACTTTCAGGGGCGTTGGGCATTCGCAAATTTCGTAACCGTCCTGTTCTCAGCACTATCTGAAGCTGCCGGGAGGTTTCGGAACTATTCCTCCCGTCAGGACAACGTGGTGGCGCTTCTCAACAGCAAGATACCCAGTGAGGCGATGCTGCCGTTTGCGCAGGTTATGCATTCCATCCTGCACCGAACGTCACTCTCGAGCTTGTTAGATGGCACCGTCGGGACACATCTCCACCGCGCCTTGGATATTGGTGAAGGCAACTTCCTTCTGGAAACGGATGGGGCATGGTCGGCAGCCCAACTTTTGCTGCCTGAAGTATTTGACCCTTCACTGAGACTGCAACTTGCCACGCTTGGAGAGCTACCATCATGGGCGCAGTCAGATCGCGCTCACCTCGCGTTCGAGTTCGCCTGACATTGACCGCACAAATTTGCATCTCCGTCTGAGCTAGGAAGCCCGCCATCTTTGACCTCAGGGAGGATAACTATCCCGATTGGCCCTTGGAGCTTCGTCCATTGGGAGACGAGGATAGCTTCAATGTCGAACCGTTTTCCCAGTGGTGGGAGCGCAATGGTCATCGCTTTGTCGGCGTAGATCCGCTTGTCCTTGAGCAGTGGGTGCATCGGCACTTTCACCTTACCCCCTTCAAGCTTCCCTTGAATGGACTGGTCAGTCGACGGGAGGCATGGACCACGGATGACATTCTGAAACGGGTACATACCTCGGATCGCTTGAGCGCCGGCCACGACTATCAAGCTTTGGGCGCCAACTGGGGGCAAGACATGCTTGCGCTCGGCACTTGGCGCTGTCCCATCTTAGTCCTGGAGACACCGAACGGACTGCGCCAACGAGCAGGCGATTGGCCCCTTGCAAGGTATGCCCTGATCGAGGGGCATCGGCGCTTCCGGATGCTCAACGCCCTCGCCTGTAGAAACGAAGCGGCGTTCGAGCATGACGTTCTGCTGATCGCGTATGAAGACGGCCGATAGGCGCGCGCGATGGTTCATTGGTTATCTGCGAGAAATCGCTCCGAATTTCTAGCTGTGCCGCAGCTTGCTCGCTTCACAGTGGCGAGCGGATCAGATGGGCCGGAAGCAACCCTATTGATCAAGGCGTCCAATCTGACGCTGAAGTATCTGGTTAGGCTAAGACGCTTTCGGATCGTGCTCTTGCGCGCCGGGGCAAAGTGGCTTGGCTACGGGGTGGAAGTCCCTGACGATCCGGAGCATCCAGCTTTGCTTTGGTCGATGCTGGAAACCGAAGACGAGCTAGGTGCGCTGCGGATGCTTATGGAAAGTCCGAAGTGCACGGTCTTCCTTTTCAACGAGGCATTGGCCAACGTCGCGTGGGCGGAGGCGGAGCTAGACCTTTCCTCAGGCGGCGTTCGTGATCTTGTAGAGAGTTCCAGCCTTGCGCCCGAACACGATAGCCGCGCCATGCTGGCAATGCAGAAGGTCTTCGCCCTGATGGAGGATGATCGGTTTCCTTCGGCGGAACGGGTCTTTGTCGATGTTCCGAACGTGACGGCCTGGCATCCTATTCACTCCACCTACATCACCAATCGAGCCCAGCCGAGCCCGCTTTCTATCTTCGCGGAGGACGAAGGGGGGCAGCAGGAGGAGTTGGCCCTTTGGCTGATTGACGGCATCCGTCCCGATGGTGCGGTGAAGAGCCCCCAAATCCACGAACCCGGCAAAGTGCGCGAGTTGTCGGACCTTCTATTGAGCCATGAGTTCGGGGCGTTTCTGTTTGAGAGCAAGACGCTGAGCATCTTGGCTAGAGACGATCTGCCATCGCGCCCCAAACTGACCCGCGCTTTGGTCAAACATCTGGACAAGGCGACGGGACAACTCGTCGGAGGCCTGAAAAACCTCCAGCGGGGCTATACCATCACCGAC
The DNA here is from genome assembly GCA_030652755.1 of Caulobacter sp. GTDB lineage: Bacteria > Pseudomonadota > Alphaproteobacteria > Caulobacterales > Caulobacteraceae > Caulobacter. The sequence continues at coordinate 641 of JAUSPV010000198.1, read as the reverse complement.
TTGGCCGGAAACGAGGTGGAGGTGAACCGCACACACCTTCCGCATGTTGTCATCCTCGTGCCTGACCTCTCGCTGCTGTCCGACGAACAGGAATACGGAGGGGCCTTCTTCGCTCGTATTATGGAAGAGGCTGGTGCCTTCTTTCACATTCTCGACCCGGCCGAGCTGCTCCGGATGGTGCAAGCCGCGAACATCATCGCCGAGAGAAGCGAGAGAGTGACCCCCATCCAAGCGTTCGATTTCTACTTGATGGAACGCGCGAAGCTGGCCCTCAATAAACCGAGCCCCTACTTCGGGATGCTCATACGCAGGCCGGGTGAAATCACGGTGGTGGAGAATGAGTAAGCGCCACTGAGGTTGGACTGGCTAAGGAACGGCTCGCCTGCATAGCGATCCAGCCCACCGTCGCGCGCCTCCCGCTTAGCCTGTCACTCCCCTGTCACTCCTTGCGCCCGTATCGTGTGACAGAGTAGGGTCTGGACCACCGGAGGGGCCGGTTTTATTCAAGGATTTCAAGGCGAATAGCGGGAGAGCACCTCGTTCACACCGAGGGGGTCACAGGTTCAATCCCTGTCGCATCCACCATCCTGCTTCGCGCTACGCGCTTCGCAGGACAAGCCCTGCCCTTACAGTCGAAGCCG
>JAUSPV010000109.1 GCA_030652755.1 Caulobacter sp. | reverse complement strand
GGCTGGGCGACCAGGACGCCATCGAATACATGGTGCGCAACGCGCCCCAGGCGGTCTACGAGCTCGAACATTGGGGCGTGCCGTTCTCGCGCACCGAGGACGGCAAGATCTATCAGCGGCCGTTCGGCGGCATGACGCTGGACTACGGCAAGGGCCAGGCGCAGCGCACCTGCGCCGCCGCCGACCGCACCGGCCACGCCATGCTGCACACCATGTACGGCCAGGCGCTGAGCAAGGACGTCGAGTTCTTCATCGAGTTCTTCGGCCTGGACCTGATCATGGACGACGGCGTCTGCCGCGGCGTGACGGCCTGGAAGCTGGACGACGGCACCCTGCACCGCTTCCAGGCGCAGCGGACCATCCTGGCCACCGGCGGCTACGGCCGCGCTTATCTGTCGGCCACCTCGGCGCACACCTGCACCGGCGACGGCGGCGGCATGGCCCTGCGCGCCGGCCTGCCGCTGCAGGACCTGGAGTTCGTGCAGTTCCACCCGACCGGCATCTTCCCGGCCGGCTGCCTGATCACCGAGGGCGCCCGGGGCGAGGGCGGCTATCTGACCAACTCCGAGGGCGAGCGCTTCATGGAGCGCTACGCCCCGAGCGTGAAGGACCTGGCGCCGCGCGACATGGTCAGCCGCGCCATGACCATCGAGATTCGTGAAGGGCGCGGGGTGGGTCCCAACAAGGACCACATCTTCCTGCACCTGGACCATCTGGATCCGAAGATCCTGCACGAGCGCCTGCCCGGCATCTCCGAGACCGCCAAGGTCTTCGCCGGCGTCGACGTGACCAAGGCCCCGATCCCCGTCCTGCCGACCGTGCACTACAACATGGGCGGCCTGCAGACGAACTATCACGGCGAGGTGGTCACCAAGGTCGGCGACAACGCCGACCAGATCGTTCCCGGCCTGATGGCGGTGGGCGAGGCGGCCTGCGTCTCGGTGCACGGGGCCAACCGCCTCGGCTCCAACAGCCTGATCGACCTGGTGGTGTTCGGCCGGGCCGTCGGCCTGCGCTGCGCTGAGATGGTCAAGCCTGGCGAGACCCAGCCGGAGATCAAGGACGTCATGACCGACGCCCACCTGGCCCGCTTCGACCGCCTGCGTAACGCCGACGGCGCCCGCACCACCGCCGATCTCCGGCTGGAGATGCAGCGCGCGATGCAGGAGGACGCCGCCGTCTTCCGCACCGGCGAGTCGCTGCAGAGCGGCGTCGATCGCATCGCCGCCGTCGTCGCCGCCCGCAAGGACATCAAGGTCACCGACCGGGGTCTGGTCTGGAACAGCGACCTCATGGAGACGCTGGAGTTCGACAACCTGGTCTGCCAGGCGGCGGTGACGGTCAACAGCGCCCTCAATCGCACCGAAAGCCGCGGCGCCCACGCCCGCGAGGACTTCTCCGACCGCAACGACGACGAATGGATGAAGCACACCCTGGCCTGGTTCGACGACGCCACGGGGGCGGTGAAGATCGACTACCGGCCGGTCCACAACTACACGATGACCAACGAAATCAGCTACATCCCGCCCAAGGCGCGGGTGTACTAGGCTCTTACGCCGCAGGGCTTCAGGGACGGCGCGTCACCCGGTCGGGCGGCGCGCCGTTTTCGTTTGCGGACTGCATCAGGACCACGGCTACACGCCCTCCCCGTCCACCCTCCACGCCGTCTGCACGGCGAGGGCGTCTGCTCCGCCTCCGACATTCACGGAGGGGCATGATGTCCGACGCGCTACCCGAATCCGCCGCCGCCTGTATCCGGCTGCCGAAACCGAAGTCCGCCGGCCGGGGCGGCAAGGCGCTGCTGGTCTGTCTGCTGGCCCTGCTGATGGCCATTCCCGGCCTGTTCGTGCTGGGCCTGGTTCATGACCGCGCCAACCGCTCCGAAAAGGTGGTGGCCGAGGTCTCCGACCTGAAAGGCGGCGCCCAGCAGGTGCTCGGCCCGCTGATCGTCGCGCCTTACGTCCTTCCGGCCGCCAAGCCGGGCGAGGAGGCCCGCCATGGCTGGTACGTCCTCTCGCCCGACACAGGCTCCGCGACGGCGCGGGTGGCCAGCGGCACGCTCAAGCGCGGCATCTTCAGCGTGCCGGTCTACGAGGCGAGCGTCGACATCGAGGCGACCTTCCCCGCCGCCCCGGCCGCGCCCAGCCTGCCGGCCGGCGCGGCCGTGGACTGGAGCCGGGCCCGAGTCGTTCTGGGCTTCTCCGACCTGCGGGGCGGCAAGCTGGATCCGGCCGGCGTCGTGGCCGGACCCAACGGCCCGGCCCAACTGGCGTTCGCCCCGGCCTCGGGCATCAATCTCGGCCGGCCCGGGCGGACGGGCGACAACGACCGGACCTATGACGGCGACGGGTCGGGCGGCTTTGGCCTGATGAGCGCGCCGGCGGCCTCGCTGCTCGCCGGGGGAAGCTTCCGGACGCGGCTGGTCTTCACCGGCGCCCAACGGCTGTCGATCATGCCCTTCGCCCGCTCCACGCGGGTGAGCATCGCCGGCGACTGGCCCGACCCCGGCTTCGACGGCGGCTTCTCGCCGACCAGGCGCGAGGTCGCCGACAGCGGCTTCAAGGCCGACTGGACCGTGCCATTCATGGCCCGGGGGCTGGTGGCGGAAGGCCCGTCCGACGCGCTGTCGCTGCTGGAGCTGGGCCGCAAGGACCTCGGCGTCAGCTTCGTGCCGGCCAACAACCCCTACCAGTTCGTGATGCGGGCCCTGAAGTACGCGGTGATGTTCATAGGCCTGGTCTTCCTGACCTTCTTCGTGTTCGAGGCCCTGTCCGGACAGCGGTTGCACGCGGCGCAGTACGTGCTGATCGGCCTGGCGCAGATGGTCTTCTACCTGCTGCTGCTGAGCCTGTCGGAATATGTCGGCTTCGATTGGGGCTTCGCGATCGCGGCGGTGGCCACGGTGCTGCTGATCGGCCTCTATGCCGGGGCCGCCTTTCGGGCCGCCCGCTACCGGGTGCAGGCGATCGTGGTGTTCAGCCTGGTCTACGGCCTGATCTACCTTCTGATGCGGCTTGAGGACTTCGCGCTGCTGGCCGGCTCGGTCGCCGCCTTCACCGGCCTGACGGCGGCCATGTGGCTGACCCGGAACATCGACTGGTACGGCGGCAAGGGGCCGGTTGTCGCGACCGACTCGCAAAAACCCCTGTCGCAGCAGGGGTAACGTCACGGAATGGCCCCTGTCGGCGTGGACAGGGGCCGCTACGCGCTCTAGATCGTCACCCAGGCAAGGTTACGGAACGAAGCGGCGTCATGGTTCAACTCGCGCTCCCCAAGAATTCCCGCGTCGGCAAGGGCAGGCACTATGCCGCGCCGACCGGCGCCAAGCGCGTCAAGACGTTCAAGATCTACCGCTACGATCCGGAAGGGACCGAGAATCCGCGCTGGGACACCTATGACGTCGATGTCGACGCCTGCGGTCCGATGCTGCTGGACGTCCTCATCCACATCAAGAACCACGTCGACCCGACCCTGACCTTCCGCCGGTCCTGCCGCGAGGGGGTCTGCGGCTCCTGCGCCATGAACATCGGCGGCCGCAACACGCTTGCCTGCACCCAGGGCTGGGAAGACGTCGTCGGCAAGGAGATCCAGATCGCCCCGCTGCCGAGCCAGCCGGTGGTCAAGGACCTGGTCCCCGACCTGACCCTGTTCTACGCCCAGTACGCCTCGATCGAGCCCTGGCTGCACACCGAGACGCCCGAGCCCCAGACCGAGTGGAAGCAGTCGGAGACCGACCGCGCCAAGCTGGACGGCCTGTACGAGTGCATCCTCTGCGCCTGCTGCTCGACCTCCTGCCCCAGCTACTGGTGGAACGGCGAGAAGTACCTGGGCCCGGCCACGCTGCTGCACGCCTACCGCTGGCTGATCGACAGCCGCGACGAGTCGACCGGCGACCGCCTCGACGCGCTCGAGGACCCGTTCAAGCTCTACCGCTGCCACACGATCATGAACTGCGCCCAGGTCTGCCCCAAGGGTCTGAACCCGGCCAAGGCCATCGCCGAGATCAAGAAGATGATGGTGGAGCGGGTGGCTTAAGCGCTACCCGAGCTCCAGTCCGCAGTGGGCTGCGAAATGCCTGAAGTCGCTGTCCAGGGTGATCAGCGGCGTCGCGTTGTCGATGCAGGATTGAGCAATCAGCGTGTCCAGCGTTTGGGCCTTAAGTCCCTTCGCGAGAAGCATCCGTCGGGTCTCGCCCGCGCGATCCCAGAAGCCGTCGATCAACGGCAGCAACGGCGCACCGTCCAGCAGCCCGCTCAATTGTGGACGGTTATAGGCGCCTGCGATCATTTCGGTCACCACTGGCGGGGGCAACCACAGGGCCTGTGCGCGCACCGCCTCGGACAGCCGCCTGACCCTGGGGTCCGGATCACCCTTCAGGAGGCCGATCAGCGCCGACGTATCGGCCGCGATCACCGGTCGCCGCCGAAATCGCGATCCTTGTCTTTGCGAGACGCGTCGAAGTCGAACTCGAAGTCAATCTTCCCCTCCAACTCCTGCAGCCCCCTGTAGAAGCGCTCGTGAGCGATCTTCTGCAGGCCGATGCGCAGGGTTTCCGAAATGCCGACGCCCGTTTCCTCCTGAGCTGAAGCCAGAAGGCGGGCGGGAACGAAGGCGGTGATTTTCTTCATCTCGGTCATGGCGGGATCATGCCATAACTCAGGTATGGCGCCAAATGCTGGCAAACTGACCAACCCGTGGTCCTGGGCCGCCCTGCTCTGGGGCGCCGCCGAGGGATTTCTGTTTTTCATCGTGCCGGACGTGATCATCGGCCTGATCGCGCTGCGGAAGGGGCTTCGCGCCGGCGTGATCGCCGCGCTGCTGGCGGCCACCGGCGCGGCGATCGGCGGCGGGGCGATGCACCTGTGGGCGCAGGCCCGGCCGGTCCAGGCCCGCGCCGCCGTGGCCGCTGTTCCCGCCGTCTCCGACGCCATGATCGCCCGCGCCGAGCGTGAGATGGCGTCGGGTTGGCTGGGCGCGGCGCTGAAGGGGCCGCTGACCAGCACGCCCTACAAGGTCTACGCCGCGCTGGCGCCGGCGCACGGGGTCAGCCTGCCGGCCTGGGTAGCGGCGGCCTGGCCGGTGCGCCTGCCACGCTTCCTGCTGGCGGCGGTCGCGACGGCCCTGATCGGCGGCCTGTTGCGCCACCGTATCTCACCCCGTATCGGGCTGGCCGTCTTCACGCTGGGCTGGATCATGTTCTATGGCTGGTTCTGGCTGAGCCATCCGGGCTGAGACAAAATGAAACGTCGGGCGTGCTGCCGCTTGCAAAAAAGTGACGCGGGCGTCATTTTCCGCGCGAAGTTCGGGGAGTACCTGGGTGTCTGATCTCAAGGCGAAGGTCGTGATCCTTGGCGCCGGCCATGCTGGCGGCGCGATGGCGGCCTTCTTGCGCCAGGCCGGTCATGAGGGCCCCATCGTGCTCATCGGCGACGAGCCGATCGGCCCCTATCAGCGTCCGCCGCTCAGCAAGGCCTGGCTCAAGGGCGAGGCCGACGCCGACAGCCTCGCGCTGAAGGACCCCGCCTGGTACGCCGACAACGGCTGCGACCTGAAGCTGGGCGTGCGGGCCACAGGCCTGAACCGCGGCGACAAGACGGTGACGCTGTCGACCGGCGAGACGGTCTCCTACGACATCCTGGTGTTCGCCACCGGCGCCCGGGCCCGCAAGCTGCCGATCCCGGGGGCGGACCTGCAGGGCGTGCTGGAACTGCGCACCGCCGCCGACGCGGAAGCGCTGAAGGCGGCGCTGGGCGAGGGCAAGCGGCTGGCCATCATCGGCGGCGGCTATGTGGGCCTGGAAGTGGCCGCCTCGGCCCGGGCGCTGGGCGCGCACGCCATGGTGCTGGAACGCGAGACGCGGATCCTGGCGCGGGTGGCCTGCTCGCAGCTGTCCGACTTCTTCATCGCCTATCACAAGGCCCGGGGCGTCAGTTTCGAGCTCGGCGTCGAGATCACCGCCTTCGAGGGCGAGGGCGGCCATATCCGCCGGGTGAGGCTGGCCGACGGCCGGGCCATCGACTGCGACGCCGCCCTGGTCGGGATCGGGGCCATCCCCAACGATGATCTGGCGAAGGACGCCGGCCTCGAATGTGTCAACGGCATCGTCGTCGACCTGGATGCCCGCACCGCCGACCCGGACGTCTTCGCCATCGGCGACGTCACCCACCGGCCGCTGCCGCTCTACGACCGCCAGTTCCGGCTGGAGAGCGTGCCCAACGCCCTGGAGCAGGCCAAGGTCGCCGCCGGCGTGATCGCCGGCAAGCCTCCGCTCACGCCGGAAGTTCCGTGGTTCTGGTCCGATCAGTTCGACCTCAAGCTCCAGATCGCCGGCCTGCCGTTCGACGCCGACACCATCCTGGTGCGCGGCGATCCGGCCACGGCGAAGTTCGCGGTCTTCCATCTCAAGGGCGACCAGATCCAGGCCGTCGAGGCGGTCAACAGTCCGCCCGAGTTCATGATGGGCAAGCAGCTCATCGGCAACCGCAAGGCCGTCTCGCCCGAGAGGCTTGCGGACACGACAGTTTCCATGAAAGAGGTCATCGCCTGAACGGCGATAACCCGAGAAAGAAGAGGCGTCAGGGGAGCGTATGGCGAAGATCACCTACATCGAGCACGACGGCACTGAGCATTCGGTCGACGTGAAGACCGGCCTGTCCGTCATGGAAGGTGCGATCAAGAACAACGTCCCCGGCATTGACGCCGACTGCGGCGGCGCCTGCGCCTGCGCGACCTGCCACGTCTATGTCGACGCCGCCTTCGAGGGGAAGACCGGCGAGAAGTCGGCCATGGAGGAGTCGATGCTCGACTTCGCCGAGAACGTCGAGCCCAACAGCCGCCTGTCCTGCCAGATCAAGGTCACCGACGAGCTCGACGGCCTGATCGTCCGCCTGCCGGAAAGCCAGCACTGATCTTCTTCCCTCCCCCTTGTGGGGAGGGACAGGCCGCGCAGCGGCCAGGGTGGGGCATGGAGGGGCCAATCAAATTGCTCTGTGATTGGCGTCTCACTCCCCCACCCGGTCCCTTCGGGACCACCCTCCCCATGAAGGGGAGGGAAGGCTGTTTCAGAACCCCAGTTCCCGCTGGCCGCTGACCACCAGGGCGGCTTCGGGAAGGTGACAGGTGAAGGTGGCGCCCTGGTTGGGTTCGCTCTCCAGCGCCACCCAGCCGCCGTGCAGCTCGACCAGCGCCTTGACCAGCGCCAGGCCGAGGCCCGGCCCGCCGCGCTCGCGCCCGACGAAGCGGTCGAAGATGTGCGCCTGGACGTGGAAGGGCACGCCGCGTCCGGTGTTGGTCACCGACAGCCTCACCTCGCCCGCCGCCCGCACCGCCGACAGCGTCACCCGGCCTTCCGGCGGCGTCTGGCGCAGCGCGTTCTCGACCAGGTGGTCCAGCGTCTGCCCCAGGCGTCGGGTGTCGCCGCGGATCAGGCCGATGTCGTCGCCGATCTCCAGCGTCAGCTCGACCTTCTGGCTTCCGGCCTGCTGGGCCCAGCGCTCGGCTGTTTCGGTCATCAGCACATCGACGTGGACGTCGCCCATCTCCAGGGCCATCTCGCCGGCGTCGATGGCGGCGATGTCGAGCACGTCGTCGATCGAGCGGCCCAGCTGCGTCGCCGCCTGCCGCACCGAGGACAGGTGCGAGCGCCCGCGTTCGGGGATGGCGTCGCCCATGCGGTCGAGCAGTTCGGAGTAGCCGATGATCGTCGTCAGCGGCGTGCGCAGCTCGTAGGACACGTTGCCGACGAACTCCCGCTTCAGCCGCTCGGCGCTGTCCAGCGCCTGCTCACGGTCGGCCAGCGCGCCCTCCAGCCGGCGGGCGTCGGTAATGTCGGCGAAGGCGATCAGCGTCGCGCCGTCGGGCAGCGGCCGCGACTGCCAGGAGACGATCTTGCCGTCGGAGGTGCGGTTCTCGCCCGAGGTCGGGGCCCGCGCTTCGGGATCAGGATCGGCCACCCGGCCCTTCAGCTCGCGCCAGAAGGCCATGTCGTGCAGGCGCGGCACGCAGATCTCGACGACCCGCTCGAAGTCGACGGCCGCCTCCATGTCGGCGGCGCTGACGTTCCAGAAGCGCTCGAACGATTCGTTGTGCAGCCGCAGCCGGCCATCGGAGCCGAACACCACGACCGCGTCGTTCAGCTTGTCCAGCGTGGCCTTCTGGACCTTGAGCTGGGCGTTGTACTGGGCCTTCAGCTTCAGATCGTCGGTGATGTCGGAGAACAGCAGCAGCAGGCCGCCCATCGGGTGCGGCTGGCGGACCAGCCGCAGGGTGCGGCCGTCCGGCAGCATCCACAGGTCGTCCGGCTGACGGCCCAGGGTCTCGTAGCGCGCCAGTTCGGCGGCCTTCCATTTCGCGTACTCGGAGGTCTCGGGCAGCCGCTGTCGCTGGCGCAGCCGGTCCAGGATCTCGCCATGGGTCGGCCGTTCCGACAGCCAGGCGGGCTCCAGGGCCCACAGCTGGGCGAAGGCGGCATTGTGGAACACCAGCCGGCGGGTGGCCCCGAAGATGGCGACCGCCTCGGCGATGTGGTTCAGCGTCTCGTCATGCGCCTCCACATGGCGCCTGAAGGCGTCCTGCGTTTCCTCGGCCTGGGTGACGTCCGTGGTCCGCACCCCGACGCCGCCGCCCTCCAGCGGCTGGGCGACCAGCTTCATGGCGCGGCGGCGACCGCCCAGCGACACCCAGCGCATCGCCTCGCGGCGGTCGCCCAGATTGGCGGCCTCGGCGGCCAGCATGTCGGCGCCCTTGTCCAGCGACAGGCCCCGGGCGGCGGCGTCCTGCGCCGTCGTGGCGCCCACCGCGTCCAGCCAGGCGCGGTTGGCCCACTGCACCGCGCCGTCGGCCGAAGCGATCCAGGCCGGGTCGGCCGAGGCGTCGAGGAAGGCGGCCAGCCGCGCGGCGCTGGGCAGAGCCGCCTCCTCCTCCGCCGAGGCGGTCAGGCGCAGCCAGGCCAGCACTCCGGCGGCGCGACCCTCGACCGATACCGCGCCTTTTGGCCCCCGCACCTCGAAAGCGCAGGCCTCGCCCCGCTCGAACAGGGCCCGCAGGCGGGCGGCATGGTCGGGATCGGCCCGCATCAGCGCGTTGACCACCGCCTGGGGCTCGGCGGCTTCCAGCCCGAGCGCGGCGGCGCAGGCGGTCAGGCTTTCGTCGCCCGAGGCCAGATGGGCGCGGCCGTCGTCGATGACCAGCAGGGCGCTGTCAAAGGCCTCGGCCGAGGCCTGGGCGGCCTCGGCGCTGAGCTGGGCGATCTCCAGCCGGTCCTGCAGACGCCGCAGCCGGCGGTCCATCGCCCGCCGCTGGGCAAGGCTCCAGAGGGCCGCGCAAAGCGCCAGACAGACCGCGCCGGCCGCCGCCGCGACGATCAGGTCCATCTGGGTCATTGGAGTTCAGCCCGAATCATCTCCCGGCCAAGATAGACAAGGCGGGCGCCCCCGGCGACTGGCGAACGGTCGCCCCGGGCGCCATGTTGACCCGATGACCCGCAGTTTCGGCCCCGCGCCCTCCCTCGACGACTTCGCAGCCCTGGCCGAGCAGGCGTTCGGCGACCTGCCCGAGCCCTTCCGCGGCCTGGCCGGCGAGGCGGTCATCCGGGTCGATGACTTCGCCGACGAGGCGGTGCTGGACGAGATGGCCATCCAGGACCCCTTCGAGCTGACCGGCCTGTACCAGGGCGTCGACCTGTCCCGCCGTTCGGTGTTCGAGGCCTCGCCGCCGCCGATGATCTTCCTCTATCGCCGTCCGATCCTGGACGAATGGGCCGAGCGCGGCGACGTGACGCTCGAGGAACTGGTCGCCCATGTGCTGGTGCACGAGATCGGCCACCACTTCGGCCTCTCCGATGACGACATCGACCGCATCGAAGACAAAGCATGAACGAATCTGCTAGCTCGACCCTCGCCCGCTGAAGAGCCGCCCATGCACGCCCCCGCCTTCGACTACGACGCCGTCACCCGCGACATGCCCGAGGCCCGGGTCAAGCGCGGCGAGAACTATGCCGACAAGGGCTGGGTCAGCCTGGTGGATGTGAGCCCGGCCGCGGTTCTGGCCCATGTGCTGGGCGAGCAGGGCATCGCATACGTCGTCGAGGTCAGCGCCGCCGACGGCTCGGACGGCCGCTGCACCTGCAAGGACTTCGAGGAGAACCGCCTGCGCTGCAAGCATGTGGTGGCGGCGATCCGCACGGTGCTGGATGCCGACGCCGCGACGCTGGATGACGCCGCCGAACGCCTGCCCCGCCTGCTGGACCAGCTGGAGATGGAGGAGCGCGACGACTGCGACGCCCTGGTCGAGCGCGCCCGACGGGATCCGGCGCTGCTGCGCGAGCTGGAAGGCGCGGCCGAGGCCGAAGGTTAATTCCCGTTCAGAAGATGACGCCAGCGTCACTTTCTGGTTGACCTGACGTAGCGCCAAGTGGACAGTGTTTACATTGTGCGAGAGGTCCGACCAACGGGCCCCGCTTTCCCATGAGGCCGGAGGAGTTCGCGATGAGCGACAAGAACATCACCAAGGACGCCATGTACGACGCCGTGGCGCCGGACGATTTCGAGTCGATGCTTGAGCTCGACCGTTACGGCAACCGCTCGACGGCCTTCGACAAGATCATTTCCGCGACCCACGACCACTTCTGGGACCCGCTGGACAAGGACTACATCGACTTCGACATTCCCTTCGACATGGAGAACGAGGCCCTCGTTCCCGAGGACATGGTCGTCTCGCTCAGCACCGACTACGTCTCCAACCACCTGTCGGATCCCAAGACGCGCATCGCCTTCATCAACGAGTCCACGCTGCGCAGCTTCTCCTCGATCCTGCACGGCGAGCAGGGCGCGCTGAACCTGTCGGCCAGCCTCTGCCACGTGCTGAAGGACCAGGGAGCCCAGGAATACGCCGCCAACCAGACCCGCGAGGAAGCGCGCCACGTCACGGCCTTCGCCAAGTACGTCAAGGCGCGCTGGGGCAAGCCGGTCGAGTGCGGCCCGACCCTGAAGGCCCTGCTGGTTGAGATCATCGGCGCGCCGGAAGTCTACAAGAAGATCATCGGCATGCAGATGCTGGTCGAAGGCCTGGCCATGGGCGCCTTCGCCACCTTCTACAACAAGCTGAACGATCCCGTCGGCAAGAAGCTGATGCAGCTGGTGATGACCGACGAGGCCTTCCACCACAAGTTCGGGAAGATCTGGGCCGATCGCACGATCCCCAAGCTGTCTCCGGAAGAGCACGCTATCATCGAGGACTGGGCCGCCCACTGCTTCCAGGCGGTGCTGTTCAACCTGGTCGGCCCCAACCAGCAGCGTGACCTGTACGAGAAGTTCGGCCTCGACCCCGACAAGGTCATCGCCGAGTTCGCCCAGATCATGACCGACGAGGTCCGTCGCGAGAGCATGAAGGAACAGACCAACATCTTCCGCGTGCTGGTCAAGACGCTGCTCAACGCCGGCATCATCACCGACCGCACCAAGGCCTTCTACGGCATGTATGTCGACTTGGAAGAGCTGAAGATGGAAGGTGAGCGGATGGTCGGCGACGACATCGCCGAGGACGGCATCCGTTACCTGCAGGCGATCAACTTCAAGGATCGCGAGCACAAGCCGGTCAGCATCGCCGCCGAATAGGCGCGCGGTTCACAATCGAGGGAACGCCCCGTCGCAACCGCGGCGGGGCGTTTCGCGTTTTTGCGCCTTCGGCTAGAAGGTCACGCTCATGAGACCGACATCCGCCATTGCTGTCGCGGCCTTGCTGGCCGTCGCCTCCGCGGCCTCCGCCGCCGCGCCGCCTCCGGCCCGCGCGGTTGCGCCCTCCTTCTACAGCGGCCGCTGGTACGAGATCGCCCGGGCGCCGAACCTGGGCCAGCGCGACTGCCAGGCGCCGCGCAGCGAGTTCACCCCGATCGGCGGCGAGGGCGAGGTCGCCTTCATCGCCACGACCGGCGAGTTCGCCGTCCGCCAGGTCTGCCGCAAGGGCTCGGCCAACGGACCGGCGAAGGTGTTCTCCACCAGGGGCCGCATCCTGCCCGGCAGCCGCAACGCGAAGTTCGAGATGGTCTTCCTCGGCGGCGTGAAGAAGCAGGAGTACTGGGTCCTCGACACCGCCCCCGACGGCGCCTGGGCGATCATGGCCACCCCGGGCGGCAACTACGTCTGGCTGCTGTCCCGCCGCGCGACGATGAGCGAGGCGGCGCGGGAGGCGGCCATCGCGCGCATCCGGGCGCTGGGCTACGGCCAGAAGCTGGAGTTCCCGGCGCAGGGGTAGGTCGTGCCCCTCCGTGTCATCCCGGCCGCAACAAAGTGGAGAGCCGGGACCCAGGGACGTCGCACGGCATCGGCGGGGTCCCGGATCGGCTTCGCCGTCCGGGATGACAGCTGAAGTCGAGTCGCTTGACCCCGAACGAAACCGGAACATAAATGGCGACATGGACGCCGTCGCCCTCTCCATCGTCACGGTCACGCGACCCGACACCACGCAGGCCGTCACGCGCGGGGCGGCGCGGCTGCTGACCGAGATGGCCTATGCGCCGCTGGCCGAGGTCTGCCTGCCCAACGGGCGGCGGGCCGACCTGATGGCGCTGGGGCCGCGCGGCGAGATCGTCATCGTCGAGGTGAAGTCCTCGGCCGAGGACTATCTGACCGACCGCAAGTGGGGCGAGTACGCGCCGTACTGCGACGCCTTCTACTTCGCCGTGGCGCCGCACTTCCCGGTCGACCTGCTGCCGGTCGAGCCGGGCCTTATCGTCGCCGACGGCTTTGGCGGGGCGGTGGTGCGGGACGCGCCGTTCACGCCGCTGGTCGCGGCGCGGCGCAAGGCGCTGACCCTGGCTTTCGCCCGGCTGGCGGCGTTTCGGCGGTAGGCGGGGACCGCTGATCGGGGACATGTACCTCTTCGGTACGTGTCCCCCGCAGCTTCGAAGCGGATTGGGACACGCACTGAAGTGCATGTCCCCGGTTCACCGCGGGGCGCGCTTGGCCAGGATCCGCTGCAGGGTCCGCCGGTGCATCGACAGGCGTCGGGCGGTCTCGGAGACATTGTGGCCGCACAGCTCGTAGACCCGCTGGATATGTTCCCAGCGCACGCGGTCGGCGCTCATCGGGTTCTCGGGCGGGGCGGCGGTGGCGCCGCCGATGGCCAGCAGCGCGCGGGCCACGTCGTCGGCGTCGGCCGGTTTGGCCAGGTAGTCGACGGCGCCGGCCTTCACCGCGGCGACGGCGGTGGCGATGTTGCCGTAGCCGGTCAGCATGACCACGCGCGCCTCGGGCCGGGCGTCGCGGATGGCCTGGACGATCCGCAGGCCGGTGCCGTCATCCAGCCGCATGTCGAGGACCGCGTGGGCGGGGGGCGAGGCCCTGACCGCCTCCAGCGCCTCCGACACGCTGCCGGCCAGCCGCACCTCGAACCCGCGCTGCTCCAGCGCCCGGCCGAGCCGCGTTCGAAGCGCCGCGTCGTCGTCGAGCACCAGCAGGCTGCGATCAGCCAGCCCGGCGACGACATCGGCAATATCGGTCATGGATCAACTCCGAAGCGACTTCGCGTCGCGGTTGAACGCGACGCGCGTCATTGTGTCGCGGTCGCGGGGGTTTCATCAAGTCCCGAGAACGCATCCGGGTCATTTGGCGCTTCGATCGCCGCTCGCGGCCAGCGGGCCGTGACCACAGCCCCGCCGCCGCGTCCGTTGCGGAAATCCACCGCCGCGCCGGTCCGTTCGAGCAGCGTCTTGGCGATGAAGAAGCCCAGGCCCATGCCGACATGGCCGCTGCGCATCGCCTCCGCGCCCGGGCGGCTGGTCACATAGGGCTCCCCGAGCTTGGCCAGCACCTCCGGCGCGAAGCCCGGACCGTCGTCACGCACCTCGATGGCGATGTGCCGCGCATCGAATCTGGCCGTGACCAGGATTTCCGACCGCGCGAAATCGACGGCGTTCTCGACGAAGGCGGTCAGGGCGTGCAGCACCTCCGGCAACCGCCAGATATCGGGCGGCGCCTCGTCCGGCGGGCCGGAGACCACCGCCTCGACCCGGACCTCCGGTCCCCGGGCATGGGGCTCGATGGCCTCCTGGACCATCTGCAGCAGGCTCATCCGCTCGTGCACCGCATCGCTGGCGTCCGGGGACCTGGTCAGCCCGCGCAGGATGTCGCGGCAGCGCGCCGCTTGGGAGACCAGCAACTCGGCGTCCTCCCGCAGCGGTCCGGGCGGCGCTTCCCGCGCCATCTCCCTGGCGACGATGGTCATGGTCGCCAGCGGCGTGCCCAGCTCGTGCGCCGCCGCCGCCGCCAGGGCGCCGAGGGCCGACAGCCGCTGCTCACGGGCCAGAACGGTATGGGCGGTGTCCAGCGCCAGCTCCATGCGCGCCGCCTCCCGCGCGGCCTGCCAGGCGTAACCGGCGCAGAAGGCGATGCCCAGGATGCGGGCGGTCACCGCCCCGATACGGTTGGTCAGCGGCGGGTCGAACGGCTCGGCCTGCGGCGCGGGCAGCGGCATCGCGTGGATCGCCAGGGCCGTGCAGGCGAGGATGGCCAGCAGGCAGAGGGCCACCACGTAGCGCAGCGGCAGGCTGGCCGCCGCCAGCACGGCCGGCCCGATCAGCAACAGCGAGAAGGGATTGAGGATGCCGCCGGTCAGGTAGAGCATGCCCGACAGCTGCAGGATGTCGAAGGCGATGTGACTGGCGGCCTCGTTGTCCGTCGCCAGCCGCTGTCCCGAGGTCGCCAGCCCGACCAGCACGTTCAGCCAAGCCGACAGCGCGATCAGCGCGAAACAGGCCGCGAACGGCACCGGCAGGTCCATGACGAAACCGACGATGACGACGGTGATCGTCTGGCCCGCCACGGCCAGCCAGCGCAGCGTGGTCAGGGTCCGGACCCGCAGGCGACCCCGCCGGGGCACGCCGCTCGGCCACAGGGCGTCCCACCCTTGCGCGGCGGGGCGCCCCGGCTTATCGAGGCCGGGCTTCAGGTCGGCGACCGTCGCCTGATCTGGTGTCAGCGCCATATCGTCAGTCTGGCCCCAATTCGCGGCCGATAGCGAGCCCCTACGGAGAACGCCCGTGACCCGCCAACGCCTCCTGCTGCTCATCGCCTGCATCGTCGGGATCTTCGTCGCCGGCGCCCTGGCCTGGCGGGCCGGTGTGTTCGAGAGCCAGGACGCCCAGACCAGCTCGGTCGGCGGACCCTTCAAGCTGGTCGACCAGACCGGCCGGCCGGTCGACGAAAGCGTGCTCAAGGGCAAGTGGAGCGTCGTCTTCTTCGGATTCACCTACTGCCCCGACGTCTGCCCGGGCACGCTGCAGGCGCTGACGGCGGCCCACGACCTGCTGGGGCCCCAGGGCGAGGACGTCCGCCTGGTGTTCATCTCGGTGGATCCCGAGCGCGACACCCCGGCCAAGGTCCGCGCTTGGCTGGAGGCCCAGCGCCCACCCGAGGGCACGCTTGGCCTCACCGGCACCGTCGAGCAGACCAACGCCGCGGCCAAGGCCTACCGCGTGTTCCACGAGAAGGCCGGGGACGGGCCCGACTACCTCGTGAACCACTCGACCGCCATGTACGTGATGGACCCCAAGGGCCGCTTCCGCCGGCCGCTGGCCTTCGGCATGACCCCCGAGCAGCTGGCCGAGGAACTGCGCAAGATGCTGCGCGGCGATTGATCACGTCGCAACGAATCGATCTGGACTTCGTTAAGGCGCCTCGTGTTATGCTGCGCTGCACAAAGACCGAGGTTCGATGCTCTACTCCCTGCACGAAGCGGCTTACTACGCGGCCACCCCGATGCGCGCCGCCGCGCGCCTGACGCGCGACTGGTGGTCTTCGCCGCTCAATCCCGCCCGCAACTCCACGTTCGGCCGCAGCCTGTCGGCCGGCGCCGACCTCTACGAGAACGTCACCCGCCGCTACGGCAAGCCGGAGTGGCACATCGACGAGATCCAGGTGAACGGCCATCCGGTGCGGGTGCGCCAGACCGTGGTCTGGGAAAGCGCCTGGTGCCGCCTGGTGCAGTTCGACCGCGACATGGCCGACATGCGCCACGCCGGCAAGCTGCAGCTCGATCCCGCCGTCCTGATCGTCGCCCCGATGTCGGGCCACTACGCCACGCTGCTGCGCGGCACCGTCGAGGCCTTCGCGCCGGACCACGCGGTGTTCATCACCGACTGGAAGAACGCCCGCGACGTGCCGATGATGGAGGGTCGCTTCGACTTCGACGACTACATCGAGCACATCCAGCAGATGCTGCGGGCGCTGGGTCACCGCGCCCACGTCGTCGCGGTCTGCCAGCCCGGCCC
This sequence comes from Caulobacter sp., assembly GCA_030652755.1. Lineage (GTDB taxonomy): Bacteria > Pseudomonadota > Alphaproteobacteria > Caulobacterales > Caulobacteraceae > Caulobacter. The sequence continues at coordinate 4,516 of JAUSPV010000109.1, read as the reverse complement.
ACCCGTGCTCGCCGCCGCGGCCCTGATGGCGGAGGACAACGACCCGCGCCGGCCGCGCACCATGACCTTCATGGGTTCGCCGATCGACGCGCGCCACTCGCCGACCGTAACCAACAAGCTGGCCGAGGAACGGCCCTTCACCTGGTTCCAGTCGAACATGATCTATACCGTCCCGGCGCCCTATCCGGGCGTGGGCCGGCGCGTCTATCCGGGCTTCGTGCAACTGGCCAGCTTCATGTCGATGAACATGGAGCGCCACAAGGACGCCCACCGCCGCTACTTCGACCATCTGGTCAGCGGCGACGGCGACAGCGCCGACAAGCACCGCGCCTTCTATGACGAGTACCTGGCGGTGATGGACCTGACCGAGGAATTCTACCTCCAGACCATCGACAAGGTGTTCCAGGACTACGCCCTGCCCAAGGGCGAGCTGCTGCACCGCGACCGGCTGGTGAGGCCCGCGGCGATCACCGACATCGGCCTGATGACGGTCGAGGGCGAGCTGGACGACATCTCCGGCATCGGCCAGACCCAGGCCGCGCACGAACTCTGCGCCAACATCCCGGCCGACATGAAGCTGGATCACGTCCAGGAAGGCGTCGGCCACTACGGGGTGTTCAACGGCCGCCGCTTCCGCGAGGAAATCTTCCCCAGGGTGTCCGCCTTCATTCGGCAGTGCGACCCGGATTTCTGAAACGGGGCTTTCCGGCCGGCGGTGACGGGCCTATCTGATGGTCATGAAGCTGTTCGGCGGATCGGGGCTGTCCCACGGTGATCGCATCGAGGCCGACGGCTATCCCGTGCGGCTTTCGGTGAACGCCCGCGCCCGTCGCGTCAGCCTTCGCATCGACCGGATCAAGCGCGAAGTCGTCGCCACAGCGCCCTCCGCGCGCCGCCTGCCCGAGGCGGTGGCCTTCGCCCGCGAGAAGGCCGACTGGATCGCCGGCCAGCTGGCCGACCTTCCGTCCGGCCAGGCGCTGACGCCCGGCATGACCATCACCCTGTTCGGCGCGCCCTGCGAACTCCTGGCGGCGCCGGGCCGGGCGCGGTTTTCGCCGCCGTCCGATGCCGCGCCCGCCCGGATCACCGCCCCGGACGACGCCGCCTTCGGCGATCGGGTGCTGCGGCTGATCAAGGTGGAAGCCCGCCGCTGGCTGACCGAACGGACAGAGGCCTACGCCGGCCGCCTTGAGCGACCGATGCCGAAGGTGGCGATCACCGACGCCCGGGGTCGCTGGGGCTCCTGCCGTCCGGCCAGCCCGCGCGCCGCCGCCTCGATCCGCTACAGCTGGCGACTGGCGCTGGCCCCGGCCATGGTGGCCGACTATGTCGCCGCCCACGAATGCGCGCACCTGATCGAGGCCAACCACGGGCCGCGCTTCTGGGCGCTGGTCCACGGCCTGGTGGGAGACCACACGCCGCATCGCGACTGGCTGCGTCGCGAAGGCGCGCGCCTGCACGCCTTCGGGCGGGCCTAGTAAGGCACCTCTTCCGGCAGGCGGGGCGCCGGGGCCTTCTGTTCGGGCGCGGGCGTCGGCATTGGCGGCGCGTCCCCGCCGCCGCCGATGCCGAGGTTCGACAGCAGATCGCCGATCGCGTCCGGCTGCTGGACGGGCGCCGGCGCCTCGCCGCCGGGTATGGCCTGGGCGCGCAGCCGGGGCAGGGCCTGGGCCATGAAGCTGCGCCAGATGCCGGCCGGGACGCCGCCGCCGCTGACGCCCTTCATCGGCCTGTTGTCGTCCTTGCCGGTCCAGACGGCTGTGACGAAGCCGCCCGTGTAGCCGACGAACCAGGCGTCGCGATAATCGCTGGTCGTACCGGTCTTGCCGGCGATGTCGTAGCCGGCCACCCGGGCGCGCTTGCCGGTGCCGGTGACCACCACGTCGCGCATCATCTGGTTCATGTACTGCAGCGACGGCGAGCCGATCACCGAGCGGCGGGCCCGTTGCTCGAGATTGTGGTCGTACAGCACCTTGCCGCCGGCCGTGCGGATGCGCTGGATGCCGTAGCCGCGGGCCAGGAAGCCGCCGTTGGCGAACGGGGCGTAGGCCTGGGCCATTTCCATCGGACTGACCTCGACCGCGCCCAGCGCCATCGACGGGTCGAGCTGGATCTTCGAGGCGATGCCCAGGCGTTTGGCCACCGAGGCGACGTTGCCGGTGCCGACCTCGTTGGCCAGCCGGGCGGCCACGGTGTTCACCGACTGGGCCAGCGCCGTCTGCAGGGTGATCGAGCCCAGGTACCGGCCGGTGTAGTTGCGCGGCTCCCAGGAGCCGATGCGGACCGGTTCGTCGGTGACCATGACCGACGGCGTGCGGCCCGCTTCCATGGCGGCCAGATAGACGAAGGGCTTGAAGGCCGAGCCGGCCTGGCGACGGGCGGTGGTTGCGCGGTCGAACTGACTCTCGCCGTAGTTGGCGCCGCCGACGTAGGCGCGCACGCGGCCCTCGCCGTCGATGGCCACCAGCGCGGCCTGCTCGGCCCCCTGGGCCTTGCCGTCGCTGACGCCGGCGCGGACCGCCGCCTCGGCCGCCGCCTGGATCGGCAGGTCCAGCGTGGTCTCGACGATCAGATCCTCGGTCGGTTCCCCCACCAGGGCGCGGACCTGGCCGTCGACCCAGTCGGTGAAGTACTGCGCCCGCTGGTTGGCCAGCACGGCCGAGACCCGCACGGGCGTACGGATGGCTTCCGCCCGCTGCTCCGGCGTGATCGCCTTGGTCCGCACCATCTCGTCGAGCACGATGTTGGCCCGCCGCTCGGCCCGGCCGGTGGCGGTGACCGGGCTGTAGCGCGACGGCCCCTTCATCATCCCGGCCAGCAGCGCGGCCTCGCCGATCGTCAGCTTCGAAGCGGGCTTGTTGAAATAGCGCTGGGCGGCGGCCTCGATGCCGTAGGCGCCGGCGCCGAAGTAGACCCGGTTCAGGTAGAGGGCCAGGATCTCCTTCTTGGTGAACTTCATCTCCAGCCACAGCGACAGGATCAGCTCCTGCGCCTTGCGCCGCCAGTTCTGGTCCAGGGTCAGGAACAGGTTGCGGGCCAGCTGCTGGGTGATGGTCGAGCCGCCGGCCGCGACGCACATGCAGGACAGGTTCTTCACCGCCGCGCGGCTGATGCCGACCGGGTCGAAGCCGGGGTGATAGTAGAAGCGCCGATCCTCGATGGCGATGAAGGCCTTGGGGACGTAGTCGGGCAGCTTGTCCAGGTCGACCGGCGGCGCGTACTGGCTGCCGCGCACGGCGATCAGCGCGCCCGACCGGTCCAGGTAGGAGATCGAGGGCTGGCGCGTCACGTCGTTGAGCTTGGAGACATCCGGCAGGTCGGTGGCGAACATGGCGAAGAAGGCCACGACGAAGATCAGGCCCCAGACGCCGATCACCGCGCCCCAGTAGGTGAACGCCTGAAGCGGCGTGCGCCGCGCGCCCTGTGGATTAGCCATAGTCTCTTCGCTTGTCCGGATATCGAGAGACGCGAATCCTCGCGCCGCGCCTGTCAGGCCCCATGATGATTGACGACATATGAACGCGACGTTTTCGCGGCGGTAAAGGCTGTCGATGTGGAGGTTTGGTGCAGCCGCGCGATCAGGGGGTTAGCAAGCCGCGCGACGCTCGCCATAACCGCCCTGTGACCGATTCCCTCCAGCCCGCCCGCGAGATCCTGCGCCGCGTCTTCGGCCATGCGGAATTTCGCGGGCTGCAGGGCCAGGTCATCACCGAGATCCTCGCCGGGCGCAGCGCCATGGCCGTGCTCCCCACCGGCGGCGGCAAGAGTCTCTGCTACCAGATCCCCAGCCTGATCCGTCCGGGCCTGGGCCTGGTCGTCTCGCCGCTGATCGCGCTGATGGCCGACCAGGTCGAGGCGATGAAACAGTCCGGCGTCGCCGCCGAGCGGCTCGATTCCAGCGCCGACATGGACCAGCGCCAGGACATCTGGCGGCGCATCGACGCCGGCGCGCTGGACCTGCTCTACCTCTCGCCCGAGGGCCTGGCCCAGCCGGCCATGCTCAACCGGCTGTCGCGTATCCCGCTGGCGCTGATCGCCATCGATGAGGCCCACTGCGTCAGCCAGTGGGGCCATGACTTCCGCCCCGACTACCGGCTGCTGGGCCGGCTGGCCGACATCTTTCCGGGGGTGCCCCGGCTGGCGGTCACCGCCACCGCCGACTCCCGCACCCGTGAGGACATCCGCGCCGAGCTGCGGCTCGAGGACGCCGCCGAGTTCGTCGACAGCTTCGCCCGGCCCGAGCTGATCCTGTCGGCCGAGCGCAAGCGCGGGCAGGGCCATGCCCGGGTCGAGGAACTGGTGCTGGCGAGGCCGGGCCGCTCCGGCGTCATCTACGCCGGCTCCCGCGAGGGCACCGAGAAGCTGGCCGAGCGGCTGGTTCAGGTCGGCGTGCCGGCGCTGGCCTACCACGCCGGCCTCGACAAGACCGTCCGCTCGCAGCGGCTGGAGAAGTTCCTCGAGGCCGATGCCGCGGTGATGGTGGCGACCATCGCCTTCGGCATGGGCATCGACAAGC
>JAUSPV010000179.1 GCA_030652755.1 Caulobacter sp. | reverse complement strand
ACCATGCGGAGCATGGTGGAGGGGTAGCGTCGGCGACTGGCGTCGCCCCTCCAAACGCGCCCCATCCTGAAAGTTCGGCGCCGACCCCTCCGACCCGGCTCCGCCGGGCCACCTCCCCCTTGCTACGCTCCGGGGAGGATTGAGATGAGCTTCGCCTCGTCCTCGAAGGTCGCCTTCACCGGCCACATGGACACGCGCGACCGCCAGTCGGCCGGCAGTCGGACCCAGTCCTTCTCGGTGGTGACCAGGCCGGCGCCGAAGTCCTCGGCGCGGCGGGCCAGAGCCTTCAGCGTGCCCTCGTCGAACGCGCCGTGGTCCGGGAACGGCGCGAAGTCCTTCAGGTCGCAGCCGGCGGCGGTCAGGGCCCGCTCGACCTTCCACGGCTTGCCGACCCCGGCGAACCCGACCTGGGGGCCCGGCGGCGGCGGCGCGGCGGGCTGAAGCCGGGCGACCAGCACCGGCGTATCGCCAAACAGCGCCAGCAGCTCGGGATCGGGCGCTTGGAGGTCGGCCGGCAGCAGCAGCACGACCGCATCGGCCCGCGCCAGACCCACGGCCAGCGGCTCGCGCATCGGCCCGGCCGGGAACACCGCGCCGTCGCCGAACGGCCACTCGTTGTTCCGCGTCTCGCCGTCGACCACGACCAGAGACAGCGCCTTCTTCAGCGACGGGTTCTGGTGGCCGTCGTCCATGACCACCACGCCAGCGCCGGCGGCCCTGGCGGCGCTGGCCCCGGCGGGTCGGTCGGCGCTGATCCAGATCGGATAGTCGTGGGCCAGCATCAGCGGCTCGTCGCCGACGTCGGCGGCGGTGTGCACGGCCGGATCGACCCGCAACGGCCCCTTCAGCCGGCCGCCGTAGCCCCGCGACAGGCCGTGGCCCGCCACGCCCCGCGCGGCCAGCAGCCGCAGCAGCTCGCGCACCACCGGCGTCTTGCCCGTGCCGCCCGCCGTCAGGTTGCCGACGCAGATGACCGGCACGCCCGCATCGACCGGGATCGTCCTGACGATCCGCCGGGCCGTCACCGCCGTCCAGATCCAGGACAGCGGCGTCAGCAGCATGCGGCGCACCTGGCCGGGCGCCTTGTCGCGGACGTACCACCAGCGGGGCGTCGAGAGCTTCATGGCAGCAGCGGCTCCAGCGCGGCCCAGGCCTCGTCGAGCGCCGCCGAGCGGGACCGGGCGAAGGCGCGCGCCGTGGCGCCGGTGCGTTTCGCCCGGGCCGGATCAGAGAGCAGACCATGCACAAGTCGGGTCAGGTCTTCCGGGCCGTCGGCCAGCAGGGCGGCCTGCTCGGCCAGCATCTCGCCGTAGACATCGGTGAAGTTGAACGCGTGCGGGCCGGTGATGGCGGGCGCGCCCAGCCGGGCCGGCTCGAGCGGATTGTGGCCGCCGACGCCCTCCACGAAGCCGCCGCCCATCACCGCCACCTCGGCCAGCCGGAACCACAGCCCCATCTCGCCCAGGGTGTCGGCGACATAGGCTCCGGTGTCAGCGGTGACCGGCTCGCCGGCCGAACGCCGCGCGACCTGGCGACCGCGCCCCCGCAACAGGGTCGCCACCTCGCCGCCCCGTTCGGGATGTCGCGGCGCGACGATCAGCAGCGGCGCCGGGGAGAGGGCGGGCATCCCGTCGAAGGCCGATGCGATCAGCGCCTCCTCGCCGGCATGGGTGCTGGCGGCCAGGACCACCGGCCGTGCGCCGATCGCGGCCTTCATCCGCGCCAGCTCCGCCTCGTCGCAGGCCAGCGGCTCGCCGACATACTTCAGATTCACCAGCGGCCCGCCGACGCCGTAAGGGGCCAGCCGCTCAACGCTCGCCCGGTCCTGGGGCAGGATCAGATCGAAGGCCTTGAGGACCGTTGTCACCATCCCGCGAGCCCGCGCCCAGCCCTTCGCGGTCTTCTCGGTGATCCGCGCCGACAACAGGACGAGCTTCGCCCCCCGCTGATCAGCGCCGAGGATCAGGTTGGGCCAGAACTCGCTCTCGACGAAGATCGCCATGTCCGGCCGCCAGTGGTCGAGGAAGCGTTGCGAGGCGCCCGCCGTATCCAGCGGCGCGTACTGATGGATGGCGCCCGCCGGCAGCCGCTGCGCCAGCAGGCTCGCCGAGGTCACGGTGCCCGAGGTCACGAGCACGGCGATGCCCGGCCGCCGCTCGCGCAGCCGCTCGACCAGCGGCAGCACCGACAGGCTCTCACCGACGCTGACGGCATGGATCCAGACCAGCGGACCGTCCGGCCGCGCGAGGGAGGCCTGGCCCAGCCGCTCGCCCAGCCGCGCCGCATCTTCCTTGCCGCGCCGGGCGCGCGCCTTCAGGATCGCCGGGGTGAACGGCTCCAGCAGCCGGACAGCCAGCCGGTACAGGCCAAGGGACAGCGGCAAGCGCTCAGACCACATGGGCGGGGGCGAAGTGGCACGAATGTCCGCCCTCCCCGGTCTCGACCTGCAAGGTCGGGTGGCCGATGCGGAAGGTCTTCGCCAAGCCCTCGGCGGTCTCGCGCAGGAAGGCGTCGCAATGAGCGTTGTCGGGCCGGATCAGGTGAGCGGTCAGCGCCGTCTCCGTGGTGCTCATCGCCCAGATGTGCAGGTCGTGGACCTCGGTGACGCCGGGCCGGGCCGCCAGCCAGGCCTTCACCGCCGCCGTGTCGATCCCGCGCGGCGCGGCGTCCAGCGCCATGTCCAGCGAGTCTCGCAGCAGGCCCCAGGTGCCGATGACGATGACGACGGCGATAACCAGGCTGATCGCCGGATCGATCCAGAACCAGCCGGTGAGCCAGATGACCAGCGCCGCGGCCACGACGCCCAGCGACACCGCCGCGTCGGCGGCCATGTGCAGGAAGGCCCCGCGGATGTTCAGGTCATGGTGCCCCTTCATGAACATCAGGGCCGTGGCGGTGTTGATGACCACGCCGATGCCGGCGACGATCATCACCGGGCCGGGCGAGATGGCGTCGGGCGAGCCAAAGCGGCGGACCGCCTCCCAGACGATGGCGCCGACGGCCAGCAGCAGCAGACCCGCATTGGCGAGCGAGGCCAGGATCGTGCCCTTGCGATAGCCGTAGGTCCGGCGCAGCGTCGGAGCCTTCTTGGCCATCTCCGCCGCCGCCCAGGCCAGCAGCAGGCTCAACACGTCCGACAGGTTGTGGCCGGCGTCGGCGAGCAGCGCCAGCGATCCGGTCCACAGGCCGGCCGCCGCCTCGACGGCCACGAAGGCGATGTTCAGTCCGGCCCCGATGGCGAAGGCGCGACCGAAGTCGACCGGCGCGTGGCTGTGGCCGCCGTGCGCATGCCCGTGCCCATGCGAATGGGCATGACCGTGGTCGTGGTCATGACCGTGGTCGTGATGGTCGTGGCCGGAGTGATCGTGCGCCATGCTCGTCAGACTCTCACTCGCCCGCGATCGGGTCCAGCAGCGCTTCGGCGCGGCGGGTCACGGCGGTCAGGCGGGCCGCCCATTCGACGTTGAGCGCTTCCAGGTCGTCGTCGCGGCCGGCGTGGACCGGGCCGTCCCAGACCATGGCGCCTCTCGAGAACGGCAGGGGGATGAGCGTGCGGTCCCAGCTGCCGATACGGATGCAGGGTGTGCTGGCCAGGCCGACCAGCAGCACCGGCGCGCCGGTGATCCGGGCCAGTGTCGGGGTTCCGGACTGCATCACCTCGGCCGGACCGCGCGGCCCGTCCGGCGTGATGGCGATGCCGTTGCCAGCCTTCACCCACTTGATCATGTCGCGGAAGGCCTGCTCGCCGTGCTTGTTCTTGCCGGGGTCGGAGCCCTTCTTCGACGAGCCGCGGATGGCCGGGAAGCCGATCTTCTGCACGGTAAGGGCGATGAACTCGCCGTCGGCGGAGCGCGAGATCAGGGCGCGCATGTCCTGCCGTTCCGGCCCCTGCGGCCAGCTCTCCGGGGCCAGCGGGATACGGGCGTGCCAGAAGCAGAGGATGGCGCCGCCGCCCGCCGCCCAGACGCCCTCCGCCCTCTCCTGCCCCTCGCGGGTCCAGCGCAGGGTGGCGTAGCAGAAGCGCAACCAGCTTGCGAAGATGAAGGCCAGGACGTTCTGGACGGCGGCGGATCGGAAGAAGGCCTTCAAGGCTTGGCGGCTCCCGCTGGGCTGGTTTCGAGATCCTGGGCCTTGGCCAGGCGGGCGTACAGGCCGTCCGTCAGCTTGGCCAGTTCGGTGTGGGTTCCGGTCTCAACGACCCGGCCCTTGTCGATGACATAGATGCGGTCGGCGTCCTTCACGGTCGACAGCCGGTGGGCGATGACGATGGTCGTGCGGCCGGCCATCAGCCGCTCCAGCGCCGCCTGCACCTGGGCCTCGCTCTCGGTGTCGAGCGCGCTCGTCGCTTCGTCCAGCAGCAGGATGGAGGCGTCCTTCAGGAAGGCGCGGGCGATGGCGATCCGCTGGCGCTGGCCGCCGGACAGGCGCGAGGCGGCCTCGCCGACCTGGCTGTCGTAGCCGTCCGGAAAGGCGGCGATGAAGTCGTGGGCGGCGGCCCGGCGGGCGGCCTCCTCGATCTCGGCGTCGGTGGCGTCGGGCCGGGCGTAGGCGATGTTGGCGCGGATGGTGTCGTCGAACAGGAACGGCTCCTGGGTGACCAGGGCGATCCGCTCACGCAGGTCGGCGATGGCCACCTGGCGCACGTCCATTCCGTCGATGGTCACCGCCCCGGCGCTGACGTCGTAGAAGCGCGGAATGAGCGACAGCACGGTGCTCTTGCCTCCGCCGGACGGCCCCACCAGCGCGACCATCTCGCCGCGCCGGGCTTCCAGCGTCACGCCATCGAGGGCCGGCGAGCCGCCGGCGTAGGTGAAGGCGACGTCGTCCAGCCGGATATGGCCGGCGGTGCTGGCCGGCATGGCCCGGGGGTCGGCCGGTTCGACGACTTCCGGCTCGACGTCCATGGCGGCGAACAGCCGCCGCGCCGCCGTGGCGCCTTCGGCGAAGATGGTCCGCAGATTGGCCAGCTGGCGCAGGGACTGGCCGGCCATCATCAGGGCCAGGATGAAGCCCAGCAGGTGGCCGGCGCTGAACCCGCCGCTCTGCGCCCGCCAGCCGGCATAGGCGAACACGGCGGCGACCACCGTCATGCTGATGAACTCGGTGACCGGCGCGGCGCGTGAGCGGGCGTTGGACCCCTTGATGAGGTGCTTCTGGCGGCGCGCGACCACGGCGGCGACCCGCGCCTCCTCGTAGGCCTCGCGGTTCTCGAGCTTGACGATCCGGATGCCGTCCAGCGCCTCGAGAATGGCTTCGGCCAGGGCCGAGGTCTCGCCCATGGCGCCCTTGGTCGCCTTGTGCGCCCGGCGGGAAAAGCGCCGCATCAACAGGCTGGCCGGCGGCGCGACAAGCACGATGGCCAGGGTCAGCCACAGGTCGCTCATCGCCATGGTGACCACGGCGCCGAGCACGATCAGGGCCTCGCGGACGTAGTTGACGATGCCGCTGGTGGAGGCCTCGCGGACCAGGCCCGCGTCGTAGAGCATCGAGGACACCCAGGACCCGGAGTGGGCGCCGCGGACCCGGGCCAGGTCGGCGCGGATCAGCCGGCCGAACAGCTGGACCTGCACCGCCCCGACCAGGCCGTTGCCGATGCGGTTGATCAGCGTCGACTGGCCGATCTGCAGCCCCGCCCGAACGAGCGCCAGCGCGACGATGGTCAGCGGAATGGCGATGACCGCGCCCGGATTGCGGTTGGTGACGATGTCGTCGAAGGCCGGCTGGATCATCTGCAGCAGCCGGGTGTTCACCGCCGCGATCAGGCCGGCGCAGACCAGCGCCACCGCCAGCCCCGGCCAGCGGGGCTTGAGGTACTCGCGCCAGACCCGCGCGATCAGGGCGCGGCTGGAGAGGTCGGCGGGCGCGGACATCGGCTGGGGAATCGCCCTTCGGATTTGCGAGCGGAAGCGTAGCGCCCTACTTAGGACGCTCTTTCAGGGAGCGCCACTTGTCCGGCCACGACCTTTCAACGCGGTGGGGCCGCTTCAAGGCCTACTGGAGCTCCTTCTGGGGTGATCACGCCTTCCTGCGCATCGGCTTCTCCAACGCCCACTGGATCGGCCCGGACCTGGTCCGCACCGCCCAGCCCTGGCCCTATCAGCTGGGCTACTGGAAGCGCGACGGCATCAAGACCGTCATCAACCTGCGCGGCGGGGTCGGGGCCGGCTTCTACGCGCTGGAGCGGGAAGCCTGCGAACGGCTGGGCCTGACCTTCGAGGACTTCATCATCACCTCGCGCGAAGTCCCCAGCCGCGACCGGGTGCTGGGCGCCAAGGCCCTGTTCGAGCGCGTCGAGTATCCGGCGCTGATGCACTGCAAGTCGGGCGCGGACCGGGCCGGGATCATGAGCGTCTTCTACCGGCACTTTCACCTCGGCCACCCGATCCGCGAGGCGGTGAAGGAGCTGGGCCTGCGGACCCTGCATGTGAAGCAGGGCAAGACGGGGGTGCTGGACTATATGTTCGAGCGCTACCTGGCAGAGGCCGAGCCGCAGGGGATCAGCTTCATCGACTGGGTGAACAGCGACGCCTATGACCCGAAGGGGATCAAGGCCGACTTCCGCGACAACTGGTGGGGAACGCTGCTGACCGACCGGCTGCTGCGCCGGGAATAGCCGCCCGTTCAGGCGGCCTGGTCCAGCCCGCCGATGGTGAACACGGCGATCCCGAGGATCACGAACATCGCCACGGCGATCAGGGTCTCAAGCATGGGGAGCCTCCTTGATGGCGGCTCGGTACAGGCATCGTGTGACATCCGGTTGACGGCCGCGCCCGCCGCGCGAAATTGACGCCGCCGTCATTCTGGCCAGGCGCGGGGTGAAGTGAGATACTGCGCCCATGGCCGTCGCAGCACGCGTGAAACCCAAAGACTTCTTCACCGACGAGGAGTGGGCGCCGCTGGCCGCGCGTTCCAGCTGGTTCGGCCTGTGGCTGGTGGCCCATGCCTGGCTGACGATCGCCGCCGCCGCCGCCCTGTTCATCGTCTTCCCCAACCCGCTGACCTTCGTCTTCGCGGTCATGGTCATCGGCGCGCGGCAGCTGGGGCTGGCCATCCTGATGCACGAGGCGGCGCACGGCTGCGTGCATCCCAACATCAAGGTCAACGATTTCGTCGGCCAGTGGCTGTGCGGCGCGCCGACCAACAGCGACCTGCTCCGCTACCGGGACTACCACCTGCAGCATCACAAGTTCGCCCAGCAGGCCGAGGATCCGGACCTGTCGCTATCGGCCCCGTTCCCGACCACCCGCGCCTCTTTGTGGCGCAAGGTGGTCCGCGACCTGACCGGCCAGACCTTCTACAAGCAGCGCATCCAGCCCAGCCTCGACGCCTTCAAGGCCGGCAAGGCGAAGGGCGTGCCGTTCGGCAAGACGGCGTCCGGCGTCTTCAACTTCTGGAAGCCGTTCCTGATCGTCCACGTCCCGATCATCGTGGCTACGTCAGCCTTCGGCCTGTGGTGGGCCTGGCCGGTGCTGTGGCTGATCCCGATGGCCACCTGGTATCCGCTGGTCACCCGCCTGCGGAACATCGCCGAGCACGCCCTGGTCGGCGAGAACCAGCCCGACCCCCTGCGCCACGCCCGAACGACGCTGGCCAACCCGATCGAGCGCCTGCTGATCGCGCCCTACTACGTCAACTATCACTGCGAGCATCACATGTTCATGCATGTGCCCTGCTGGAACCTGCCCAAAGCGCATCGCAAGCTGCGCGAAAAGGGCGTCACCGAGCGGATGCTGGTGGCGAAGGGGTATCTGGGCGTGCTGAAGGACGCCTCGAGCAAGGGGCTGGTGGGGGCGTAGGGGATGGGCATGGACCCCGGCCGCTGATCCGGTCCACAAGCCGTCCATGATCACCGACCGCCGGGCCTTCATCGTCGAGAACACCCGCCTGCAGGCGCCGCCGCACGCGCCGGAGCTGGTGCTGCATCTGGCCGACGAGATCACGCCGATCTGGCGGCTGACCGAGGAGGAGCTCGACAGGATCGGCCTGCCGCCGCCGTTCTGGGCCTTCGCCTGGGCGGGCGGGCAGGCGCTCGCGCGCTACATCCTCGATCATCCGCAGGTCGTCGCCGGCAAGCGGGTGGTCGACTTCGCCTCCGGCTCCGGCATCGTCGCCATCGCGGCCATGAGGGCCGGCGCCGAGCGCGTGCTTGCGGCCGACATCGACGTCTTCTGCGAGGCGGCGATCAGCCTCAACGCCGCCGCCAACGGCGTGGCGCTGGACTTCACCGACGTGAACCTGCTGGACGCCCCGCCGCCGACTGACGCCCAGGTCATTCTGGCCGGCGACATCTGTTACGAGAACCCGCTGGCGACCCGGGTGCTGACCTGGCTGACCGCCGCCCGCGACGCCGGCGCGACGGTGCTGATCGGCGATCCCGGCCGCACCTACTTTCCCAAGGACGGCCTGACGAAACTGGCCGAGTACCAGGTGCCGACCACCCGGGAGCTCGAGGACTTCGAGGTCAAAAGGACCAGCGTCTGGGCGTTCCCATAGACGTCGTTGACTCATTCAGCGTGCCGTGAACAAATCAGGAACAACTGGAGCGGCGGCATGCGTGAAGACGGCAAGATCGACTATGTGGAGATGCCCGGCGGCGCGCTGCCGGCGACCAAGGCCTTCTACGCCGACGCCTTCGGCTGGCGCTTCGTCGACTACGGTCCGGGCTACGCGGCGTTCAACGAGGGCCTCGACGGCGGCTTCGACGTCGACGGCGCGCGGGCCCCGCTGGTGATCCTCTACGCCCATGACCTGGAGGCGATGCTGGCCAAGGTCGAGGCGGCCGGCGGCGTGCTCGTCAAGCCGATCTTCAGCTTCCCCGGCGGCCGCCGGTTCCACTTCCGCGACCCGGCGGGCAACGAACTGGCGGTGTGGAGCGAAACCTGAATCTTCCTCCCTCCCCTTTATGGGGAGGGACAGGCCGCGAAGCGGCCAGGGTGGGGCAAGTGTCAATCATTCGCGCACGCCAGATGCGATCAAACATGCCGCCCATGGAGGCGAAGCTGTGGTCGCGCCTCAAGCTGCTCCGCGCCGAGGGGTTCCACTTTCGGCGGCAGGCGCCATTTCGTGGATACTATCTGGACTTCGTCTGCTGCAGCCGGAGGCTCGTCGTCGAGGTCGATGGGGCGACGCACGCCGAAGATTCGCAGATCGCTCGCGACGCGGTACGTGCCGCCGTCGTTCGGCGGGAAGGCTTCACGGTTCTGCGCTTCTTCAATCATCAGGTGCGCGAGAACATCGACGGCGTGATGCACAACATACGACTGGCGCTGGGCGCCCGGGTCTGACGCGCCGTGCCCCACCCTGACGGCTTCGCCGTCTGTCCCTCCCCATAAAGGGGAGGGAGGGTCTATAGTCGCCGCCTCAGAGTCAGGGAGTCCACCGCCATGCGCCGCCGCACCTTCCTCGCCGCCTTGCCGGCTGCCGCCCTCGCCACCTCGGCCCTGGCCCAGAGCCGGCCCGGCAATCCCAACCTCAACCGGCCCGACGTTCGGGGCGGCGACCGGGTCGACGGGGCGACCTTCGCCAGCCGGTCGGCGGCCTGGGGCGTTCACGGCGCGGCGGCCACGGCCCATCCGCTGGCCACCCTGACAGCCATCGAGATCCTCAAGAAGGGCGGCAGCGCCGTCGACGCGGCCATCGCCGCCAACGCCTGCCTCGGCCTGCTCGAGCCCATCGCCTGCGGCATCGGCGGCGACTGTTTCGTGATGCTGTGGGACCCGAAGACCAGGAAGGTCGTCGGCCTCAACGGTTCGGGCCGCTCGCCGAAGGGCCTGTCGCTGGAGACGGTGCGGTCGCGGGCGAAGAACGGCCTGATTCCCAGCTTCGGCGCCATCACTGTCAGCGTCCCGGGCGCCGTCCAGGCCTGGTGGGACCTGCACCAGCGCTACGGCAAGCTGCCGTGGAAGGACCTGTTCGACCCGGCCATCGCCCAGGCCGAGGAAGGCGCGCCGGTCACCCAGAACGTCGCCTACTACCTGGCCGCCTCGTCCCGCCGCTACAACAACGCCGCCTCCGGCATCGAGGAGGTCGCCAACTTCAACACCGTCTGGATGACCGATGGCCGCCCGCCGCGCGAGGGCGAGGTGTTCCGCAATCCGCTGCTGGCGAAGACCTATCGCCAGATCGCCCAAGGCGGCCGCGACGCCTACTACGACGGGCCCATCGCCGACGCGATCGAGGCCTACTTCAAGCGCATCGGCGGCTGGATGACCCGCGCCGACCTGAAGGCCCACCGCAGCGAATGGACCACGCCGCTGGTCAGCGGCTATCGCGGCGTCGACGTCTACGGCCTCGCCCCCAACAGCCAGGGCCTGTCGACGCTGCAGCTGCTCAACATTCTCGAGCAGTTCGACGTCAAGGCGATGGGCTTCCAGTCGGCGGCCTCGATCCACCACGCCGTCGAAGCCAAGCGCCTGGCCTATGAGGACCGCGCCCGCTACTTCGCCGACCCGGACTTCGCGAAGATCCCGCTCGAGTGGCTGAACTCCAAGGCATACGCCGCCGAGCGCGCCAGGCTGATCAAGCCGAACGCCATCCTCAACCCCGTGCATTCCGGCCAGGCGCCGTCGAAGGGCGACACCACCTACTTCTGCACGTCCGACAGCGACGGGATGATGGTCTCGCTCATCCAGTCCAACTATCGCGGCATGGGCAGCGGCCTGTCGCCGGACGGGACCGGCTTCATGCTGCAGAACCGGGGCGAGCTGTTCGCCCTGACCGACGGCCACCCGAACGTCTATGCGCCCGGCAAGCGGCCGTTCCAGACCATCATCCCGGGCTTCGCGACCCGGGGCGGCGAGCCCTGGCTGGCCTTCGGCGTCATGGGCGGCGACATGCAGCCCCAGGGCCAGGCCCAGATCATCAGCAACATGGTCGACCACGGCCTCGACCTGCAGGCGGCCGGCGACAGCCCGCGCTGGCACCACGAAGGCGGCATGGAGCCGACCGGCCAGCAGCTGGGCCATCCCGGCGAGCTGCATCTGGAAAGCGGCGTGCCCGAGGCGACCCGCAAGGCGCTGGCCGCTATCGGCTGGCCGCTGGGCGATGTCCCCGGCGGCTACGGCGGCTACCAGGCCATCGAGCGCTGGCCCGGCCGCTACGCCGCCGCCACCGAGATGCGCAAGGACGGCGTGGCGCTGGCGTACTGAGGGACCGGTCGATGAAGACCTACCTCGTCTTCGGCCTCGCCGCCCTGTGCGAGATCGCCGGCTGTTTCGCCTTCTGGGGCTGGCTGCGGCTCGGCAAGCCGATCTGGTGGCTGGCGCCGGGCGTGCTGGCGCTGGTGCTGTTCGCCTGGCTGCTGACCCAGGCGGACGCGCCGACGGCCGGGCGCACCTACGCGGCCTATGGCGGCATCTACATCGTCGCCTCGCTGCTCTGGCTGCGGCTGGTCGAGAATGTCCGGCCCGACCGCTGGGACCTGATCGGCGCGGCCGTCTGCCTGGTCGGCGCCGGCCTCATCCTGTTCGGCCCGAGGGCCGCGTCAGCCGGATAGCGCCATGACCCGCGAGGAGTTCACCGCGATCGCCCTGTCCTTCCCGGGCGCCGACGAAGGGACCAGCTACGGCAAGCCCGCGTTCAAGGTGCGGGGAAAGTTCTTCACCCGCATCCGGGCCGAGGACGACAGCGCCGTCCTGCAATGCGTGCCGGTCGATGAGCGCGACCTGCTGATCGAGATGGACCCGGCCACCTTCCACCTCACCGACCATTACCGCGGCTACCCCATCGTGCTCGCCCGGCTGGCGACGCTCGACCCCGCCCAGGCGCGCGGTTTCCTCGAACGCCAGTGGCGCAAGCTGGCGACCCGGGCGATGGAGAAGGCTTGGGACGCGGGGCGGTGAGGCTGTGCGTGGTTCGACACGCGCCTTCGGCGCTGCTCACCATGACGTATGTGGGTAGCCTTCTGACCACGTCATCCTGAGCAGCCGCGAAGCGGCGTGTCGAAGGACGCAACGGGCGTGACACGCCACCCTCCACGCCCTAGCTTCCGCCCCGCGTAACAGGAGCAACACCTTGGCCTATCGGTCGCTGCGGGACTTCATCGCCAAACTGGAAGAGGGTGGCGAGCTGGTGCGGGTGACCGAGCCGGTCTCCACGGTGCTGGAGATGACCGAGATCTGCACCCGCCTGCTGGCCACGGGCGGCCCGGCGGTGCTGTTCGAGAAGCCGGTCATGCCGGACGGCACGATCTCGCCCATGCCGTGTCTGGCCAACCTGTTCGGCACGGTGAAGCGGGTGGCGCTGGGCGTCACCCTGGGCGGCGAGCCGCGCACCACGGCCGGCGAGCTGCGCGAGGTCGGCGAACTGCTGGCCTTCCTGCGCCAGCCGGAACCGCCGCGCGGCATCAAGGACGCCATGGAACTGCTGCCGCTGGCGCAGACGGTGATGTCCATGCGGCCCAAGGTCGTGAAGAAGGCCCCGGTGCAGGAACTGGTGTTCAAGGGCGACCAGATCGACCTCACGAAGCTGCCGGTCCAGACCTGCTGGCCGGGCGAGCCGGCGCCGCTGATCACCTGGCCGCTGATCGTCACCAGGGGCCCGTCGGACTCCAAGGAGGACGACTTCAACCTCGGCATCTACCGCATGCAGGTGCTGGGCAAGGACCGGGCGATCATGCGCTGGCTGGCCCACCGCGGCGGGGCCCAGCACTACGGCCGCCACAAGAAGGCCGGCCGCCGCGACCCGCTGCCCGCCTGCGCGGTGATCGGCGCCGATCCGGGCGTCATCCTGGCCGCCGTGACGCCGGTGCCTGACACCCTGTCGGAGTACCAGTTCGCCGGCCTGCTGCGCGGGTCCAAGGTCGACCTCGTGCCGGCCAAGACGGTGCCGCTGATGGTGCCGGCCCAGGCCGAGATCGTCATCGAGGGCCACGTCCTGCTCGACGAGTTCGAGGACGAGGGCCCCTATGGCGACCACACCGGCTACTACAACAGCGTCGAGCGCTTCCCGGTGTTCAAGGTCAGCGCCATCACCATGCGCAAGGACGCCCTCTACCACACCACCTTCACCGGCCGGCCGCCGGACGAACCGTCGGTGCTGGGCGAGGCGCTGAACGAGGTCTTCATCCCGCTGTTCCAGCAGCAGTTCCCGGAGGTCGTCGACTTCTGGCTGCCGCCCGAGGGCTGCAGCTACCGCATCGCCGTCGTGTCGATGAAGAAGGCCTACCCCGGCCACGCCAAGCGCGTGATGCTCGGCGTCTGGAGCTACCTGCGCCAGTTCATGTACACCAAGTGGGTGATCATCGTGGACGACGACATCAACGCCCGCGACTGGAAGGACGTCATGTGGGCGCTGAGCACCCGCATGGACCCGGCCCGCGACATCACCGTCATCGAGAACACCCCGATCGACTACCTCGACTTCGCCAGCCCCGAGAGCGGCCTGGGGTCGAAGATCGGCCTCGACGCCACCAACAAGCTCCCCCCCGAAACCCACCGCGAATGGGGCGAGCAGATCCGCATGGACCAGGACGTCGTCGACCGGGTGTCCGACATGTGGGGCAAGCTGGGATTGCCGGGCGAGGGCAAGCCGATCTGGAAGTAGGGGCCATGGACGAAGAAGTCAGGATCAAGACCGGCAAGCGCGAGGTGCGCGAGGGCTGGGAGGATGCGTCCCGTCAGCTGGGGCTTCAGGGCCTGAGCGAAGAAGAGCGTGACTGGCTGGAGGCGCCGCTGACCGCAGAGACCGACGAGCGCTGGGCAGGTTAGGCGCGAGGAGGGACGCCGCCACCCTCGCGGCCCTGCGCGAAATGTTCGAGGAATGACGGGCGACAGCGCGGCGATCCTCTTCGTCAGCCGCGCTGCGACGATCTTCAGACAGGCGGCTTCGCTCGCCGCTTCCGCCCGCCGCCCAGAGGGCGCCAGCGCAGGAAGCCGATGATCGCCACGCCGACCACCGGGGTCTTCAGCAGCGGGCGCACCGCCCAGGGCCGGGTCTTCAGGAAGCAGGCCACGGCGCCGATCCAGAACACCGTCGTCGGCAGCAGCGGCGTGACCACGCCCACCGCGCCCACCGCGACCAGGGTCGCGCCGAGCCCGTCGATCGCCCAGTGGGCGGCCCGCGAGCGCTTCGGCCGCGACCGGATCGAACCGTCTACCATCGCCCTACTTTGCCCCGCCGCCGACGCGACGTCGCCGTGAAAGATTGGGCGGTGAAAGATTGGATCGCGGGCCCGACCCGGCTATCCAGAAGACATGTCCACGATCCTGCCCGACGCCGCGCCGACCAACTGGGTGGACCGCCACGCGCCGGCGGCGCTCCGGCCCTGGCTCAAGCTGGGGCGGTTCGACCGCCCGGTGGGCATCTGGCTGCTGATGCTGCCCGGCTGGATGGGGATCGCTCTGGCCTGCGCCATGCAGGGCCGCGGGCCAGATCCGCTTTTGCTGATCCTGTTCCTGCTCGGCGCGGCGCTGATGCGGGCGGCGGGCTGCGCCTACAACGACATCGTCGACCGCGACATCGACGCCAGGGTGGCCCGCACCGCCCTGCGGCCGATCCCGGCCGGACAGATCAGCGTCAAACAGGCCTGGGCCTTCGTGGTCGGCTGCTGCCTGGTCAGCCTGCTGATCCTGCTGACCCTGAGCCCCTGGGCCATCGGCCTGGGCGTCGGGTCGCTGGCGCTGGTGGCCGCCTACCCGTTCATGAAGCGCATCACCTGGTGGCCGCAGGCCTGGCTGGGTCTGACCTTCAACTGGGGCGCGCTGATGGGGTTCGCGGCCGTCGCCGGGGCGCCGACCGCGCCGGCCCTGCTGCTCTACGCGGGCCTGATCTTCTGGACCCTCGGCTACGACACCATCTACGCGGTGCAGGACATCGAGGACGACGCCCTGGTCGGAGTGAAATCCTCGGCCCGACGGCTGGGGTCCAGAGCCCGGCTGGGCGTCCTGGCCTTCTACACCGCCGCCTTCGGCCTGGTGGTCGCCGCCGCCGCCGTGGCCGACCTCGGCCCGCTGTTCCTGCCGCCGGTGGCGCTGTTCGCCGTCCAGCTGTCGCGGCAGGCCGCCCGGCTGGACGTGACCGACGGGGCCAGCGCCCTGGCCCTGTTCAAGTCCAACGCCGTCGCCGGCCTGATCCTGGCCTGCGCCTTCGCCGTCGGGGTCTGGAAGCCGGTGACGGGCTTCTAGCCGGACCGCCCCGCCGTCAGTGCTGGTAGTCGGCGCTCGACGGGTCCAGCAGCTTGTGGGCGTGGATGATGAAGTAGCGGGCGTGGGCGTTGTCGACCGTCGCCTGGGCCTTGGATTTCCAGGCCGCGTAGGCCTCGGCGTAGCTGGGATAGGCGCCGACAAACTCGACCTTGGAGAGGTCCCGGAACTCGGTTCCGTTCACCTCGGTCAGTTCGCCGCCGACGACGATGTGGAGAAGTTGCTTGCCGGACATGTGCGGTGGCCCTTCCGCAGGGTGAGAGTCAGTTGCGTCGCTCGATATGCCGGACGCGCTCTAGGATCAACGGGTGCAACGCCGGCGCCGCGCAGACAAGGCTCGGCGCCCGGGGATCGGGCTGGTTGTAGCGATAGCCCCGGCCCTTGTGATCGGTGACCACCGCCCCGGCCTCGCGGCAGATCAGGTCGGCGGCGGCCAGGTCCCATTCGCTCTTGCTGGTCAGGGCGATGGCGGCGTCGAACCGGCCGTCGGCGACCAGGCACATGCGATAGGCGATGGAGTTGCGGGTCTCGATCCGCATCTCCGGCCAGGGCGTCGGCCAGGCCGGGTGACCGAACATCGGCTTGTCGCCCAGCATGCCGCAGCCCTCCACGGCGTCGATGGCGCTGGCGATGATCGGCGCGCCGTTCAGGAAGGCGCCGCCGCCGGCCACCGCGATGAAGGTCTCGTCCAGGTCCGGCGCGTGGACGACCCCGACGACGGGCTGGCCGTCCTCGACCACGGCGATCGACACCGCCCAGAACGGCTTCTCCTTCAGGAAGGCCACCGTCCCGTCGATCGGATCGACGACGAACAGCCGCGAGCGGGCCATGCGGTCGGAGTCGTCGGCGGTCTCCTCCGACAGCCAGCCATAGTCGGGGCGCGCCGCGCCCAGGCGTTCGCGCAGCAGGTCGTCCACCGCGATATCGGCGTTGGTCACCGGCGAGCCGCCGTCCTTGGACCAGACCTTCAGCCCCTCGGCCTTGAGCCTGCGGGCCACCACGCCGACCTCGCGGGCCGCGTCCAGGATGAGGTCGAGATCCTGCTTCATCGGCCGGCGATCGCCAGGCCGTCGACCAGCAGCGACGGCGAATTGGCGGCGCCGCGAATCTCGAGATCCGATCCGGGCACCAGCCGGCCGTAGATGTCGATCAGGTTGCCCGCCACGGTGATCTCGGCGACCGGATAGACCGCCTCGCCGTTCTCGAACCAGAAGCCCGAGCAGCCGACCGACCAGTCGCCGGTGTTGCCGTTCAGCGACGGGCCGAACATCGAGGTGATCAGCAGGCCGTCCTTCGCGTCGGCCATCAGGCCGGCCAGGTCCCGCGTCCCCGGCTGCACCGTCAGGTTCGAAACGCCGACGCCCGGCGGCCCGGCCAGCCCGCGCGAGGCGTGGCCGGTCGTCTCCATACCCAGCTGCCTGGCCGAGGCGGTGTTGAGCAGCCAGGTGGTCAGAACGCCCCTGTCGATCAACGCCATCGCCCGGTTGGCCACGCCCTCGTCGTCGAACGGCGTGGAGCCCAGCCCGCGCCTGCGGTGCGGATCGTCGGTGATGGTCACGCCCTCGGCGAACAGCCGCTTGCCGAGGTGGTCCTTCAGGAAGCTGACGCCCCGGGCCACGGACGGGCCGGAGATGGCGCCGATCAGCGGACCGATCAGCGAGGTGGCCAGGCGGTTCTCGAAGATCACCGGTGCGGTGGTCGAATCGATCTTGCGCGCCCCCAGGCGCTGGACCGCCCGGCGGCCGGCCTCGGCGCCGATGTCGGTCGCGCCCGGCAGGTCGGCGCCGTGACGGGTCGTGCGTCCCTCGCCGCCCCGTTCCATGCCCGAGCCCTCGCCCGCCACGGCCGAGGCCGACAGCGAGAAGGACGAGGCGCGGTGCAGGCCGTGGAAGCCTTCGCTGGTCGCGAAGGCCCAGGAGCCGGACGACCAGGAGGCCGAGCCGCCGTCGGAGTTGGTGACGCCCTTGACGCTGCGGGCGGCGACCTCAGCCTCGCGCGCCAGGTCCTCCAGCCGCTCGGGCGAAGGCTCGCCCGGATCGAACAGGTCGAGGTCGGGAAAGGGGCCGGCCGCCAGGCTCTCGCGCGGCGCGAGGCCGGCGTAGGGATCCTCCGGCGCCAGCCGGGCCATGGCCACGGCCCGCTCGGTCAGCTTGCGGCGGCCCTCGGCCGAGATGTCGGAGCCGGAGACGGTCGCCTGACGCCGGCCGACGAAGACCCGCAGGCCCAGATCGCGCGATTCCTCGCGTTCGACCTCCTCCAGGGCGCCTTCGCGCACACCGATGGAAAGCGACTGGCGCTCGGCGAAAACGGCCTCGGCCGCGTCGGCGCCGGCCTTGAGCGCGGCGGCGACCGCCTCATGCAACTGCTGTTCGTCCATGGTCTGGTTATGGGCGCCGGGATCGCGCGCCGCAAGCGGCTCAGATGATGGCGAAGAACAGGGTGGCGGCGATCAGGTAGACATAGGCCGCCCAGGTCATGGTCATGCCGATGGCGCGGGGGACCGAGGCTTCGCCGCTGTTGGACATGCCCACGGCGTGGGTCACCCGGCCGGCGAACAGGATGAAGCCGCCGACATGGACCAGCAGCGGCGCGGCGCCGGCCAGGTCCAGCACGATCAGGCCCGCCATGCCGACGGGCACGTATTCGCTGGCGTTGCCGAAGGCGCGGATGGCGCGGGCCAGCTCGGGCACGCCCTCGTCGCCGAACGGAATCTTGTGCTTCTGGCGCTGGCGCGTGACCAGGGCCGAGAGCACCAGCATCAGCAGGATATGAAGCCCGACCCAGAGGGCGGCGGCGTGGCCCAGATTGATGACTTCCATCCCGCGCTACTCCCCGACAAGCTACAGGGGCGCGATAGGGGCGCCGTTCGAAGCCGCATGCAACCCTTCTCCGCCCCTCGCGCAAGCGAGGGTTTCCGCGCCGGAACACACGCGTTGAGCGGGCGTCCTAGAACTCGGTCCAGTCGTCCTGGGGCGCCAGGGCCGCGGCGGTGGCGGCTCCGCCGGCGTAGGCCACGGGCCGGGCGGCGGGGCGCGGTGGCGGCGAGGGCGCGAAGGCGGCCGGCTCGGACCGTGGCGTCGGAGTCCTGACCGGCGACGGGCTCCTGACCGGCGGCGCGACCTTCGGGGCCGGCGCGGCGGCGACCGCCTCGCCGATGTCGAACCGGCTGACCAGAGCCGACAGCGCGGTCGCCTCCTGCGCCAGCGAGTGGCTGGCCGCCGTCGACTGCTCGACCATGGCCGCGTTCTGCTGCGTCACCTGGTCCATCTGGTTCACGGCCGTGTTGACCTGCGCCATGCCGGTGGCCTGCTCGTGGGAGGAGGCGGCGATCTCGCTGACCAGGGCGTTGATCTCGGCGACCTCGGCGACGATCCGCTTCAGCGCCTCGCCCGTCTGGCCGACCAGCTTGACCCCCTGCCCGACCTGTTCGGAACTCGAGGCGATCAGGCTCTTGATCTCCTTGGCCGCCTCGGCGGAGCGCTGGGCCAGGGCCCGCACCTCCTGGGCGACGACCGCGAAGCCCTTGCCGGCGTCGCCGGCCCGGGCC
>JAUSPV010000178.1 GCA_030652755.1 Caulobacter sp. | reverse complement strand
CCTCGTCGATGACGTCGATCGCCTTGTCCGGAAGCTTCCTGTCGGTGATGTACTTGGCCGACAGGTCCACCGCCGTCTTCAGGGCGTCGTTGGTGTACTTGAGCTTGTGAAATTCCTCGTAGTAGATCTTGAGACCCTTGAGGATTTTCAGGGTGTCCTCGACCGTCGGCTCGTTCACGTCGATCTTCTGGAACCGGCGCACCAGGGCGCGGTCCTTCTCGAAGTGCTGACGGAATTCCTTGTAGGTCGTCGAGCCCATGCAGCGCAGCGTGCCGCTGGCCAGGGCCGGCTTGAGCAGGTTCGAGGCGTCCATCGCCCCGCCGCTGGTCGCGCCGGCGCCGATCACCGTGTGGATCTCGTCGATGAACAGGATGGCGTTGGGGTGGTTCTCCAGCTCCTTGACCACCTGCTTGATCCGCTCCTCGAAGTCGCCGCGGTAGCGGGTGCCGGCCAGCAGCGCGCCCATGTCGAGCGAGAAGATGGTCGCGCCTTCCAGCACTTCGGGCACCTGGTGGCGGACGATCTTGAGCGCCAGCCCCTCGGCGATGGCGGTCTTGCCGACGCCCGGGTCGCCGACCAGCAGCGGGTTGTTCTTGGTCCGGCGACACAGGATCTGGATGCAGCGCTCGACCTCGGCCATGCGGCCGATCAGCGGATCGACCTTGCCCTGGCGGGCCTTCTCGTTGAGGTCGACGCAGTAGGCCTCAAGCGCCTCGCCGCCGGTCTTGACGGCCGCCTTCTCCTCGTCGGGCTCGCCCGAATTGGATCCCTTGGCCTGCTTGGGCTCGGTCGCGCCGGGCTTCTTGGCGATGCCGTGGGCGATGTAGTTGACCGCGTCGTACCGCGTCATGTCCTGCTCCTGCAGGAAGTAGGCGGCGTGGCTTTCGCGCTCCGAGAACACGGCGACCAGCACATTGGCCCCGGTGACCTCGTCGCGGCCGGACGACTGCACATGGATGACGGCGCGCTGGATCACGCGCTGGAAGCCGGCCGTCGGCTTGGCGTCTTCGCCGTCCTCGACGATCAGGCTGCGCAGCTCGGTGTCGAGATAGCCGGTCAGCGTCTTCTTGATGGCCGCCAGGTCCACGTCGCAGGCGCTCATCACCCCCGCCGCGTCCTCGTCGTCCGTCAGGGACAGGAGCAGATGCTCCAGGGTCGCATACTCGTGCTTACGCTGGTTGGCGTAGGCCACGGCGCGGTGGAGGGTCTCTTCGAGATTGCGCGAAAACGAGGGCAAGCTGGGCTCCTCAATCCTTTTCCATAGTGCACTGAAGCGGATGCTGATGCCGGCGGGCGGAGTCGATCACCTGGGACACCTTGGTCTCGGCGACCTCGTAGGTGAACACACCGCAGACGCCGACGCCATTCTGGTGCACGTGCAGCATGATGCGGGTCGCATCCTCGCGCGATTTGTTGAAAAAGCGCTCAAGCACGTACACGACGAATTCCATCGGCGTGTAGTCGTCGTTCAGCAGAAGCACGCGGTATAGGGAAGGCTTCGCGGTTTTCGGCCGGGTCTGTGTGACCACCGCCGAACCCACGCCGTTCTGCCCGTCGCCTGCCTTCTTCTCCGCCATGAACATCCATTCCCGGCGACCCGGGACAGGGCCGCCTTCCGATCAATTAGATATGGAAACGCCACCGCTTTGGAAGGGGCGACCGCCCGCTATGCGCTGCTTTGGCGCGCTCGTGATCAGGAAAGTCGCGTCAGAGGGGCTCCGGGCCCTCTCCCGACGGGTCGCCATCGTCGATCCGCGACACCGGGAGGCGAGTGGCGGCGCCGGGGCGGGCGGTGAGTCGCGTCAGTCGCGGTCATCGCCGCGCAGGGCCCGCCCGGTCACGACCGCCGTCTTGCCGAAGCGGGCGCGCAGGGCGTCGACCGCCGTTTCGCCGCGCAGGGCCCGTTGTTCGTCGTCGGCGAACAGGTCCGAGCCGGCTCCGTCGGCGGGCGCGAAGTCCGACAGGCCCGCGCCGATCAGCCGGTACGACGTTCCGCGCGGCTCGGCCGCCAGCAGCTCGCGCGCCACCCCGAACAGGGTCCGCGCGGTCTGGGTCGGCACGGCCAGGGTGCGGCGGCGGGTGATGATGCGGAAATCGGGCGTGCGCAGCTTGAGATGCGCGACCCGCCCGGCGATTCCCTCGGCGCGCAGTTGTCGGGCGACCTTCTCGCACAGTGGCCAGAGACGGTCCTCGAGGGCCTCGACGGCCTTGAGGTCGTCGTTGAACGTGGTCTCGGCGCTGATGGTCTTGCGCGCCTCGTTGGGATTGACGCTGCGGCTGTCCTGCCCGAGCGCCAGCTTGTGGAGGTGCAGCCCTTGCTGGCCGAAGCGGTCGGCGAGGTCCCGCAGGTCCGCCGCCGCGATGTCGCCGACCGTGCGGTAGCCGGCCTTCTCCAGGCTGGCGACCATCACCGGCCCGACGCCGGGCATGATGCCGACCGGCTTGCCGGCCAGGAACGAAACGGCCTCGGCCTCGCCGATCACCGAAAAGCCGCGCGGCTTGTCCAGGTCGGAAGCGATCTTGGCCAGGAACTTGTTGGGGGCCAGACCGATGGAGACGGTCAGCCCGATCTCCGCCTCGATCTCCGCCTGCAGCCTGGCCAGCGTCACCGCCGGCGGCGCGCCGTGCAGCCGCTCGGTGCCCGACAGGTCCATCCATGCCTCGTCCAGCGACAGGCCCTGCACCAGTGGCGTCAGGTCGCGGACCTTGGCGAAGATACGCTTGCTCTCGGTGCGGTACTTCTGGAAATCGGGCTTGAGGATCACCGCCTGCGGGCACAGGCGGGTGGCCTTGAACATCGGCATGGCCGAGCGCACCCCGCTCATCCGGGCGATGTAGCAGCAGGTGGTGACCACGCCCCGCACCCCGCCGCCGACGATCAGCGGGACGTCGCGCAGCTCCGGCCGGTCACGCTTCTCGACCGAGGCGTAGAAGGCGTCGCAGTCCAGGTGGGCGATGCCCAGCGTCGCCAGTTCCTCGTGCCGGATGACCCGCATGGAGCCGCAGGACGGGCAGCGGCGAGGCTGGTCGTCTCCGGTCCGGAAGCAGTCGCGGCAGAGGGACTTCATGGTCCCTGTATCCGCCTTCCATCGCCGAGGCGGAAGGGCTCAGGGCGCCGGCCACAGCCAGGCCGCGCCGCGGACGCCGGAGGAGTCGCCGTACTTCGCCGGCACGATCGGCGTCGTGAACTGGTCGGTGAAGGCGTAGTGGGCCACGACGGGCGGAACACGCTCGTACAGGGCCTCGACGTTCGACATGCCGCCGCCCAGCACGATCACATCGGGGTCCAGCAGATTGCACATCGCCGCCAGCGCCCGGCCCAGCCGGTCGATGTAGCGGTCCAGACAGGCGACCGCCGCCGCCTCGCCGGCGTGAACGCGCTCGATGATGGCGCGACCATCGGCCTGCAGGCCCGTGCTGCGCTCGTAGTCCTCGCGGAAGGCGGAGCCCGACACCCAGGTCTCCAGGCAGTCGGTCCGTCCGCACCAGCACTGGTGGGCCTGGTGTTCCTCAGCCGTCGGCCAGGGCAGGGGACCGTGGCCCCATTCGCCCGCGATGCCGTTGCGGCCCTCCAGCGCCTGTCCCTTCAGCACCACGCCGCCGCCGCAGCCGGTGCCCAGGATGGCGCCGAACACGACGTTGGCGCCGGCCGCCGCGCCGTCCACGGCCTCGGACAGCGCAAAGCAGTTGGCGTCGTTCTGCAGCCGGATCGGCCGGCCCAGCGCCCGTTCGACATCCTCCTTGAAGGGCCGGTCGTTCATCCAGGTCGAGTTGGCGTTACGGATCCGGCCGGTGACGGGCGAGACCGAGCCGGGAATGCCCATGCCAACGGTCGCGCCCGTCGCGCCCGCCTCGCGCTCGGCTTCGAGCACCAGGTCCCGCACCGCCGTGACGGCCTCGTCATAGTCGCCGGGGTTGGGCGCGCGGACGCGGGACAGGAAGGCGCCGTCGGGCCCGAGCGCGGCAGCCTCGATCTTGGTGCCTCCGAAATCCACGCCGATGCGGATCACCGGACCGCCGCCTCAAGGGCCGGGCCGAGGGTCGTCCAGTCCTCGTGCAGGCCGTGGCGGTCCGGCGCGGTCGGCGCCAGCGGACGCAGACGCGTGTCGGCGATGATCTGGAAGCGTTTCACGTCCGGCGCGGCTTCGGCTGACGATTCGAGGTTGGGCAGCAGGTCGTCGATGAAGCAGGCCGGCCCCGAGGTGCGGCGGCTCATTTCCAGGATGGTCGGACCCTTGAGCCCGGAATGCAGGATCATCGGGTAGTCGAAGCCGTGCGTGCTCAGCCAGCCGGTGCGCGACTCCAGCGCGTGGGCCGGGGCGTTGGTCAGGATGACGACGCCGGCCTTCGTCGACAGCGTGGCCAGCGCGTCGGCGGCGCCCTCCACCGGATCGAGGTCCCCGGCCCCGTCGCGGAAGAAGTCATCGAACAGCGCCTTGCCGGTCTCGAAGTCGAGGCTCTCGGTCTCGCCGGGTCGGTACAGGTTCTGGAACAGCGCGAAGCGGTCGATCCGCATCTCGTAGCCATGGCGGCGGACGTAGCGTTCGAAGCCCGACATGAAGTGGGCCAGCACCTCGTCGACGTCGACGATCAGCAGCGGCGCGTCGGCGTGGATGGACAGGTCGGAGAGGGTGAGGGGCTGGGGCAAGATCAGGTTAGCTCGGGTTTAAGGATATTCGGGGACTACTGCGCTGGAGAAGTTGCGGCGAGTCGCTTGTTGCCGCGTCGCACCAGATTGCTGGGGTTCAGGTCCGTAGATGGCCAAGAAGGTCCTCATCGTCGAGGATAATGAGCTCAATATGAAGCTCTTCCACGACCTGCTTGACGCGCAAGGGTATGAAACCCTTCAGACGCGCGAAGGGTTGCAGGCGCTCGCCATCGCGCGCGAGCACCGTCCCGACCTGATTCTGATGGACATCCAGCTGCCCGAGATCTCCGGACTGGAGGTCACCAAATGGCTGAAGGAGGACGACGACCTGAACCATATTCCGGTCGTGGCCGTTACGGCCTTCGCCATGAAGGGCGACGAGGAGCGGATTCGCGAAGGCGGCTGCGAGGCCTATATCTCCAAGCCGATCTCGGTGTCGCACTTCCTCGAAACCATCAAGCGGCTATTGGACTAGGGGAGAGCAGGCGATGAGCGCGCGGATCCTGGTCGTCGACGACATCGAAGCCAATGTGAAGCTGCTCGAGGCCCGTCTGACGGCCGAGTACTACGAGGTGCTGACCGCCAGCGACGGCCCCACGGCCCTGGCGCTGGCGGCTTCGGAAAAGCCCGACATCGTGCTGCTGGACGTCATGATGCCCGGCATGGACGGGTTCGAGGTCTGCCGTCGGCTCAAGGAAGACCCGATCACCCGCCACATCCCGGTGGTGCTGGTCACCGCCCTCGACGGCCGCGCCGACCGGATCACCGGCCTGGAGGCCGGCGCGGACGAGTTCCTGACCAAACCGATCGACGACGTGATGCTGTTCGCTCGCGTCCGCAGCCTGACGCGTCTCAAACAGGTGCTGGACGAGTTGCGGGCCCGTGAGGCTTCGGGGCGCCGCATCGGCGTCATCGCCGGCGCCGCCGCCCGCCTGGGCGGCACGGGCGGCCGGGTTCTGGTCCTCGATGACAATGAACGCCAGGCCCAGCGCCTGATGGCCGAGCTGTCGATCGAGCACCGGCCGGTGGCCGAGACCGATCCCGAGAAGGCCTACATGACGGCGCGCGGTCCCCTGGATCTGATTGTGGTCAACGCCACCTCGCGCGGCTTCGACGGCCTGAGGTTCGCCGCCAACATCCGCTCCGACGAGGCGACGCGGCACCTGCCGATCCTCGCCATCGTCGACCCCGATGAGCGCCACCGCCTGGTCAAGGCGCTGGAGATCGGCGTCAACGACATCCTGACCAAGCCGATCGATCCCCAGGAAATGGCCGCCCGGGCGCGGACCCAGATCCGGCGCAAGCGCTACACCGACTTCCTGCGCGACAATCTCGACCATTCGCTGGAGCTGGCGGTCACCGATCAGCTCACCGGCCTGCATAACCGACGGTACATGGAGGGCCAGCTCGGCGCCCTGGTGAAGCGGGCGGCGCTCGGCGGCGATCCGGTTTCGGCCCTGATGATCGACATCGATCACTTCAAGAAGATCAACGACAACTTCGGCCACGATATCGGCGACGAGGTGCTGCGCGAGTTCGCGGTCCGCCTGGCGTCCAACGTCCGGGCCATCGATCTGCCTTGCCGCTACGGCGGCGAGGAGTTCACGGTGATCATGCCCGGCGCCCGGCTGCAGGATGCTGAACGCGTCGCCGAGCGTATTCGCCTGCACGTCGCGGGCTCGCCCTTCCGGGTCTCCGGCGGCGAACTGCTCACCGTGACCATCTCGATCGGCGTCTCCAGCACGAGCGGAGAGGGCGACACGCCCGAACTGTTGCTCAAGCGCGCCGATGAGGCCGTCTACGAAGCCAAGGCGGCCGGACGTAATCGCGTCATCGCGCGCGCGGCCTGATATCCACAGAAAAACGCGCCACTCGGCGCGTGCGTCCCGTGACTTGTGTCTGGCGAACGACACAACGGATGATATTGCTTACCGGGGAGTATTTCGACGGGGGCGGCTTTTCCATGATTTTTGGTTGGCGTAGGGCGGCGGCGCCGCTCGCGATCACCCTTGGGCCGACGGTGATCGTCGTCGCGATCCTGCGGAACTGGCACGGCTGGGAGGCGCCGCCCTTCTGGCTGGACGATTACGTGGCGGGGATCGCTCTGGCGACCGCCGGCATCTGCGCGTTCCGGGATCAGGGCAGCATCAGGGGAAGGCTGCTCAGCGCCGCCTTCGGGTTGGCGGTGGGCGTCATGTGGGGCTCCCTGTGCGAGCCCCTGGCAGGCCTGCACCCCGGACCGGGCGAGTGGAGCGCGTTTCCGACCACCAGCCGCCTCCTGACCCTGGCCGCGTTCGTCGCCTCCGTCGTCGGTCTGGTCGCCAGCCTGCCCAGCAAGCGTCCGCACTTCGTGGGCACGCGGCCGGAGACCGACAAAAGGAAAGGCCGGCGCTAGGGGCGCCGGCCTTCGAAAAATCCCGCAGGGGCCAAGGCCTCCTACTTGATCTTGCCTTCCTTGAACTCGACGTGCTTGCGCACGATCGGGTCGTACTTCTTGAGCACCATCTTCTCGGTCTTGGTGCGGGCGTTCTTCTTGGTCACGTAGAAGAAGCCGGTGTCCGCCGACGAATTCAGGCGGATCTTGATGGAAGCCGGTTTGGCCATCGATGGAATCCTTCGGTAGCCGCGTGGGCCGAAACTGAGAGGCGCGGAAAATACTCGCCGACGGCTGGAAGTCAATGTCTGTCGCGGATAGGGTCACGGGATGACCCTTCGCCCGTTCGCCGCCGCCGCGGCCCTTCTGCTGGCCGCATGCGCCACAACGCCGGCCCCGGCGCCCGCCGACGCCTTCTTCGGCCGCCTCCAGGCCTTGTGCGGCAAGACCTTCGCCGGTCGTGTCGTGACCAATGACCCGCTCGACGCCGACTTCGCCGGCAAGCCGCTGGTGATGCGGGTGACGGGCTGCACGGACACCGAGGTGCGTATTCCGTTCGCCGTCGGCGAGGATCGCTCCCGGACCTGGGTCATCACCCGCACGTCTGACGGCCTGCGGCTCAAGCACGATCACCGCCACACCGACGGGACCGAGGATGAGCTCTCGCAATACGGCGGCGACACCGCCACGTCCGGTTCGGCCGCCCGCCAGGAATTCCCGGCCGACGCCTTCAGCCGCACGCTGTTCCTGGCCAAGGGCAACCCGGCCTCGGTGACCAACGTCTGGGCCGTGGAGGTCCATCCCGGCCAGACCTACGCCTACGAGCTGCGCCGCGAGAACCGCTTCTTCCGGGTCGAGTTCGACCTTTCGAAGCCGCTCTGACGTCAGGTCAGCGGCTTCACCAGCGCCTTGCCGCGCCGGTAGGTCATCAGGAACGGCTGCTCGCCGACCGCCAGCGATCGCAGGATCGCCTCGGTGATGTCGAACAGCGGCAGCTTCAGCGCCTCGTCAAGCGGCCGCCAGGCCAGGTCTGCCAGCTCCGGTGATTCCGCCGCCTCGCCGACGGCCAGATCAGCGTCGGCGACGAAGAACCGGGCGTGGAAGCGGACCGGGCTCTCGGTCGGCGTGATGGCCCGGGCGGCGACGGTCAGCGCGCCGTGCTCGGCCGGCAGGATCAGGCCGGTCTCCTCGGCGGTCTCACGGATGGCGGCGGTCGCCAGGGCGGTGGCCAGGCGGCTGGGCGCGGCGGCGCGGCGGATGCTGTCCTCGGCCAGCGGGCTGAGCGTGGGCTGGTCGAAGTCGGCCCGGTCCAGCTTGCCGCCCGGAAACACGAAGACGTCCGGGGCGAAGCGGGACTTCGCCGGCCGGCGGCCCATCAGCACCGTGGTTCCGGCGCGCTCGCGGCGCAGCAGGATCAGGCTGGCGGCATGGCGGGGGCGGACGGCGCCGGTCACAGATGCTCCAGACGGCGCGCGCCGTTGAGAAAGCGCATGAACGGAATGGGCCGGGGGCCCGCCGCCAGCCGCTCGGCGATCTCGGCGACCACGAAGCGGGTGATGTTGGGCAGGTCCAGCGCCAGGGCCTCGTCCAGGTCGACCCAGGCGATCTCGTCCAGCTCGCCGCAGTCGGGACGGCGGTCCAGGCTCAGCAGCGACTCGGCCTCGGCCATGAAGAATCGGGCGTCGAACCGCTTGGGCCGGTAGGGCGGGGTGATGGCCCGGGCGACGTACTGCAGGGCCGACAGGTCGGGCAGGGCGCCCGCCTCCAGGAACGGCCGCCACGGCCCGGCGCCGGGCCGCGCGGGGGCTTGCCTGGCGACCAGCAGGCCGGTCTCCTCGAAGGTCTCACGGATGGCGGCCAGGCCCAGGGCGCGGGGCAGCAGCGGGCTGTCGTGCCGCGCGGTGAGCGCCAGCTTGGCCTTGACGTCCGGGGCGAGCTCGTTGGCCGACGGCGCGTTGAAGTCATTGCGGTCGATGCGGCCGCCCGGAAACACCCACTTGTCGGGCATGAAGCTGTGACCGCCGTGGCGACGGCCCATCAGCAGGCGGGGCTTTGCCGCGTCGCGCCGCACGATGATCAGGGTCGCGGCATGGCGCGGCTTGACGGTCTTGCCGCCCTTCTCGCGCATGGCCCCGTCGCTGCGGGGGTCGTAGGTGGGGTCGAGCACGGGTCCGGTCATGACCTGAGCATAGGCTCCGTCGTGATCGGCTGAAAACCGTGACCCAACGTCATTCGACCGGCGGCAGGGGCTTGAGGATCAGGATCGACAGGTCGCGGTCCGGCGTCCAGTTGGTCTTGCGCACCTCGAAGGTGGTCGGCCCGATCTTCTTCACGCCGCTGGCGCAGAAGCTGACCAGGTTGGCCGGGGTGCCCTTGTCGATGACCATCCGGAAGTCGCCGATGGGACCTGCCCAGTTGCCGCCGGTCTTGAGGACGTAGGCGATGCGTTGCTCGGTGAAGGGCGGATACTCGGACTTGCCCTGCGCCTTCTTCACGCCCGCCAGGAAGGCGCTGTCGATGCAGTACCGGTCGCGGGTCTCGGCCCACTCGGGCGTGGCCATGAAGGGCGAGCCGACGATGGTCCCCACCGAGCCGCCCGTGGCGGGCCTGTAGCTGTGCTCGACCACGATCTCCTTCCCGGCCGGGAAGGTCTGTTCCCAGTGGAAGGTGGTCTTCAGGATCCAGGCGGGGTTGTAGTGCGTCTCCCAGCCCCTGCCGGCGTCGTACTCGTCGGGGATGGCCAGACCCAGCCGCACGGCCTCGGTCTGATCGGCGGGCGGCAGGGCGTCCAGCCGCTCGACCATGCCGTCCACATGCAGGGCCAGCGGCAGGCCGCGCGCGATCAGCCAGGCGGTGCGATCGACGTCGCCGACGAAGGCCTTCTGCTCGACGTCCATGCGGACCGCCGCGCCGTCGACGCGGGTGACGAAGGCCAGCAGGTTGGCGGGATCCTCGCCGCCGGGGATGTTGGTGTCGTGGAAAAAGAACTCCGGCCCGCCGATGTCGGGCATCGGGAAGGCCACGCGCGTGGTGACGGCCTTGCCGGAGGTGTTCAGGAACACATAGCGGACCCGCACCTCATCGGCGGAGATGTAGAGATCCTCGGACTTCATGACGATGGCGTCGGTGCGCGTCAGCACCAGCCCGCCGGCCGCCAGCTCTGCGGTCGAGTCGTTGGCGGCCGCCGGCGCGGCGAGCGCCGCTCCCAGCAGCGCGGCGAGCAGGATGTGTTTCATCGAAAAGCCCCTATCGGCAGGGAGCGTAACAGGGCCGGGGGGACAGTTTAAGGTGTCCCAAGGGACATCTTAAACTGTCCCCGCCTCCGTCGCTGGAGCCGACCGCGCCCGCGCCGTCGCGGCGCCCAGGTAGTTCAGCTCGATGGTCACGCCGTTGGGGTCGCTGAGGAACAGCTGCCGGATCGGCGCGTCCGGAACGCCGATCTCGCGGAAGGCCACGCCCAGGCCGTCCAGCCGGGTCTTCACCGCCTCGATGTCGGCGATGGCGAAGGCGACGTGGCTCAGCGCCGCCGCGTCGCAGCCGACGCCCGCCGTCGGCCGCGTCATCAGATGCACCAGCGGGCGGTCGCCGGCGTAGAGCCAGTGGCCGTCGAAGCTGAAGTCCGGCCGCCAGCGCTCGGTCAGGCCCAGCACCTCGACGTAGAAGGCGCGGGTCTCGTCCAGCCGGTCGGTGGCGATGTTGATATGGTCCAGGTCGAGGATCATCGCGCGCTCCGTGCCGGCCGGGTCAGAAGGGGAAGAACAGCGGGATCACCGCCACGCCGACGAGCCAGGTCAGCAGGTTCAGCGGCACGCCGATACGGACGAAGTCCATGTAGCGGTAGCGGCCCAGCTGGTAGACCAGAACGTTGGTCTGATAGCCGAACGGGGTAGCGAACGCCGCGCTGGCCGCCATCATCACCGCGACCAGGAAGGGGCGGGGACTGACGCCCAGGCTCTCGGCCAGGGCCACGGCGATCGGCGTCAGCAGCACCGCCACGGCGGCGTTGGACAGCAGTTCGGTCAGGAACAGGGTGACGCCGTAGATCAGCGCCAGCGCCATCAGCGGACCCATCGCGTTGACCACGCCGGTCAGCGCGTCCGTCGCCGATGACGCGAGGCCGGTGACCTCGATCGCCAGGCCGACGACGAACATGCCGGCGATCAGCAGCAGGATTTCCGGCCGCAGGCCGCGATAGGCCTGTTCGGCGCTGATCACCCGCGTGACCACCAGCAGCACGGCCCCGGAGAAGGCGGCCGCCGCGATGGGGGCCAGGCCCGTCGCGGCGACAATCACCACCCCGGCGAACACCGCCAGCGACAGGCCGGCCTGCAGGGGCTTGAACGGACGGTCGATCGGGAACACCGCCGGGTCGTCGCCGGCCGCGGCGGCTGTCGCCTCCGGCGCCACCGCCTCGCTGGTCTCCGGCGTTTCCCCGCCCAGCAGGCGTCCGCCCATCAGATACAGATAGACGCCGCCGACCAGGGCGATGATCAGGCCGACGGGCGTGATCTCGAACAGGCCGAACACCGGCTGGCCGGCGTTTCGGGCCATATCGTTGACCAGCAGGTTGGTCGAGGTGCCGATCAGGGTGCAGGCGCCGCCCAGGATGGTGACGTAGGACAGTGGGATCAGGAACCGCCGCGCCGACAGCCCCATCGAGGCGGCGGCGTCCTTCACCACCGGCGCGGCCAGCACCACGATCGGCGTGTTGTTCAACAGGGCCGACGCGGCGCCGCACAGCCCGATCACGATCCACAGGCCGACCGCGCCCAGCCGGGCGCAGATGTCGATGGTCCTGCGGATCAGCAGGCCCAGCAGGCCGTTCAGCTCCATGGCGTAGGCGATGACGAACAGCGAGGCGAGGGTGATGATCGCCGGGCTGGCGAAGGCGCCCTGCACCTCGACCGGACGGATGGTGCGGGTGGCCAGCAGCACAGCCGCGCCGGCCAGCGCCACGACATCGGGACGCATCTTCCCCCTGACCAGGGCGACGACGACCGCCACGAGGACGAGCAGGGCGATGATCTGGGGGCTGGTCATGCGGGCGGGGGCGGTTCCGGCGCGAGCCCCACGGGGAGGCGGTGGGTCAAACCCCGCACAAAACTCCGTGCGAACTTTGAACTGGGTCTCGTTCCCCTCTAGTGTACGCCCATGGCCGACAATAGTCCGGGCGCCCCCGTCCGCAAGCGGCGTCTCATCGCGCCCCTCGTTATCGCCGTTATCGTCGCGGGTCTTCTGATCGCCGCGGCCATGGGCCTGTTCGCCCGAAAACCGACGCCCGCGCCCGCGCAGCCCGAGCCGACCCCGCCCGTCGAGGAGGTCACCGTCCTGACGCCGCTGGCCCCGCCGGTGCTGAGCCGACGGGACCTGATCGAGGGCGCGCGCGCCGCGGCCGCCGCCTACGCCTCGGGCGAGCCGGTCGCCGAGGGCGCCGACCCCATGGTCCGCCGCACGTTCCGCATCCGGCTGCCGTTCGGCTGCGCCGGACCCCGCACAGGTCCAGGTTCCGACCAGGCCTGGTTCGAGCAGGACGCCGAGCGTGGCACGGTCAAGCTGACCGCCCGCTCCGTCGACCTGACCACCCTGCCGATGATCCGGTCGTTGCCGGACGCTGACAGCCTCGAGAAGGCCGAGGGTTTCTGGATCCCGCGCCCCTGGGCGCTGACCGAGAGCTGCCCGGCGAGCCGCGAGGTTCCGGCCCTGGCCCAGCCGGCGGCCGCCGCCGGCCAGAGCCTGGGCCTCGTCCGGCTCTCCGACGCCGCCGCCTCCCGGGTCCCGCGCCGCGACGGGCGGCCGTACGAGTACGTGCAGAAGGGGCCGACCAACGCGCTCGCCGCCGGGGCCCGGGGCTATCGCCTGATGATCGAGGGACAGATCGCCGCGTTCCCGGGCGGTCGCTCCGTCCGCTGCTGGAGTGAGACGCCCGACCATCAGCCGATCTGCCTCTACGCGGTGACCTTCGACCGCATCGCTTTCGAGGACGCCTCCGGCGCGGTGATGGCGGAGTGGCGGGAGTAGGGGGGCTACCGCCTTGCGTGCTTCGACACGCGCCTGTCGGCGCTGCTCAGCATGACTATGGAGGGCAGCCTTTTTCCTCAGTCATCCTGAGCAGCCGCGAAGCGGCGTGTCGAAGGACGCAGTGCGCCTCCCAGCTCACCGTGCACGGCTGGCCCGAGCACGTCGGGCCATGACGGGGTTCAGAGACTTGCCGGCCAACGCCGCCCCCTACCGCCGCTTGCCCTTCTTCACGCCCTTCGGAGTCCCGCCGCGCTTGGGACCGCCGCGGCCGGGGTCCTTGCCGAAGTCGCCGCGGCGGCGGACGCCGAGCCGGGGGCGAGGCGCATTGGGATCGGCCTTCACCGGTTCGCTCAGCATCTGAAACAGCAGGCCGCCGGTCACCGGCGTCGCCTCGCGCAGCTTGACCTGCACCGCCATGCCCAGCGGCCAGCGGGCGCCGGTGCGCTCGCCGACTAGGGCATGGCTGCGGTCGTCGTGGACGAAGAACTCGTCGCCCAGCGAGGAGACCGGGATCAGGCCGTCGGCGCCGGTGTCGACCAGCCGCACGAACAGGCCAAAGCGCGTGACGCCGGTGATCCGGCCCTCGAACTCGGCCCCCACCTTGTCGGCCAGGAAGGCGGCGATGTAGCGGTCGGTGGCGTCGCGCTCGGCGGCCATGGCCCGGCGCTCGGCGTGGGTGATCCGCTCGGCGGTGTCCTTGATCTGCTTGATGTCCTCGTCGGTGAGGCCGTCGGAGCCGAGGCCCAGCGCGCGGATCAGGCCGCGATGGACGATCAGGTCGGCATAGCGGCGGATCGGGCTGGTGAAGTGGGCGTACTTGCCCAGGTTCAGCCCGAAGTGGCCGATGTTCTCGGCGTTGTACTGCGCCTGCATCTGGCTGCGCAGGACCACCTCGTTGACGATGTCGGCGTGCGGCCCCTCGCGGGTGTCGTCGAGCAGCTTGTTGAAGCGGTGGGTGTTGGGCGCCTCGCCCTTGGTCCAGGGGATGTCCAGCGTCTGCAGGAAGTCGGTCAGCGCTTGCATCTTCTCGGGGCTGGGCGTGTCGTGGATGCGGTAGATCAGCGGCGAGCGCTTCTGCTCCAGCGTCTCGGCGGCCGAGACGTTGGCCTGGATCATCATCTCCTCGATCAGCCGGTGCGCCTCCAGCGAGGCGCGCTTGGTGATCGAGGCGACCTCGCCCTCGGCGCTGATGACGATGCGGCGCTCGTCGCTCTCGATGGCCAGCGGCGAGCGGGCGTTGCGGCCCTTCAGCATCAGGCGATAGGCGGTCCACAGCGGCTTGAGCACGCCGTCGACCAGCGGGCCGGTCTTGTCGTCGGGCTCGCCGTCGATGGCCGCCTGGGCCTGCTCGTAGCTGAGCTTGGCCGCCGAGCGCATCAGGCCGCGCACGAAGCGGTGGCCGGTCTTCTTGCCGTTGCTGTTGAAAACCATGCGCACGGCCATGGTCGCGCGGTTCTCGCCCTCCCGCAGGCTGCACAGGCCGTTGCTCAGCCGCTCGGGCAGCATCGGCTCGACCCGGTCGGGGAAGTAGACGCTGTTGCCCTTCTCGCGGGCCTCCTCGTCCAGCGCCATGCCGTGGCGGACGTAGGCGGCGACGTCGGCGATGGCCACCCAGACGATCCAGCCGCCGGGGTTCTTCGCGTCGGGGTCGGGGTGGGCGAAGACGGCGTCGTCGTGGTCGCGGGCGTCAGGGGGGTCGATGGTGATGAACGGCAGGTCGCGCAGGTCCTCGCGGCCCTGCAGCGTCGGATCCTTCGCCGCCTCGGCCTCGGCTTCGGCCTGTGCGGTGAAGCCCATCGGGATGCCGTGGGTGTGGATGGCGATCAGGGACGCCGCCCGGGGTTCGTCCTCGCGGCCGATGCGCTCCAGCAGCTTGCCGCGCTTGGGGCCGTAGCGCTGGCTGCCGGGCTGCACCTGGACCTGGGCCAGGACGAGATCGCCGTCCTTCAGGTCGCGCGCCTCGTGGACGTCGAGCAGCAGCACGTCCTTGGACTTGCGGTCGACCGGCTCGACCCGGACCTCGCGATTGCCCTTGCGGATCACGCCCAGGATGCGGTGGGCGCTCTGGCCCAGCTTCTTGATCAGCCGCGCTTCGGTCTCGCCGGTCTCCAGCCGCTCGAAGCGGACGAGGCACCGATCGCCTACGCCCGGCGCGCCGGTCACGGCCTCGTTGCGGTCGGGGGCCAGCCGGATCAGCGGCAGATCCTCGCCGCCCTTGACCAGCTTCACATAGAGATCGCCGTCGTTGTCGCGCTCGATCACGTCGGCGACGCCGACCGGCGGGAAGGCTCCGGCCTCGGAGAAGCCGCGGCGGCCGCGCTTGCCCAGCGCGCCCTCGGCCTCCAGGCCCTTGAGCATCTCGCGCAGGGCGCGGCGGTCGGCGCCCTTCAGCCCGAAGGCCTTGGCGATGTCGGCCTTCTCGGCCTGGCCCGCGTCGCGCAGGAAGCGGATCAGGGTCTCACGGTCGGGGAGGCCCTGGGGGAGGCGGGGCATGCGGGGCGTGCGCGGGGCGCGGGACTTTGACATTGCCCCTGGGATAACGCGGGAGGGCGACAAACGCACCCTCCCATTGCATCCCTACTGGTAGGCGGGCGGGTAGCCCGTCGTGCCCGGCGTCGCGTAGCGGTCGCGCAGCTCGAAAGCGCGGCTGGTCTGCGGCTGCTCGACGCCCTCGATGAACACCGCCAGCGGCCAGCTTGTGGTTTCCAGCGGATCGCCGTTCCACAGCACCACGTCGGCGTCCTTGCCCACCTCCAGCGTGCCGGCCGAGGTCTGGCCCCAGATGCGGGCGGGCGTGGCGGTGATCGAGGCGATGGCCGCCTCGCGGGGCAGACCATAGGCGACGGCGAGGCCGGCGTTGATCCGGGCCTGGCGCAGGTTGTTGAAGTCGCGGCTGCCCATGATCGCCACCTGGACCCCGGCGCGCTGCAGGCGGGCGGCGTTGTCGAGGCGGGCGCCGAGGGTCTCGAACTGGCTGGGCAGGCTGGCCTGGGAGTCGATCAGCACCGGCGCCCCGGCCGCCGCGATCTCGTCGGCGACCATCCAGCCTTCCTCGACGCCTTCGAGGATGACCTTGATCTTCTCGTCGCGGGCCAGTTTCAGCGCCTGGCGGATGTCGGAGGCCCGGTGCACGCGGATCAGCAACGGCGTCCGGCCCTCGACCACCGGGATAAGCGCCTCCAGGTCGATGCGCGACAGGCCGAACTCGCGCGTGCCGCCGCGCTCGTAGGCGGCGCGGTTGCGGGCGAAGGCGCGGGCGTCCTCAAGGGCCGCCTTGACCAGCACGATGGCCGCGCCGCGCGAGCCGCCGGCCGACCGGGCCCCGGCCTGGCCGAGGTCCA
This sequence comes from Caulobacter sp., assembly GCA_030652755.1. Lineage (GTDB taxonomy): Bacteria > Pseudomonadota > Alphaproteobacteria > Caulobacterales > Caulobacteraceae > Caulobacter. The sequence goes on along the minus strand of JAUSPV010000178.1, from coordinate 6,773 downwards.
GCGCCACGGCCACGCGGGCCTTGATCACCGGATCGCGGTCGCCGGCGCCCAGGCCGACGACGGCCGCCTGGCCGGCGAACATCTTGGGATCGCCTTCGCCGCCGCCGCCGCCGCCGGCGAAGTCGTCATGGCCGTCGCCGGCCCCGCCGTCATGGACATGGCCGCCGCCGCCGCGGGCCAGCACCGGCGTGACCACCACGCGGGTGATGCCGGTCTGGCGGGCCAGCGGGATCATCGCCGAGTCCGGATTGACGCCGTAGCTGATGTCGAACCCGGCCGAGAGCCGGCCGGAGTTGTCGTCGCGGGTGGACGCTTCCAGCTCGACCTCCGACACCGTCAGGTTGGAGGAGGGCGCGATCATCCCGGGCGTGACCACCCCGCCCCTGGCGTCGATGACGCGCGCGCCGGCCGGCGCGGCGACGCCGGCGCCCACGGCGACGATCTTGCCGTCCTTGAGCACGATGGCGCCGGAGGGCACGGCGCCGGCCGGCGTGGCCGTCTCCAGCCGGGCGTTGATGATGGCGACCGTCTCGGCCGAGGCGGTTCCGGCCAGCGCCAGGGCGGCGATGGAGGCGAGGAGCAGGCGTTTCATCAGTGGAAGGCTCCTTCGCCCGGACGGCCCAGTTCGAAGTCGGACCTGGGCTGGTAGCGCGGGTCCTTGCGGTCGTAGACCACGGCCCCGTCGAGATAGACCCGCTCGGCCAGGGCGTAGACGCTGAACGGATCGGCGCTCCAGATCACCACGTCGGCGCGCTTGCCGGACTCCAGCGAGCCGGTCTGGTCGGCGATGCCCAGCGCCTTGGCCGGGTTGGCGGTGATCCAGGCGATGGCCTCGGCGCGGGTGATGCCAAACCCGATGCGGTTGCCGGCGGCCATGGCCAGGGCGGCTTCCTGGTTCAGGCGCTGGGTCATGGTCTCGTCGTCGGAGTGGATGACGGTGCAGGCCCCGGCCTTGTAGGCGATGGCGGCGTTGGCCTCGATGCCGTCCAGCGACTCCATCTTGAAGCCCTGCCAGTCGGCCCAGGTGGCGAAGCAGATGTCCTCCTTGGCCAGCACCGCGCCCAGCTTGTAGGCCTCGCTGGCGTGGTGGAACATGGTGATCCTGTAGCCGAACTCCCTGGCGATATCGATCATCACCGCCATCTCGTCGGCCCGGTAGCAGTGGTTCTGCACCAGGATCTCGCCGCGCAGCACGCCCGACAGGGTGTCCAGGGTCAGGTCCCGCTTGGGCGCGTCGGCCTTCTCGCCCTTTTCGACCTTGGCGCGGTAGTCGTCCCAGCGGCGCGCGTAGTCGGCCGCGTCGATCCAGGCCCGGCGATACCCGGCCACATTGCCCATGGCCGTCGCCGGCGTGCGGCTCTTGCTGCCGTAGACCCGCTTGGGATTCTCGCCGCAGGCCATCTTCACGCCGTAGGGCGCGCCGGGGAACTTCATGCCCTGCATGGTGACCGAGGGCAGGTTGCGCACGGTGACCGAGCGGCCGCCGAACAGGTTGGCCGAGCCGGGCAGGATCATCAGGGTGGTCACCCCGCCGGCCCGGGCCCGGTTGAAGCCCGGGTCCTGCGGCCAGATCGAGTGCTCGGCCCAGACATAGGCGGTGTTGGGATCGGTCGCCTCGTTGCCGTCCGAGCGGGCGCCGACCGACGGCGAGGGATAGACGCCCAGGTGGCTGTGGGCGTCGATGACGCCTGGCGTCACCCACTTGCCGCGCCCGTCGATCACGTCGACGTCGGCGGGGATCGGGGTGTCGGGCCCGCCGACCGAGACGATCTTGCCGCCCGACATGACGATCACGCCATTGTCGATCTGCTGGCCGGTCGCGGTCAGGATGGTCGCCCCGCGGATCGCCGTCGGCCGCGAGGGCAGGGCGGCGTAGGTGCTGGGGAAGGGGTCGGGCCGCGCGGCGGGATCGAGGCCGGCGCGCGCCGGTTTGGCCGGGCCGCTCTCGGCGTTCGCCGGCTTGCCGCCCGGGGATCCGGCCATGCCGGTGGTCGCGCAGGCGGCCATGAGGACCGCCGTGGCGGAAGCGGCCAGCGCCGCGCGTAATCTGGGTGTCATCGCCCCGTCCCGAACTCGAAGGCGGTGAGATCAGACCAATTGCCCTGCGCGGTCAATTCAAGCCCGGATTACAAGCCTGTAATCTTCGCCTCGCCGGCGCGAAGGCGGGCTGTCACTTGCATCCCCTTAACCTCCGCCCGATATCGGAGAGACAGCGATGGCGCGGCATGATTCGCGACACGCCTCCTAGCGAAGGGCCAATCATGACTGACTACGTGCACACCGCGATGAACCTCGTCCCGATGGTGGTCGAACAGACCAGCCGGGGCGAGCGCGCGTTCGACATCTTCTCGCGCCTGCTCAAGGAGCGGATCATCTTCCTGACCGGGCCGGTCGAGGACGGGATGAGCGCCCTGATCTGCAGCCAGCTGCTCTTCCTGGAGTCCGAGAACCCCAAGAAGGAAATCAGCATGTACATCAACTCGCCGGGCGGCGTGGTGACCAGCGGTCTGGCGATCTACGACACCATGCAATACATCAAGAGCCCGGTGACCACGGTCTGCATGGGCATGGCCGCCTCGATGGGGTCGCTGCTGCTCTGCGCCGGCGCCGCCGGCCAGCGCGTCGCCCTGCCCAACGCCCGCATCATGGTCCACCAGCCTTCCGGCGGCTTCCGCGGCCAGGCGTCCGACATCATGCGCCACGCCGAGGACATCCTGAAGACCAAGCAGCGCCTCAACGAAATCTATGTGAAGCACACCGGCCGCACCTACGAGGAAGTCGAACAGACCCTCGACCGCGACCACTTCATGAGCTCGGAAGAAGCCAAGGCCTGGGGCATCGTCGACCACGTCTACGAAACCCGCGAAGCCAGCGAAGCCGGCGCGGCGTAAGGCGTTTCAGGCGTTTGAGTTACGGAAAGGCCCGGTGGAAACACCGGGCCTTTTTCATTCTCCCTCCCCCTTGTGGGGAGGGACAGACGAGGCGCAGCCTCGTCAGGGTGGGGCAAGTGATGGCCGCGTTCACACCGGCGCGCCAAGCGCCAGCCGGATGTTGTGCATCACGCCGTCGACGTTCTCCCGGACCTGATGGTTCCAGAACCACAGAACCGTGAATCCCTCACCCTCGATCACCTGGTCGCGGAGCCGGTCATGGCGCCACTGGTCGTCGTCGCCATGCTGGGCGCCGTCGAGCTCGACGACGAGCCTCCGGCTGAAGCAGACGAAATCGAGAAAGTAGCCGCGGAAAGGGGCCTGCCGCCGAAAGTGGTAGCCAAAGCTTCGCCTCCATCGGCGGCATGGCGGATCGGAGTTGGCGCGCCCGGATGATCGACACTTGCCCCACCCTGGCCGCTGCGCGGCCTGTCCCTCCCCACAAGGGGGAGGGAGCCATTTAAGCGCGAGGCGGTATGAATTGCAATCCAGGGTTCAGGAGCGCCCCTTGAACACCCGGTAGCCCTTTTCCTCGGCGATCTTCAGCATCTCGCGGTCGCCGGAGGTGTCGCCGTAGGCGGCGGTGAGGCGGACGTCGTCGCCGTAGACCTCGCGCAGGCGGCGGACCTTTTCGGGACCGCGGCAGTTGGGGCCGGCCAGGGTTCCGATGACCCGGTCGCCCTGGTCGAAGGCCAGGCCGCTGCCGATCAGCTTGTCGCAGCCCAGGCCCCGGGCGAACGGCGCCACGATGAGGTCCGGCGAGGCGGTGACGATGACCATCCGCGCACCGCGCTGCTGCCAGCGGCGCCAGGTCGCCAGGGCGTCTGGCCGGAACAGGGTGGCCGAGGCGTAGTTGGCGAAGGCCCTGGCCTCCTTCTCCAGCTGCTCGCGCGGGGCGCCGGCCAGGAACTCGCGCACGGCGGCCGCCTTGATGCGTCCGCGGTTGCGATGAAACAGGTAGGCGGCCCCATCCGGAAACAGTTTCGCGCAGCCCGCGGCCCAGCGGCCGGGCCCGGCGCGCCATTTCAGGAAGGCGGTGAAGCTGTCGCGCACCGTCAGGGTGCCGTCGAAATCGAAGGCCACGATCGGCGTTTCCGACAGCGGGTCGGCCATCATAGGCCGCGCCACGGTCAGTCCCCGGGCCAGCATCGATGGTCTGCGTGTCATTATCACTTTGGTCCCGCCCCCTGAGCGGCTGTTTTCGATCACGATTCCGACAGATGTGACACTGCCGCGACGTCGCAAGGGCTCGCTCGCAAGACCCGCGCCAGCGCCCCCGCTTGTGCCGGAACGGGGCAGTTCCCATCTAGGGCGTCGACCCGGACGGCCGGTTCCGCGAACCGGGCGGATGCCGGAACGCCCGGACTGTGGCCTTCGACCCCTTGTCCGCGCTGTCCGGATCGGGGATTGTCAAGGATTGGAAAACCCCCGGCGTGTATCCTGCAAGACCGGTTGGCAGGGAACTTCCGGAGGGGATGGCGATTTCGGCCCCGGGGCCGACCGCCCGAGCGTGAGAAGACAGATGACCAAGGCCGCAAGCGGCGATTCCAAGAGCACCCTGTACTGTTCTTTCTGCGGAAAGAGTCAGCATGAGGTGCGCAAGCTCATCGCTGGACCGACCGTGTTCATCTGTGATGAATGCGTAGAACTCTGCATGGATATCATCCGTGAAGAGCACAAGATCGCCTTTGTGAAGTCCAAGGACGGTGTCCCGACTCCGAAGGAAATCCGTGAAGTCCTAGACGATTACGTAATCGGGCAGGATCACGCCAAGAAGGTGCTCTCCGTCGCGGTGCACAACCACTACAAGCGCCTGAACCACGCGACGAAGAACAACGACGTCGAACTGGCCAAATCCAACATCATGCTGGTCGGCCCGACGGGCTCGGGCAAGACGCTGCTGGCCCAGACCCTGGCCCGAATCATCGACGTGCCGTTCACGATGGCCGACGCCACGACCCTGACCGAAGCCGGTTATGTGGGCGAGGATGTCGAGAATATCGTGCTCAAGCTGCTGCAGGCCGCCGACTACAACGTCGAACGGGCCCAGCGCGGCATCGTCTACATCGACGAAATCGACAAGATCAGCCGCAAGTCGGACAATCCCTCGATCACCCGCGACGTGTCGGGCGAGGGCGTCCAGCAGGCGCTGCTGAAGATCATGGAAGGCACCGTCGCCTCCGTGCCGCCGCAGGGCGGGCGCAAGCATCCCCAGCAGGAGTTCCTGCAGGTCGACACCACCAACATCCTGTTCATCGTCGGCGGCGCTTTCGCGGGCCTGGAGAAGATCATCTCCAGCCGCGGCCAGGGCACCTCGATCGGCTTCGGCGCCAAGGTCGCCGATCCGGAAGAGCGCCGCACCGGCGAGATCCTGCGCCAGGTGGAGCCGGACGATCTGCTGCGCTTTGGCCTGATCCCCGAGTTCATCGGCCGCCTGCCGGTCATCGCCACCCTGGAGGATCTCGACGAGATCGCCCTGGTGAAGATCCTGACCGAGCCGAAGAACGCGCTGATCAAGCAGTACGCCCGTCTGTTCGAGATGGAGAACGTCGGCCTCAAGTTCACCGACGACGCGCTGAACGCGGTGGCCCGCAAGGCCATCCTGCGCCGCACCGGCGCCCGCGGCCTGCGCTCGATCCTCGAAGGCATCCTGCTGGAGACCATGTTCGAGCTGCCCAGCTACGAGGGCGTCGAGGAAGTGGTGGTCAACGCCGAGGTCGTCGAAGGCCGCGCCCAGCCGCTGGTCATCTACGCGGAGAAGAAGGCGGGCTGAGGCCTACCTTCGGACTGAAATGCGAGGGGGCGCGGTCGTAAGGGCCGCGCCCTTTTTCGTCGCGCGAGGCCTGTCCCGCAGGGGAGCGAAATTCCGCCTCCGCCGCGCTAACCTCCTCCCATGACCACGCGAAAGGGCCGGGGACGGCCCGCCCATCCTGACGTTCTTACGCCCGCTGAATGGACGGCGGTCGATGCGGCGCGGCACGGGATGAGCACCGGCCAGATCGCAGATCGGCGCGGCGTCAGCCGGGACGCGGTCAAGCAGCATCTCGAAAGCGCGCGCGGCAAGCTGGGCCTGGATGACCGCGAAGGCCTGCGCGCCTGGACCGGCGTGCGCGCCGACAGCCCCCCTCCACGGAACGGAGCCCGACATGACCACGCCCCTGCAACTGGGCCCCATCGGCCAGATCGCCCGGTCGGTGACCGATATCGCCGCCGCCGAGGCCTGGTATCGCGACGTCCTCGGCCTGCCGCACCTCTACACCTTCGGCAAGCTGGCCTTCTTCGACTGCGGCGGGGTGCGGCTGTTCCTGGAGGAGGGCGAGGGGACCGACGCGGCGGCAGTCTACTTCCGCGTCCCGGACATCCGCGCCGCCCATGCGCAGCTGGAAGCGCGCGGCGTGGCCTTCGAGGGCGCGCCGCACCTGATCCACCGCCACGCCGACGGGACCGAGGAGTGGATGGCCTTCTTCCGCGACAACGAGGGCCGGGTTCTGGCCCTCATGTCCCAGGTGAGGCCGGGCTGACGATAACTGTCGCAGCGCCGGTGGCGTCCGGCAGCGCGGCTCCGCGCTGCCTTGAGCGGCAGGCACGTTCAACCCATCCCCGTCATCCTCGCCCCTGTGGCGAGGACCCCTGTGTCGGTTCGCAGGTGAGAGCGTGATCTTCCCCTCACGTGCAGGCTGATCGAGGGGTCCTCGGGACAAGTGTTCAGACCGGGGACATAGCTGACGCCTGTTCGGGGACATGACTGACAGGTTTGGGATGGGTCAAGTCGATGGTCCCGATCTGGTGGCTGGCGAAGTAGACGCCGTAGAGGCCGTCGGTGTTGAGCGGTCTGATGGCCAG
>JAUSPV010000102.1 GCA_030652755.1 Caulobacter sp. | reverse complement strand
CCGCAGCGGTGGGCTCGTTGATGATGCGCTTCACGTCCAGACCGGCGATGCGGCCAGCGTCTTTGGTGGCTTGGCGCTGGGCGTCGTTGAAGTAGGCCGGAACCGTGATGACCGCCTTGGTGACCGGCTCGCCCAGGTGACGCTCGGCGTCTTCCTTGAGCTTCATCAGGATGAAGGCCGAGACTTCCTGCGGGCTGTAGTCCTTGCCGTGGGCGCGGACCCAGGCGTCGCCCGTCGGGCCCTTGACGATGTCGTAGGGCACCATGCCCTTGTCCTTGTCGACCACCGGGTCGCTGTAGGAGCGGCCGATCAGGCGCTTGATGGCGAACAGGGTGTTGGTCGGGTTGGTCACCGCCTGGCGGCGCGCCGGCTGGCCGACGAGCTTTTCGCCGTCATCGAGGAAGCCGACGACCGACGGCGTGGTGCGCGCGCCTTCGGCGTTCTCGATCACCTTGGGGTTCTTGCCGTCCATGATGGCGACACACGAGTTCGTGGTGCCAAGGTCGATACCGATGATCTTGCTCATCTTGAGGTCTTTCTACTCCGTAAGTGGCGGACGGCGGCGACAAGAGCCTTGCGTGAAGCGCTCCGGTTTTTCTCTTCCGTCCCCGGTGGATCCTCTGATCGGGAATGGACCGGCCCCCGTTGTGCGGAAGCCGTCGTCAAGATCGCCATATGGGAAGCACGCCCCCTGCCGCAAGTGCAAAACCCCAGCCAAATTGAGGGCTTTGTCGGGGAGCCGACCCCGCGGAGGCGGCGAGGGGCCCTCACGCGCGTCCGGGCGCGAGGCCGCGAACGTCGCCAGGCCTTGAGTCGTCGTGGCCCGGCGGGCAGTCTGCCGCCTCGCCACGGGACGGTCATGAGGGACGAAACCGGTTTCACGCTGCTGCCCGGCCGCCTGTCGCCGGACGACCAGGCGCGCCTGGTCGCCGACATCATGCAGGCCGCGCGGGAGGCGCCGTTCCATGTCCAGGCGACGCCCGGCGGCAAGCCGATGAGCGTGGAAACCACGGGGCTTGGCCCGCTGTCCTGGGTCTCCGACCGGCTCGGCTACCGGTATGAACCGCGCCATCCGTTGACGGGACAGCCCTGGCCGCCGATGCCGCCGCTGCTGCAGGCCCTCTGGGCCGACCTTGTCGACCCGGTCGTCCCGGCCGACGCCGGTCTGGTCAACCTCTACCGGCCCGGCGCCCGCATGGGCCTGCACCGTGACGAGGACGAGGCGGACTTCGCCTTTCCGGTGCTGTCGATCTCGCTGGGCGACACGGCGCTGTTCCGGATCGGCGGATTGACGCGCAAGGGCCCGACCCGCTCGCTGCGGCTGGCCTCGGGGGATGTCTGCCTGCTGGCCGGGCAGTCCCGGCTGGCCTACCACGGCGTCGACCGCATCATCCCCGGATCCTCCCGGCTGGTCCCCGGCGGCGGCCGGATCAACATCACGCTGAGGCGGGCCGCCCCGCCCCCGGCCTTGGCGGCGCCGGTCCCCTCGCGATAGGGTGCGACAAAACGCCGTCGAGGATAACGCCATGCTCAAGCTCACCCGTCCCGAGGGGAACCTGCCCGGAGACCTGAACGTCTCCCGCCGTGCGCTGGGCGGCCTGTTCTTCGCCGGCTACGCGGCGGCCGCCGTCTCGGCCAGCGCCGCGCCGATCGTGACCAACCTGGACGGGCTGATCGCCGAGATGGCGATGATCCCGGCCGGCGATCGCGACATCCCCGCCTATGTGGCCCGCCCGGACGCCAGGGGCCGCTTTCCGGTCGTGGTCGTGATCTCGGAAGTGTTCGGCATCCACGAGTACATTCGCGACGTCTGCCGGCGCCTGGCCAAGCTCGGCTATGTCGCCATCGCCACCGACTATTTCGCGCGCCACGGCGATCCGGCGCCGCTGACCGACTTCGCGGCGATCCGCGGCATCGTGGCGGCCGCCACCGACGCCGAGGTGATGAACGACCTCAACGCCACCGTCGCCTGGGTCGGGGCCCAGCCCTTCGCCGACCGCAAGAAGATGGCGGTGACCGGCTTCTGCTGGGGTGGCGCGGCGGTCTGGCTGGCCTGCTCACGATACCGGCACTTCCGCTGCGGCGTGGCCTGGTACGGCCGCCTGACCCGGCCGGCGGACGGCCAGTTCCTGTCCGAGCCGGAGCGCGAATGGCCGCTGGAGCTCGCCGGCTACCTGAAGGCGCCGGTGCTGGGGCTGTACGCGGGCCGGGACCAGGGCATCCCGGTCACCGATGTCGAGCTGATGAACGCCAGGCTACGGGAGTACGGCAAGGACGGGGCGCGGATCATCGTCTATCCCGACGCCCAGCATGGATTCCACGCCGACTATCGCGCCAGCTACGACCAGGACGCCGCCCAGGACGGCTGGCGCAAGATGATCGACTACTTCGCGGCAAATGGCGTGCGCGGGAAGCGGTTCTGATCTCAGCACCCGGTCATCCTCGCGCTCGTCGCGAGGGCCAGGCGTGGCGATGCAAACGAGAAGGGCGCGGAGTGATCCGCGCCC
>JAUSPV010000162.1 GCA_030652755.1 Caulobacter sp. | reverse complement strand
CTTCGACACGCCGCTTCGCGGCTGCTCAGGATGACTGGGAAGGAAGAGCGCCACCCAGCATAGTCATGCTGAGCAGCGCTGAAGGCGCGTGTCGAAGCACGCAAGGCCTCACCCCGCGTCCAGCCCGATGTCCAGCACGCTGGCCGAATGCGTCAGGGCCCCGACGCTGATCACGTCGACGCCGGTTTCGGCGATGTCGCGGACCGTCTCCAGGCTCACCCCGCCCGAGGCTTCCAGCACAACGCGGCCGGCCGCCATGCCGACGGCGACGCGCAGGTTCTTGAGGCTGAAGTTGTCGAGCATGACCACGTCGGGCCCGGCGTCGAGCGCCTCGGCCAGCTGCTTGAGGCTGTCGACCTCGCACTCGACCTTGACCAGATGGCCGGCGAAGGCGCGGGCGCGGCGGATGGCCTCGCCGACCCCGCCGCAGGCGGCGACGTGGTTGTCCTTGATCAGGATGGCGTCATCCAGGCCGAAGCGGTGGTTCAGCGCCCCGCCGCAGCGGACGGCGTACTTCTCCAGCGCCCGCAGCCCGGGCGTCGTCTTTCGGGTGTCGGTGATGCGGGCCTTCGTGCCCTCGACGGCGGCGACATACCGCGCGGTCAGGGTGGCGACGCCCGACAGGCGGCCGAGCAGGTTCAGCGCCGTGCGCTCTGCCGACAGCAGGGCGCGGGCGTTGCCGGTGATCTTGGCCAGCACGGCGCCGGCCGCCACGGCGTCGCCGTCGGCCGCGCGGGCCTTGAACTTCGCCGCCGGGTCCATGGCCAGCACGGCCAGCCGGGCGCAGTCGAGGCCGGCGATGGTCCCGGCCGTCCGCGCGCCGAAGGTGGCGGTCAGCGTCGCGTCGGAGTCGATGCAGGCCAGGGCGGTGATGTCGCCGGCCCGGCCCAGATCCTCGGCCAGGGCGGCGCGGACGACGGGGTCGATCAGCAGGTCGGGCAGGGGGGCGATCACTCGGCGGCGACCTTCAGCGCCTGCTGCGTGGGCAGGGTGACGAGGGTGTGGGCGGCCGGCTCGACCGCCCGGGGGAAGTCGGCGCGGAAGTGGGCGCCGCGGCTTTCGCGACGGTCCAGGGCGCAGCGGGCGACGAGACCGGCCGTGGCCAGCACCGGACCCTCGCCATGGGCGGCCTTCAGCCCCTCCACGGTGTCGATCAGCCGCGTCAGACCCTCGGCGTCGCGGACCACGCCGGCGTGGAGGGTCATCTCGCGGCGCAGGGTCATCAAGGCGGCGCCCTTCAGGTCGGGCAGTGGGGCGGCGGTCTCGACCCGGCCGCTGGCGGGCGCGGCGTCGCGGGCGGCGGCGCCGGCCCGGGCTCCGAACACGGCGGCCTCGAGCAGGGAGTTGCTGGCCAGGCGGTTGGCGCCGTGGACGCCGGTCGAGGCGCACTCCCCGGCCGCGTAGAGCCGCTCCAGGCTGGTCCTGCCGTCGGCGTCGGTGACCACCCCGCCCATGTGGTAGTGGCAGGCGGGGGCGACCGGGATCAGCTGGACGCGCGGGTCGATGGCGGCGCTCATGCAGGCGGCGAAGACCGCCGGGAACTCGGTCGGGAAATGCTCGCCCACCGCCTTGCGGGCGTCGAGGAAGGCGCCGCGCCCGGCGGCGATCTCGGCATGGATGGCCCGGGCCACGACGTCGCGCGGCGCCAGCTCGGCGGCCGGGTGGTAGCCGGTCATGAAGGCCTCGCCCAAAGCGTTGACCAGCACGGCGCCCTCGCCGCGCAGGGCCTCGGTGGCCAGCGGCGCGGGATCGCGGCCGATGTCGATGGCCGTGGGGTGGAACTGCACGAACTCCGGATCGGCGATCAGGGCGCCAGCCAGGGCGGCCAGGCCCATGGCCTCGCCGCGCACCTCGGCCGGGGTGGTGGTCACCGCGTAGAGGCCGCCCAGTCCGCCGCCGGCCAGGATCACGGCTTCGGCGGTGATCTCGATCGTGCGGCCCTTGTGGCGGGCGACGACCCCGCGCACGGCGCCGCCGGCGTCCTGCAGCAGGCCGCGGACATGGACGCCGGCGCGGCTTTCCACGCTGGGCGAGGCGAAGGCGGCGGCGACCACGGCGCGCATGATCTCGCGGCCGGCCTGGTCGCCCCCGACGCGGGCGACGCGGGCCCGGCTGTGGGCCGCTTCCAGGCTGACGGCGAAGCCGCCGTCCTCGGTGCGGTCGAACGGCGCGCCGAGCGCGGCCAGATGGCGCACGGCGTCCGGGCCCTCGCGGGTCAGGATCTCGACCATGGCCGGGTCGCACAGGCCCGCGCCCGCCGCCAGGGTGTCGGCGGCGTGCAGGGCGGGGGCGTCGTCCTCGCCCAGCGCCGCGGCCATGCCGCCCTGCGCCCAGGCCGAGGAGCAGCCCTGGTTCAGCGGGGTCGGCGACAGCACCAGCGCCTTGCGGGGCGCGGCGGCCAGAGCGGCCGACAGACCGGCCAGGCCGGCGCCGACGATCAGGACGCCGTCGTGATGGGTGCGGTGGGTCATTGGCCTCCCTCGCCGCGAAGGGGAGGGACAGTCGGCGAAGCCGACAGGGTGGGGCTTGCGGCGGCCACCCCTTGCCCCACCCGTCCGGGCTTCGCCCGGCCACCCTCCCCATGAAGGGGAGGGAGAGAGACGATCATCATCAGATCAACTCCACGGCCACATGGTGTTGCGCCTTGACCAGGTCATAGCGCGCGGGGATCGCCGGCGGCGGCAGGTCGATCATCCGCTGCACGGCCAGGCGGGCGCGTCCGGCGAGCACCGGGTCGACCGTGACCTCGAACTGTTCCTTCTCCAGGGCGTCGAGGATGTTGAGCAGGCTGATCTGCTTCATGTGCGGACACATGTTGCAGGGACCGATGAACTGGGTGTCCGGCGCCTGGGCCTGGACGTTGCTGGCCATCGAGCACTCGGTGATCAGCACCACCTGGCGCGGCTTCTTCTGCACGACCCAGTCGTTCATGGCGGCGGTCGAGCCAGCGAAGTCGGCGACGGCCAGCACCTCCTCCGGGCACTCCGGATGGGCCAGGATTTGCGCGCCGGGATAGGCCTCGCGCATGTCGGCGACGTCCTGGGCGTTGAAACGCTCATGCACCTCGCAGCGGCCCTGCCAGGCGATGATCCTGATGTCGGTCTGGGCGGCGACGTTGCGGGCCAGGAACTCGTCGGGGATCAGGATCACGCGGTCGACGCCCCATTCCTTCGCCGCCCACTCCACCACCTGCACCGCGTTGGCGCTGGTGCAGCAGATGTCGGTCTCGGCCTTCACGTCGGCGGTGGTGTTGACGTAGGTGACCACCGGCAGGCCGGGGAAGCGTTGCTTGATCAGGCGCACGTCGGCGCCGGTGATCGAGGAGGCCAGGCTGCAGCCGGCGCGCAAATCGGGGATCAGCACCGTCTTGTCCGGGCACAGCACCTTGCTGGTCTCGGCCATGAAGTGCACGCCGGCCTGGACGATGATCTTCGCGTCCGAGCGGGCCGCCTCGCGGGCCAGGCCCAGGCTGTCGCCGACATAGTCGCCGACGCCGTGGAAGATCTCGGGCGTCATGTAGTTGTGGGCCAGGATGACGGCGTTCTTCTCCCGCTTGAGGCGGTTGATCCGCGCGATCAGCGGCGCGTGAATCTGCCATTCCAGCGGCGTGACGTGGGATTTCACCTTGTCCCACACGGGCGCGGTTTGCGCTTCCACCTCGGCGGTGAAGGTCAGGGGGGCGAACCCGTCAGCCATCTGGTTCCTCCTTATGCTCAAACTGAGCATTTCAGGGGCCTGTAAAACGCCGGCAGCGGACGATCCACCCCGGCGGTACGGAACTTATGCTACATATGAGCAAAACCCGCAAGAGAGATATAGACCCAGGTTGGCCGGCGCGCAACAGAACCGTCGCGATAATCGGTCAACGCAACGCCGCGCGCCTAACCGTGTTATGAGACGGCCCGCGCCTTTCGGGTTGTGGTCGCCGTCTTGTCACAGGCGTAGGCGACCCTAACTCTTCGGCGCAACAAGGAGACGACCATGCCCGCCAGGATCGACACCGGACTCGCCGCCAAGGACCGCGCCACGGTCGCCCAGGCGCTCTCCCGGACTCTGGCCGACACCTATGCGCTGTATCTGAAGACCCACGGCTATCACTGGAACGTTCGCGGCCCGAACTTCGCCTCGCTCCACACCCTGTTCATGGACCAGTACACCGAGCAGTGGGCGGCGCTGGACGAGCTGGCCGAACGGATCCGCGCCCTGGGCGAGCTGGCCCCGCAGAGCGGCGCCGCGTTCGGTAACCTGACCGCCATCAAGGACGGCGATCCGGAGAAGGACTGGGAAGCCATGGTCACCGACCTCAAGGACGGCCACGAGACGGTGATCGCCACCCTGCGCGAGCTGCTCGACATCGCCGAGAAGGCCGGCGACGACGTCTCCGTCGACCTCGGCACCCAGCGGCTGACGGCGCACGAGAAGCACGCCTGGATGCTGCGCGCCACGCTCGGGGTGAAGTAGCCAGCTTGCCGCGCGGTCTCCACAGAACCCGGGCGCTCGCGCTGGTCGCCATCCTGGCGATCGTGCAGGTCGCCTGCGTGACCGACTACCGCAAGCCCCCCGGCTCCGGCCGGATCAGCGGGCAGGCGGCGGTGGCTCGCGGGTTCTCCAATATCGCGCTGGAGCGGGTCACGGCCGACATGGACCCGGCCATGCTGGCCCTGGCCCGCCGGCACGACCCGGCGCCGCGCGAGGACTACTGGGGCCGGGTGACCGGCTGGGCGACCTACGACCTCGCCAGCCTGCCGACGCTGGGCGACTTCAGCTTCACCGCGCTCGACGCCCAGATGATCAATTCGCTGCGGCCGGGCAGCCTGTTCCCGCCGCCGGCGGCGAAGCCCTTCATCTTCAAGGGGTCGGAGGAGGATCGCCTGCGCGCCGAGGAATGCCTGACCCAGGCCATCTACTACGAGGCCGCCACCGAACCGGTCGAAGGCATGCAGGCCGTCGCCCAGACCGTGCTCAACCGGCTGCGGCATCCGGAGTATCCCAAGTCGATCTGCGGCGTGGTCTATCAGGGCTCGCAGCGGTTCACCGGCTGCCAGTTCAGCTTCACCTGCGATGGCTCGCTGGCCCGCGCGCCCAACGAGGTGCTGTGGCAGCGCGCCCGGGGCGTGGCCCAGAAGGCCATGAACGGCTTCGTGCTGAAGTCCGTGGGCACCGCGACCCACTATCACGCCGACTATGTCGCGCCGTACTGGGCGCCGACCCTCTACAAGATTCACACCATCGGTCGGCACATCTTCTATCGCTGGACTGGCCCCTGGGGTCTGCCGCCTGCCTTCACCGGTCGCTACGCCGGCGGAGAGGGCGCGCTGTCGCTGGCGGTGCTGCAGGGACTGGATCCCCGGACCCAGGGCGCGCAGCTGGTCGGCGAGACGATGAGCCCGACCGCCGCGGCGATGCGGACCCTGACCCTGGAAGTCGACGGCATGGAGCGGACCTACACGGTGCAGGACCTGGTCGCCCTGCCGTCGGGCCAGGAGGCGCCGCGCGTCGAGGGCGCGCTGGCGCCGACCCGCCGCGTGCCGACCGCGCAGGAGGTGTCGGACATCAACGCCCGCCTCAAGGCGATGGAAGACCCCGACGCCCCGATCAGCACCGCGCCCGTCGTCCCGAACGCCGACAGCGGCGACCTGCCGATCAAGACGCGGCGGTATTGAGGGTTTCACAGGCTCGCGCTCGCTGGTCCGGGAGCACCGCGGCCTTGCGTCCTTCGACACGCCGCTTCGCGGCTGCTCAGGATGACGTAGTTGATAGGCTACCCTTCCACGTCATGCTGAGCAGCGCCGCAGGCGCGTGTCGAAGCACGCAT
>JAUSPV010000161.1 GCA_030652755.1 Caulobacter sp. | reverse complement strand
GGCAGGTCACGCACCAGGCGGCGGTGAAGTTGACCAGCACGGGGCGGCCCTCGGCGCGCAGGGCGGCGACCCGGTCCGGCGACCAGGGCTCGCTCGGAACCTCGGCGGCCTCGCCGGGCCCTTGCGCGGCGGCGGTCGCCGAGGCGGGCGCCTCCAGGGCCAGCAGGCCGGTCAGGGCGATGACGCCGACGGCCAGCAGGGCGGCGAGGCCGCGCACGACCGGGGCCGGCGGCCGGCGCTGGGCGTGGCCCCAGAGCCAGGCGGCGAAGGCGGCCAGCACGCCGGCCGACAGCGCCAGCGCCAGGCCGGCCGGGCCGGTCTGCTGCGCCAGAACCCAGACCAGCCAGGCCGCGGCGCCGTACATCGGGAAGGCGAGGACGTGACGCAGGGTCTCCATCCACGGACCGGGCCTTGGCATGCGTCGCAGCAGCGCCGGCGCGAAAGACAGCAGCACGAACGGCGCGGCCAGGCCCAGGCCCAGCGCCGCGAACACCGGCAGGGACAGCCAGGCATCCTGGGTCAGGGCAAAGCCCATGGCCGAGGCCATGAAGGGCGCGGTGCAGGGCGCGGCCACGACCACGGCCAGAACCCCGGTCAGGAAGCTGCCGGTCAGGCCTCCGCGCGCGGCGGATTCCGCCCCGGCACCCTGCAGCGAACTCCCGGCCTCGAACACGCCCGACAGGTTCAGGGCCACCAGCAGCATGACCAGCGCCAGCGCCGCGACCATGGCCGGCGACTGCAGCTGGAAGCCCCAGCCGATAGCCTGGCCCGCCGCTTTCAGCGCGATCAGGGCGCCGGCGAGGGCCAGGAAGGTCGCCAGCACGCCGAGCAGATAGGCGATCCCCTGCATCCGGGCGGCGCGGGGCTCGTGGGCGTGGCTGGCCAGGGCGGCGGCCTTCATCGACAGCACCGGGAAGACGCAGGGCATCAGGTTCAGGATCAGCCCGCCGAGGAAGGCGAAGAGCAGCGCCAGCGGCAGGCCGATGGCGGCGCCAATCGCGGCGGTCGGGCCATGCTCGTCGATCGGCGCCGGCGGCAGCGTTCCGCCGCCCAGCGCGCCGGCGGGAAGCGTCCCCGCCGCAGCCGAGACCTCGAAGGATCGGTCGCCCAGCGACAGCACCCCGGCGATGATCGCCGGCGTCTGGCCGGCGCTGACCGCGATCCCGGCCGGCAGGCTGAGCGTCAGGCCGTCGGCGCCCCGCTCGATCGGCTGGGGTTTGGCGTGGTCGAGCACGGTGGCGTCGAACGGGAAGAAATAGGCCCGCGACAGGTCGGCGCCCTTCAGCGGCCCGCCGGTGACGGCCAGCCGGACGGTGTCATCCTGCAGGGCATAGACGGCGGCCAGACCGGCGGCCCTCGGCGCGGCGGCGAGGGTGGCGGCGACCTTTCCGCCCCAGGCCGGGTCGGCCCCGGGCGCGTCGGCCACGACCGGCACGGTCAGGGTCAGGCTGGCGTACTCGGGGATGCAGGTCAGTTCGCAGACCAGGAAGGTGACGTCCGCCTTCAGGGTCGCCGTCGATCCGACGCTCGCCGAGACCGGAACCTGGATCGGGACCGGCAGCAGCACCTCGCCGGAATAGCCGTAGTTGACCAGCGGTCCGATCGGCATCCTGTCGGGGGTCGGCCAGACGATGTCGCCGGCCTGCCAGCCGGCCGGCAGCGTCCAGGTGATCGTCGTCGGCTCGCCGGAGTCGCCGGGATTGCGCCAGTAGGTGTGCCAGCCCTTGTCGATCTTCTGGCGCAGGGCGACGTAGACGGTCCCGCCCGGTACGGCGCCCCGCTCCTGGGCGACCAGCTCGGCCTCCAGGTGGCCGGTGTCGACGGGCGCGGCGGCGGCGGGGATCGGGCCCAGCAGCGCGAAGAGGCCCAGGAGGACGGCGAGAAGGCGGCTCATGATCCGTCTATATGGCGCGGGCCGTGTCCCTCGCCACCGCAAACCGCCGCGGACCCCCTCGACTTCCCCAAGGGCCGCGCCATGATCCTTGGCAAAACAGGGAGACGCGCATGTCCGTCAATCGCCAGTGGATCCTCCGCAAACGTCCGGTCGGGGAGATCGCGCCCGGGGACCTGGAGTTCATCGAGACGCCGATCCGGGCGCTGGAGGACGGCGAGGTGCTGGTCCGCAACATCTACCTGTCGCTGGACCCGACCAACCGCATCTGGATGAGCGACCAGGACCAGTACCTGCCGCCGGTGGGCCTGAACGAGGTCATGCGCGGCGGCACCCTGGGCGTGGTCGAGGCCAGTCGCTCGGAGCGCTACCCTGAGGGGACCGTCGTCAACGCCGGCCTGTCGGGCTGGCAGAGCCACACCCTCGCCCATGAGGCGACGCTCAGCCCCGTGCCGCTGCTGCCCGGCGTGCCGCTGACCGCCTTCATGAGCGTGCTGGGCGCGACCGGCCTGACCGCCTGGTACGGGCTTAACGACTTCGGAAAGCCGCAGCCGGGCGAGACCGTGGTGGTCTCGGCCGCCGCGGGCGCGGTGGGCTCGATCGCCGGACAGCTGGCGAAGATGCGCGGCGCGCGGGTCATCGGCATCGCCGGCGGCGCGAAGAAGTGCGCCTGGCTGACCGAGGAGCTCGGGTTCGACGGGGCCATCGACTACAAGAACGAGGACGTCGGCGCGGCGCTGGACCGGCTCTGCCCGAACGGCATCGACGTCAACTTCGAGAACGTCGGCGGCGAGATCATGGACGCGGTGATCAGCCGGATGAACAACTTCGGCCGCGTGCCCCTGTGCGGCATGATCAGCGGCTACAACAGCGAGGGCGTCGCCGCCGGACCCACCGACTTCGGCCGCATCCTGATGCACCGGCTGACGATCCGGGGCTTCATCGTCATCGACTTCATCCCGCGCGCCATGGAGGCCATCGCCGAACTGGCGCCGGCGGTGATGAGCGGCCAGATCAAATGGAAGGCGCATGTGGTCGATGGGCTGGAAAACGCCGCCGAAGCCGTGAAACTGCTGTTCACCGGCGCGCATGACGGCAAGCTGCTGGTCCGCATCTCACCGGAGCCCTGATTCTTGCCCGCAAGCTTTGACGAGATCCAGGTCGGCATGGTGGTCAACCTCGGCGCCGCCGTGGTCGACCCGGCCGCCCTGGAGGCCTTCGCCCGCGCCTTCGCGCCCGGATGGGACATCGATGGCGGGGCGCCCGACGCCATGCTGTTCGCCATCTGGTCGCGGCTGGACGAGCAGGCCAGCGCCGACTGGCCGATGACCAAGCGTCTGGGCGTCGACGCCCTGCGCTGGGCGCGCAACCCACCGCCCGGCGAGCTGCTGCGCGGCCGGATGACCATCATGGGCAAGGATCCTGTCGGCGAGGACAAGGGCATCGTCATCGCCCAGCACGACCTGCTCGACGAGGCCGGCCGGCTGGTCTTCTCGTGCCTCACGCGGAGCGTGTTCGCGCGGTAGGCGGCCGGCATCCTGCGTGCTTCGACACGCGGTCTGAGACCGCTGCTCAGCATGACTATGGTGGGTAGCCTACCAACCCAGTCATCCTGAGCAGCCGCGAAGCGGCGTGTCGAAG
>JAUSPV010000158.1 GCA_030652755.1 Caulobacter sp. | reverse complement strand
CATGGGAGCGGCCGCAGGGGCCGGGTCAAGGCCTCCCTCCCCTTCATGGGGAGGGACAGACCTGCGAAGCAGGTCAGGGTGGGGCAAGGGGTGGCCGCTTTCGTCGTCGGGTGAGGATTGCTGCTTGCCCCCCCCGTCTCGTCTCGCTGCGCTCGCCGAGCCACCCTGCCCACAAGGGAGAGGGAGACTTCTACCCCATATACCCCGGCATCCAGTCCTCGTGCGCTGATCGCAGCTTCGCCAGCGGGATGCTGAACAGGCCTTTGGACGCGAAGGCCTCGCCGCCGGCCTGGCCGACCACGCTGGCGTGCAGGCCGGCGTCAGCCGCCGCCTTGAGCAGCGGCGCCGCGTCGGCCACGGCGATCAGGTAGCGGGCCTGGTCCTCGCCGAACAGGAACGGATGGGCGTTGCCGGGGCTGGTGGCGTCCAGCGTCACGCCGACGTTGCTGGCCAGGGCCATGTCCGCCGCCGCGACGATCAGGCCGCCGTCCGACAGGTCGTGCACGACCTTCACCGTCCCGGCCTGGATCAGGCCGCGCACGAAGTCGCCGGTTCGACGCTCCAGCGCCAGGTCGACCGGCGGCGGGGCGCCGTCCTCGCGGCCGAGCACCTCGCGCAGATAGATCGAGGCGCCCAGCTCGCCGGCGTTGGAGCCGATCAGCACCAGGGTGTCGCCGGCCTTCAGGCCCGCGAAGTCCGCCCGGCGGCTGTACTCGGTCAGCAGGCCGACGCCGCCGACGGTCGGGGTCGGCGGAATGGCCGCGCCGTTGGTCTCGTTATAGAGGCTGACGTTGCCGCTCACGACCGGGAAGTCCAGCGCGCGGCAGGCCTCGGCCATGCCGTCGATGGCGCGGACGATCTGGCCCATGATCTCGGGCCGCTCGGGATTGCCGAAGTTGAGGTTGTCGGTGATGGCGATCGGCTCGGCGCCGACGGCGGTCAGGTTGCGCCAGGCCTCGGCCACGGCCTGTTTGCCGCCCTCGTAGGGATCGTTCTGCACATAGCGCGGGGTGCAATCGCTGGTCACCGCCAGCGCCTTGCGGGTGCCGTGAACGCGAACGATGCCGGCGTCGGCGCCGGTGGCGCTGTCCTCCAGCGTGTCGGCCATGACGTGGCGGTCATACTGCTCCCAGATCCAGCGCTTGGAGGCCATGTCCGGGCAGCCGATGACCTTGAGCACGGCCGCTTCCCAGTCGGTCGGTGCGGGCACTTGGCCCGGGTCGAGGCGCGGGTGCTTCACCGGCTCGGTCCAGGGACGGTCATAGAGCGGCGCGTCTTCCGACAGCGGGGCCAGCGGGATGTCGCAGACCACCTCGCCCTTGTGCTTGAGCACGATGTGGCCGGTGTCGGTGGTCCAGCCGATGACGGCGGCGTCCAGGCCCCACTTCTCGAAGATGGCGTGGCCTTCGTGCTCGCGGCCGGGCTTGAGGATGGCCAGCATCCGCTCCTGGCTCTCCGACAGCATCATCTCGTAGGCGGTCATGCCCTCTTCGCGCTGGGGCACCATGTCGAGGTCCAGCTCGATGCCGACCTCGCCCTTGCCGGCCATCTCGACCGAGGAGGAGGTCAGGCCGGCCGCGCCCATGTCCTGGATGGCGGCGACGGCGCCGGTCTTCATCAGCTCAAGCGTCGCCTCGATCAGCAGCTTCTCGGCGAACGGGTCGCCGACCTGCACGGTGGGACGCTTCTCGTCGCTGTCCTCGTCGAACTCGGCGCTGGCCATGGTCGCGCCGTGGATGCCGTCGCGGCCGGTCTTGGAGCCGAAATAGACCACCGCCAGGCCCGCGCCCGGCGCCGCCGAGTAGAAGATCTTGTCGGCGTCGGCCAGGCCCACGCACATGGCGTTGACCAGGATGTTGCCGTCATAGCCGCGGTGGAAGTTGGTCTCGCCCGCGACCGTCGGCACGCCCACGCAATTGCCGTAACCGGCGATGCCGGCAACCACGCCGCTGACCAGCCGCTTCGTCTTCGGATGCGAGGGATCGCCGAAGCGCAGGGCGTTCAGCAGCGCCACCGGCCGCGCGCCCATGGTGAAGACGTCGCGCATGATGCCGCCCACGCCGGTCGCCGCGCCCTGATAGGGCTCGATGTAGGAGGGGTGGTTGTGGCTCTCCATCTTGAAGATGCAGGCCTGCCCGTCGTCGATGTCGATGACGCCGGCGTTCTCGCCCGGACCGCAGATCACCCGCGGCCCCGTGGTCGGGAATTTGCCCAGGTGCTTGCGGCTGGACTTGTAGGAGCAGTGCTCGCTCCACATCACCGAGAACACGCCCAGTTCCACGAGATTGGGCTCGCGGTTCAGGCGCTTCAGGATGACGGCGTATTCGTCCGGCTTGAGGCCGAACTCGACGGCCGTTTCGGCCATGGTCTTCGCGGGAGAGGCGGTCATGGGCGGCTGTTAGCGGATTCCGCTCGAATTGTCAGGACGGGCGAGGCAGTCTTCGTCACATGAAAAAGCATCGCAGACAGGTTCTGGGCGGGCTCGCGGGCCTTTCGCTGGCCGGCGCCGGCGTTTCGGCGTTCGGACAGACCCCCGACGCCCCCCTTCCGCCCGCGCCTGGCCCACGCATCCGATTCGATACGCCGCAGGGGGCGTTCGTCGTCGAGCTGAATACCGACAAGGCTCCCATCACCGCCGGCAGCTTCCTGCGCTATGTCGAGGAGAGCCGGCTTGAGGGCGCACACTTCTACCGCGCGATCCGGTTCGCGGGCATGCCCAGCGTCGGGCTTCTGCAGGGCGGGCTGAACGGGCGCGGCAAGAAGATGCTGCCGCCGATCGCGCACGAGCCGACCAATCAGACGGGCCTGTCGCACAAGAACGGGGCCATTTCTCTGGCCCGCGAGGCGCCGGGCTCGGCGACCTGCGAGTTCTTCATCTGCCTCGGCGACATGTCCAACGGCCTCGACGCCGCGCCGGGCCAGCCCGGCGACAACGCCGGCTACGCGGTGTTCGGCCAGGTGGTCGAGGGCCTGGACGTGGTCAAGCGGCTGCACCAGTCGCCGATCTCGCCGACCAAGGGCGCGGAGTTTGGCATGCAGGGCCAGATGCTCGACCCGACCGTCCCGATCGCGGCCATCACCCGAGCCGGTTGAGCGTCGGGCAGTCGCCATCGCGCTCTCGCAGGCGTGATGCCGGCTCCCGGAACAGCCCCTCGCCGAGGTCGTTCTCCTCCTGTGCCGCTCACGCCCCCCAACCCCGGCGGCGCGCGTAAAAAGGGAGAACTCCATGGCTGACCAAAACAACCAGACCCCGAACCAGAACGCTCCGCAGCAGCAGCCCAACAATCCGCAGCGTCCGGCTCCGGATCAGCAGCAGCAGCAGGGCGGCGAGCGCGACAAGAACGCGCCGACCCCCGACCAGGGCGGCCAGGCCGGCCAAGGCGGTCAGAACCCTGACGCCGAGCAGGGTCAGCGCCGCGACCGCTAGCCGGTCGCGTCGTATGGGGTGACGGGCTCCTTCCGGAGACCTCCCCCGAAGAAAGGGCCGGCGGCGCAAGCCCCGGCCCTTTCGACTGTCTGAAGCCTCGCCGCCGAACGTGGCGGGATCAGGCGCTGGCCAGCGCGCTCTGGAACAGGATGGCGCCGTCGGCCGAGCCGAGGTCGGCCTCGAAGGCGCGGTCGGGGTGGGGCATCATGCCCAGCACGTTGCCGCCGTCGTTGATGATGCCGGCGATGTCGGCCACCGAGCCGTTGGGATTCTCGACATAGCGGAACACGACCTGACCCTCGCCCTCGATACGGGCCAGGGTCTCGGCGTCGGCGAAGAAGTTACCCTCGCCGTTGCCGATGGTCATCATAACCTCGCGTCGGCCCTGATAGCCGGCCGTGAAGCGGGTCTGGGCGTTGGTCACTTCCAGCGCGATCGGCTTGCAGACGTACTTGAGACCCTCGTTGCGCAGCAGGGCGCCGGGCAGAAGGCCCGCCTCGCACAGGATCTGGAAGCCGTTACAGATGCCGACCGTGGCCACGCCCCGGTTCGCCGCCGCGATGACTTCCTTCATCACCGGCGACAGCGCCGCCATGGCCCCGCAGCGCAGGTAGTCGCCGTAGGAGAAGCCGCCCGGCAGCACGATCAGGTCCAGACCGTCGGGCAGGGCGGTGTCCTTGTGCCAGACCATCTCGACCTTGGCGCCGGTGGAGCGCTCGACGGCGACGGCGCAGTCCCGGTCGCAGTTGGATCCGGGGAAGACGATGACGGCGGCTTTCATAGGTTCTTTCGTTTCATGGATGGCGTGAAGTCGGACCACATCTCGATGCGGAAGGCGCGAATGTCCCGGACGCAGTCAGGGAACCAGGGCAAGGCCTTCAGCGCGTTCATCGCGTCGAACAAATTGGCGATGTCGTCGTTCTCGGTCACATAGACGCTCTGCTGAGCGCGGGAAAATCCGTATCGGTCCAACGTCCTTTCGATCTCGCGATAGGCTTGGCGCAGGCCCTTCGGATGCCGGGACTGCGTCTCCCAATACAGAAGATCGAACGCCACGGCGAGCATCAGGCCGGAGGGTCCAGTTCGGCGTCGGCCTTGCGGTAGTCGAACTCTTCGTCGGTATCGACGACCCTGACGCGGACAAACTCGCCGCGGTCCTCGAGGGCTTCGTAGGCGGGACCGATGCCGGCGATCCGGCGAAAACGATCAGCAGACCGGAAGTCGATAGGCCTCGAAAACTCCGCGCCTTCCTCTTCCATGCCGGACATCAGCCAACCTCGATCCGGTAGCTTTCGATCACCGTGTTGGCGAGCAGCTTGTCGCACATCGCCTTGACCTCGGCCTCGGCGGCGGCCTTGTCGGCCCCGCCGACCTCGAAGGTGATCACCCGGCCGACGCGGACGTCCTTCACATCGGCCCAACCCAGGCCATGGAGGGCGTTTTCAACGGCCTTGCCCTGGACGTCGAGGACGCCGGGCTTGAGGAAGACGTGGACGGTGGCTTTCATCGGGGCGTGAACTCGTCTGCTCGGGTCTAGTGCAGGCCGCCGCGGATGACGGTCGGCATTTCCTTCATGATGCCGAGGCGGCGGGCCACCTCGGTGTAGCTCTCTATGACGTCCCCCAGGTCGCGGCGGAAGCGGTCCTTGTCCAGCTTCTCGTTCGTCGCGCTGTCCCACAGCCGGCAGCTGTCGGGGCTGATCTCGTCGGCCAGGATGATGCGGGCGAAGTCGCCCTCCCAGACACGGCCGAACTCGACCTTGAAATCGACGAGGGTGATGCCGACCGCGCCGAACATCCCGGTCAGGAAGTCGTTGATCCGCAGGGTCATGGCCATGATGTCGTCGATCTCCTGGGTCGAGGCCCAGTTGAACGCGGTGATGTGCTCCTCGGTGACCAGCGGGTCGCCCAGCTTGTCGTCCTTGTAGCAGAACTCGATGATCGAGCGGGGCAGGGGCGTGCCTTCCTCGAGGCCGAGGCGCGTCGACAGGCTGCCGGCCGCGATGTTGCGGCAGATCACCTCCAGCGGGACGATCTCGACTTCCTTGATCAGCTGCTCGCGCAGGTTCAGGCGGCGGATGAAGTGATTGTGCACGCCGATCGCGCCCAGCCGCAGCATCACGAACTCGCTGATGCGGTTGTTGATCACGCCCTTGCCCTCGAGCACGGCCTTCTTCTGGGCGTTGAAGGCGGTGGCGTCGTCCTTGAAGTACTGGATCAGGGTGCCGGGCTCGGGGCCCTCGTAGAGGATCTTGGCCTTGCCTTCGTAGATCTTCTTGCGGCGGGTCGTCATGGTCTTGGGTCTTCCCCATGGGGGTCGCCGCAGCTGGTCCGGGAACGAAAATCGCGCGCGGGCCAGGAAGCCTGCGCGCGCATGGACGACTCGGAGCCGCTGCTGCTGAAAGTCCGGCGGAACCTACCCGAACAGGGCCGCTGGCGCAAACCGGCCGCGCAACCAGCGGCGGTGATGTGTGGATGAGACGGCGCGCGCGATTGCGGTGCGGTCCGCAAGGGGATATCAGGGCGCCCGTCACCTACCGGAGTTTACATGAGCACGTTCGACGACCGCGAGAAGGGCTTTGAGAAGAAGTTCGCCCTCGACGCCGAGCAGGAATTCAAGGCCGCGGCCCGCCGCAACCGTTTGCTGGGTGAGTGGGCGGCTGGCCTGATGGGCCTGGAGTCCGCGGAAGAATACGTCCGCGCCGTCGTGAAGTCCGACTTTGAACAGCCGGGCGACGACGATGTCCTGCGCAAGGTGTTCGAGGACCTGAAGGGCTCGGGCGTCGAGATGCGCGAGAGCGACGTGCGCATGAAGATGGACGAACTGATGGCCCAGGCCCGCGAGCAGATCAGGCAGGCCTAGGACTGGTCCGGCGGGACCTTGCCCGGTTCCGCCGTCCGACCCCGCCCGGACCTCAGGGGTCGTGCGGGCCGGACCCCTGGCCGGTGACGGCGAAGGCTTCTTCCGGCGACAGCGCCAGCCGTCGCCGCGCGGCCAGCCAGAACCAGGCCGCGCCGAGGACCAGGAACAGGCTGACTCCGACCACGCCGGTCCGGAACGCCGGATCGCGCAGCTGGAAGATGATCGTGACGAGGGCGATCACCACGGTCAGCGCCGCTCCGGCCACGCCGGCGGGGCTGCGGAACGGGCGTTCCAGCTCCGGCCGCGTCCTGCGCAGCACGATGAACGACAGCCCCTGCATCACGTAAGACATCATCGCGCCGAGCACGGCCATGTTGAGCAGCAGCCGGCCCAGGTGCTCGGTGGCGCTCGCCTGGCCCATCACGAACCACAGCACCAGCATGACGATCAGCCCGCCGGCCGCGCCGGCCGCCAGCGCCAGATCCGGCGAGCCCGTGCGGTTGCTGGTCAATGACAGTCCCTGCGGCAGATAGCCGGCGCGCGACAGGCTGAAGATCTGCCGACTGTAGGCGTAGACGACGGCGTGCAGGCTGGCGACGAGGCCGGCGACGGCGACCAGGGCCAGAGCGCGACCGCCGCCATCGCCGAAGATGGCGCGCAGGCCGTCGAGGATGGGCTCGCCCGAGGTCGACAGGGCGAAGGCTCCCGGCGGCGCGCCGCTGTTGAGCCACAGGACGGCGAGGGCCGAGATGGTCAGCGTGCCCATGCCCAGCAGCAGCGCCATGGGCACGTCCCGCCTGGGATCGGTCGACTCTTCGGCCGACAGCGGCAGCTGTTCAATGGCGAGGAACAGCCAGACCGCGAACGGAAGCTGCGCCAGCACGCCCATCCAGCCGCCGGGCAGGAAGGGGCCGTGCCCGCCGCTGAGCTCGACGCCGCCGGGACCGATGTCGAGGGCGTAGCGGTTGAACTCCACCAGCGGCGCGGCGCTGGCCCAGAAGACGGCGAGGCAGATCACCGCCAGCAAGGTGAGGGCGACGGTGATCCGGAACGACACCGCCACGCCGGCGGCGTTGAGGCCGACGAACAGGACGTAGCCGCCGATCCAGTAGAGGGGGAGCATATCGGGCGGGGTCTGGAAAATGCCGGCAAGGTAGCTGCCGAGGAAGAAGCAGACCGCCGCCGCCGCCAGCATGTACTCGATCGCGCCGCACAGACCGGTGAACAGCCCCGCCCAGGGACCCAGCGCCGCGCGGGCGTAGCCGTAGGCGCCGCCCGACCAGGGCTGTGCGGAGGCCATCTCGGCGACCGACAGGACAAGACCCGCGAACATCAGGATGATCACCAGGGTGGCGATCAGCATGCCGCCCCAGCCGCCCAGGCCCATGCCCAGGTTCCAGCCCGAGAACTGGCCGGAAATCACCGCCCCGACGCCAAGCGCCCACAGCGAATAGAGACCGGCATGACGACGCAGCGTCCGGCGGCCGAAGTAGCCGGCGTCGACCTCTGCATAGGCTACGCCCTGAGGCGCCTGCTGCGTCATGATTCGGGGCCCCCGTCCCGATGGCCCCTCAGGCTCGCACAGCCACGAAGAATGTCGACCATGCGAAGTTCGGCGGCGCGTGAAATGCTCGCGAATCGGTCGCCGGCTTACCGGAGCGGTTCGCGCAGCACGCGCCAAGCCTCGGCCTTGCGCGCGAAGGGCGTCGTCAGCGCAGGGCTGGAGGAGGGCAGGGGCACGAGCGTCAGGCGCCCGGCGACGCCGGCCAGCAGCCTCGCGCCCGCCTTGGCCGCCCTGCCGCCGTTGAAGGCGACGGCGCGCAGGTCCGGCAGGCTCTCGACGAGGGCGGCAAGGTCGTTGTGGACCGCATCGCGGATGGCGGTGTCCAGGCTGCCCGGCCGCGTGGCCTCGCCGACCACGTCCCACAGGCCGACCCGATGCCGCAGCAGGGCCGCCAGCCTGTCCTCGTAGTTCAGCGACGCCAGGTCTTCGCCGACGACCTCGGCCATCAGTCGCCAGAAGGCGTTCTGGGGGTGGGCATAGTAGCGGCCGGCCGCCAGCGAGGCCTCGCCGGGCAGGCTGCCGAGCACCAGCAGCCGGGTGTCGGCCGCGACGACCGGCGGGAAACTGCGCTTACGCGTTGGTCTGTTCCCCGAACACCCGGGCGAAGATCGTGTCGACGTGCTTGAAGTGGTAGCCGTTGTCGAACAGATCCTCGAGCTCGGCGGTCGTCATGTTGGCCGAGACGAACGGGTCGGCCTTCAGGAAGTCGATGAACTTCCCCTCGCCGCGCCAGACCTTCATCGCGTTGGACTGCACGGCCGTGTAGGCCTCCTCGCGGCTGACGTCCTTGTGGGTCAGTGCGAGCATGACGCGCTGGCTGTGGACCAGGCCGCCCAGGCGGTCGAGGTTCTTCAGCATGTTCTCGGGATAGATCACCAGCCGCTCGACCACGCCGGCCAGGCGGCGCAGGGCGAAGTCGAGGTGGATCGAGGCGTCCGGCGCGATGCCGCGCTCGACCGATGAGTGGCTGATGTCGCGCTCGTGCCAGAGGGCGACGTTCTCCAGCGCCGGCACCACCGCCGAACGGACCAGGCGGGCGAGGCCCGTCAGGTTCTCGGTCAGGATCGGGTTGCGCTTGTGCGGCATCGCCGAGCTGCCCTTCTGGCCCGGATCGAAGGGTTCCTCGGCCTCGAGAACCTCGGTGCGCTGCAGGTGGCGGATCTCGACCGCCAGGCGCTCGATCGACGAGGCGACCACGGCCAGGGCGGCGAACCAGGCGGCGTGGCGGTCACGCGGGATGACCTGGGTCGAGACCGGTTCGACAGCCAGGCCCATCTTCTTGGCCACATGCTCTTCGACGCGCGGATCGACGTTGGCGAAGGTGCCGACGGCGCCGGAGATGGCGCAGGTGGCGATCTCGAAGCGGGCCATGGCCAGCCGCTCCTTGGCGCGCTGGAACTCGGCGTAGTGGCCGGCGAGCTTGAGGCCGAAGGTGGTCGGCTCGGCGTGGATGCCGTGGCTGCGGCCGGTGCAGGGCGTCAGCCTGTGTTCAAAGGCCCGGCGCTTCAGTGCGGCCAGCACCAGATCGACGTCTTCCATGAGCAGGTCGGTGACGCGGGCCATCTGCACCGACAGGCAGGTGTCCAGCACGTCGCTGCTGGTCATGCCCTGGTGCAGGAAGCGGGCTTCGGGCCCCACGACTTCGGAGACGTGGGTCAGGAAGGCGATGACGTCGTGCTTGGTGGTGCGCTCGATCTCGTCGATGCGATCACTGTCCCAGACGGCGTCGCGGCCGCCGTCCCAGATGGCCTTGGCGGCCAGCTTGGGGATCACGCCCAGCTCCGCCATGGCGTCGGCGGCGTGGGCCTCGATCTCGAACCAGATCTTGTACTTGGTCTCGTTGGACCAGATGGCGACGGCTTCGGGGCGTGCGTAACGAGGGATCATGCGCGGGCTAGTGATACCCGCGCATGATCCTGTCAACCGCTCCGGTCGTTAGCCGACCCAGTCCTTGCGAAGGGTCTTCCAGGCGAAGAGGAAGTGCGCCCCCGCCCAGAGGTAGCCGAACAGGCCGATGAAGATCGCCCAGCGCAGGCCGAACTCCTGACCGACGGCGCAGTTGACCCGGTTGGCGTCCAGGATGCCGCGGCCGCAGTCGGCCGTGGTCAGCGCGAACTGCTCAAGGCTGGTGTTGGCCAGGAAGTCGCTCAGGGCGCCGATGACGGGCGGGCCAAGGCCGTAGCCCAGGATGTTGACGATGAAGAGCAGCACGGCGGTCGCCGTGGCCCGCATGCGCGGCGGCGCGACGCCCTGGATCGAGGCGTACATGCAGCCGAGGTAGAAGTAGTGGGTGATCGCCCCGACCACCAGGAACGGCACGCCGACCCACAGGCTCGGCGACATGTAGCCGACCAGGTAGAAGGGCGTGGCGACGAAGAAGCCGAGCGCCGGCAGCCACGCCAGGGCGTTGGGGTGGCGCTTGACCACCTTGTCGGCCAGCCAGCCGGCGAAGAAGGTGCCGAACGCCGCCGCCATGCCGAGCACCACGCCGGTGAGCTGTGACGCCTGCAGGATGTTCAGGTCATGGGTGCGGATCAGGAACGAGTTCAGGTACTGGCCGACGCCGTAGCCGACGAAGGAGGCCACGGCCGAGCCCAGCGAGACGTGCCAGAAGGTCGCCTTCTTCGACAGGACAGCGAAGGCCTCGAGGAAGGTGGGCGTCGCCACGCCGGCCACGACGCCGGTGCGGGGCGGCTCCTTGACGGTCAGTTTGACGAGGATGGCCAGCAGCAGGCCCGGGAAGCCGAGGATCCAGAAGGCCTCGCGCCAGCCGAGGTAGTTGGCGATGTAGCCGCCGCCGATGGCCGCCAGCATCGAGCCGACCGGCACGCCCAGGGCGTAGATCGAGATCGCCGTGGCCCGCTTGTCGGCCGGGAAGTAGTCGCTGATCACCGACTGGGCCGGCGGCGTGCAGCCGGCCTCGCCGATGCTGACCCCGACGCGCGCCGCCAGCAGGGTGGCGAAGGAGTTGGCGAAGCCGCACAGGGCGGTCGCCAGGCTCCACAGCCCCACGCAGATGGACAGGATGGTCATCCGGTTCTTCTTCTCGGCCAGCCGCGCGATCGGAATGCCCAGAAGGGTGTAGAGCACCGCGAAGGCCGGCCCGCCGAGCAGGCCGAGCTGGAAGTCGGTGAGCCCGAACTCCAGCTTGATCGGCTCCTGGATGATGGACACCACCACCCGGTCGATGAAGTTGAAGGTGTAGACGATCAGCAGGGCGGCAAGGACGTAGGCGCGATACGGCTTGGTCCCGTACCCCGCGAAGGGCGCCGCGTCGGGCGCCGTGGAATCAGTCATGAATTGGTCCTTCCCCCAGTCGTTGGGGCGCAGGTTAGGCCGCCGCCGGCGCGAGGCGCCAGCGGCGAATTGCAGGCTGTCTCTAGCTCACCATTTCCTCGCGGATGGTCTTGCGGGCCATCCAGAAGAGGGCGAACGCAAGCACGTTGAAGCCCATGGAAATGATCAGGGCCCAGCGCAGGCCCTCTGCCTGCGCGAGGCTGCAGGCGGCGGTGTTGATCTCCAGCGCGGCCTTGCCGCAGTCGGCGGCGGTGAGGGCGGACTGCTGCAGGATGCCGCCGGCGAAGAGATCGCTGAGGATCCCGACAAACAGGGGGCCGAGGCCCAGCCCGACGAGGTTGATGATGAACAGCAGCACAGCGGCGCAGGTCGCCCGCATCTGCGGCGCCACGATGCTCTGGGCCGTGGCGTAGACCGGTCCGTACCAGAGCGAGCCGATGATGGCTGGCAGGGCCAGGAGCAGCAGCGCGACCGTGGCGCTCGGCACCGAAACCGCGGTGATATAGATCGGGATGGTGATCAGCGAGGCGATGGCCGGGACGACGACATAGGCCCGCAGATCCCTGGCTCCCAGCTTGTCGGCGATCACGCCGCCCAGCCAGACGCCCAGGACGCCCGCCGTGCCGCTGACGACGCTGAGCGCCACGCCGACGGTGCCGATCGGGCCGATGGAGAAACCGGTGACGCTGGTGATCCAGGCCGACAGGTCGGCGATCTGGCCCGCGTGGCTGCGGAAGAAGAAGCTGGCGGTAAACGGGGCGTGGCCATAGCCGATGAAGGCCTTGATGGCGGCGGCGAAAGCGATGAGCCAGAAGGTTTTCTTGGACGCCAGAACCCGCATCGCCTCGCGAAGCGGCACGCTCGCCGTCGCCTTCGCCGCCATGATGGCGGTCAGCTTCTTGCGCGGCTCGGGCAGGGTGAAGATGGTCAGGATGGCGAAGAAGATGCCCGGCGCGCCGGCCACGAGAAAGGCCGTCCGCCAGCCGTAGGCATCGGCGATCAGGCCCCCCATGGCCATGCCGATCAGGCTGCCGAGCGGGGTGCCGATGGAATAGAAGGCGATGGCCGAGGCGCGCTTTTCCCGGGGTACGTAGTCGGTGATCAGCGAGTGGGCCGGCGGCGTACAGCCCGCTTCACCGATGCCCACCCCGATCCGCGCCAGCACCAGGTGCCAGAAGTTCTGGGCGAAGCCGCAGAGGATGGTGAAGCCGCTCCACAGGGCCAGGGCGGTGCCGATGATTATCGGACGATTGGAGGTCTCGGCCTTGCGGGCGATCGGGATGCCCAGAACGGTATAGAACAGCGCGAACGCCAGGCCGGTCATCATGCCCAGCTGCCAGTCCGCCAGGTTCAGGTCCCGCTTGATCGGCTCGGCCAGGATGTTGACGATCTGCCGGTCGAGGAAGTTCAGCGTGTAGATGATCATCAGGGTCCACAGCGCGTACCGGCGGAATCCCTTGCTGAGGGGCTCGATGCCGGGGCCGTCATCCGCGGATGCGGCCAACTCGGACCGGGTCGGCGCCGGGGTTGCGGCGTCGGTCATGGGCGGTTTCCTCAAACACTTGTTCTATTTGTTGGCCGTACCTTACGTGCAGGCTAGGGGGATGCGTCAACAGGGCGTCACATCATACCGGGGAGTAGCGGGTGGAAATCGTCGTCGGCACCAGGAAATGGTCCACATGGTCGCTGCGGCCCTGGCTGGCCCTCAAGCGCACCGGCGCTCCGTTCACGGAGACACTCGTTCAGCTCCGCGAGGTTGAGACCTCGACGGCGGAAATCCTCAGGCACTCGCCGTCGGGGCTCGTGCCGGTGCTGAAGGTGGACGGGTTGGTGATCTGGGATTCGCTGGCCATCTGCGAATACCTCGCCGAGCGGTTTCCGGAGGCCAGGCTGTGGCCGGCCGACCCCGCCCAGCGCGCGCTGGCGAGGTCGGTGACGGCCGAGATGCACAGCGGCTTTGGCGACCTGCGCCGGGAATGCCCGATGGACCTGGGACTGCTGACCACGGCGCCGTTGTCCGAGGGCGTCCAGGCCAATGTCCGCCGAATCGTTAGTGTCTGGACCGAGTGCCTGTCGCGGTCCGGCGGGCCGTTCCTGTTCGGCGGCTGGACCATCGCCGACGCCTTCTACACGCCGGTGGCGACGCGGTTCCGTACCTACGGCGTCGACCTCTCGGCTCTGGGCGATTCGGACGGCACGGCGGCGGCCTATCGCGACGCGCTGCTGTCGACGCCGGAGTTCCTGGAGTGGGAGGCGGGGGCTTAGGCAGTGCGTCCTTCGACACGCCGCTTCGCGGCTGCTCAGGAAGACGTGATTGGAGGGCC
>JAUSPV010000154.1 GCA_030652755.1 Caulobacter sp. | reverse complement strand
GTTCGACGAGCGGCATGCGGGACTGGGGCGTCTCCTTTGGGATGGGGTGCGGGGACAGGTTAAGGTGTCCCACGGGACATCTTAACCTGTCCCCTCGCTTTCAGCTGGCCGCGCGCTCTTCGGCCAGGGTCGGGAAGTCGGTGTAACCGCGCGCGCCGCCGCCGTAGTAGGCCTGCCGGGGCGCATCGACGATCTGCGCGTTGGCGCGCAGGCGCTCGACCAGGTCCGGGTTGCCGATGAAGGCGCGGCCGAAGGCGACCATGTCGACCCTGCCGGCGTCCCGGGCCGAAATGGCCAGGTCGCGGTCGTAGAGGTTGTTGCCGATCAGCACGCCCTTGAAGAGCCTGCGCAGCTTGCCGGTGTCGAACGACGGTTCCGCCTCGCGCGAGATGCCCGTGTCGCCCTCGACCATGTCCAGCCAGCCCACGCCCAGGCGGTTCAGCTGCTCGACGACATGGGTGAACAGCGGCTCTGGATCGCTGTCCCAGGCGTTGTAGGCGTGGCCGATGGGGGCCAGGCGGATGGCGGTGCGGGCGCCGCCCCAGACGGCGATGATCGCCTCCAGCGTCTCGACCAGCAGCCGGGCGCGGTTCTCGATCGAGCCGCCGTAGGCGTCTGTCCGCTGGTTGGTCATGTCGCGCAGGAAGGCGTCGATCAGGTAGCTGTGGGCGGCGTGCAGCTCGACGCCGTCGAAGCCGGCGGCCTTGGCCCGTACGGCGGCCTGGCGGAACTGGTCGACGATGGTGGGGATCTCGGCGAGATCGAGGGTGCGGGCCTCTTCGTACTCCGCGAACCCCGACTCCACGAACATCTGGCCCGGCTGCTTCATCGCCGTCGGCGCAACCGGCGGTTTGCCGTCGAGGTCGAGCGAGGAGTGGCTCAGCCGCCCGGCGTGCCAAAGCTGGCTGAAGATCAGGCCGCCCCTGGCGTGCACCGCGTCGGTCACCTGCTTCCAGCCTTCGATCTGGTTGTCGCTCCACAGGCCCGGGCAATAGGCGCCGCCGCGCCCGACCGGCGCCACGGCGGTGGCCTCGGTAATCAGCAGTCCGGCCGAGGCGCGCTGGGCGTAGTAGGTCGCCTGCAACTCACCGACCTTGCCCGCCATGTCCGCCCGCGTCCGCGTCAGCGGCGACAGCGCGATGCGGTTCTGCAGCGTAAGGCCGTTGGCCTCGAAGGGGTCGAACAGGTCGGTCATGGCGCTTCCTCTTGTCGTTGAGGAGAAGGGTGGCCGGGCTTCCGTCGGGAGAGACAAGCGGATTTTGGGCCGCCCCATCGAGCGTGGTTCTGCAGCGCGGGGAATTGAGACCCCGACTTCCGTTTCCCCGGCGAAGGCCGGGGTCCACAGGCCCGCGCGCAGGAAGATGGATCCCGGCCTCCGCCGGGAAGACGGGATGAGGTGAGACCCGATGACACCTGCCCTTCGGCCTTGATGGAATGGGAGCGCGAGCGGGCGCCCTGGTCAAGGACGGCCCTGCGGGCCGCCGCGTCGCGGCCGGCTTCGCCGATCCTTGAGCAGGACGCCCGCCCGCGCAATGCTCCGCCAAGGCATCAGGGCGGGGACTGCCGCGATGTCAGTCGTCCAGTGCCACGCGATTGATAATCGTGCCTTCAGGAAGGCCGCGCGTCTTGGCGAGGAGTTGTGCGGCCACCGTCCAATAGACGTCCAGGTCGCTCAGATGGAGGTTGGAGACTTCGTCTGAGCCTCCAATAAACAGAGGCAGCTTGTAGGCGATGCATTGATCGTACTTCGGTCGTGCGCCACCCGCTGAAATCCATTCTTCGAAGAACGAGGCCGCCGCGACGGCATCGGGTTCGTCGATCAATTCCCGCTCATGGAACGCGGCAAAGTTCGCTGGGATTTCGAGCGCCTCCCCGGTGCCCGGCTCCAACATCAGAATGAGGGGCTCGCCGTTCTGCAGCCGTCCGCGATCTCTAGCGAACTGACGACCCAACCAGTCGGCGCCGAAACACTCGATGCGGTCCGAAAATGCTGGAAAGGCGGTACGAGCCAATTCTGTGAAACGCTCGGTATCAGCGGGCTGATGCAGGCGATATGCGCCGTCGAGATAGACGCCCTGTTGGTCGAGGGTCTTGCTCTTCCGACCGAACAATCTCGAAAACACAGCAGCCCCCTAGCCCGCCTAGCGTTCAGGGACACTAGCAGGGCCTTGGTCACTCACAACCGGGTCGCGGCGAGATCGGCGCGGATCGAATTCCGATGTCCGCCCCCACCGCAAAAACGGCGGCCCCCTTCCGGAAACCGCCGCCTGAAGCGCGTCGCAATCGGGACAGACACCTTCAGGTGTCTGTCCCTGAGCAACTAGCAGCCCATCTCCGCCGAGATCTCCTGGACCTCCTCGAAGGTGCGCAGGCCGGGGCGCTGGGCGCAGACCAGGACGCCCATGTTGCCGGGCAGGTGCTTGTTATCGAGCATCTTCTCGTGGGCGGCCGGGATGTCATCCCAGGTGAAGACTTCCGACAGGCAGGGGTCGACGCGGCGGTCGATGACCAGCTGGTTGGCCGCGGCGGCCTGCATCAGGTTGGCGAAGTGGCTGCCCTGGACCCGCTTCTGGCGCATCCACAGGAAGCGGGCGTCCATGGTCAGGTTGAAGCCGCTGGTGCCGGCGCAGATCACGACCATACCGCCGCGCTTCACCAGGAAGACCGAGACCGGGAAGGTCTGCTCGCCCGGGTGTTCGAACACCAGGTCGACGTCCTTGTTGCCGGTGATCTGCCAGATGGCCTTACCGAACTTGCGGGACTCCTTCATGTAGTCGGAGAACTCCGGCCCGTTGACGGTCGGCAGCTGGCCCCAGCAGTTGAAGTCCTTGCGGTTCAGCACCGCCTTGGCGCCCTGGCTGAGCACGAAATCGAACTTGTCCTCGTCGCTGACCACGCCGATGGCGTGGGCGCCGACGACGGCGGCCAGCTGGGTGGCGAAGACGCCAAGGCCGCCCGAGGCGCCCCAGACCAGCACGTTCTGGCCGGGCTTCAGCTCATGCGGCTTGTGGCCGAACAGCATGCGGTAGGCGGTGGCCAGGGTGAGGGTGTAGCAGGCCGCCTCTTCCCAGGTCAGGTGGCGGGGGCGCGGCAGCAGCTGGCGCGATTGCACCCGGCAGAACTGGGCGAAGCTGCCGTCCGGCGTCTCGTAACCCCAGATGCGCTGGCTGGACGAGAACATCGGGTCGCCGCCGTTGCACTCCTCGTCGTCGCCGTCATCCTGGTTGCAGTGGATGACCACCTCGTCGCCGAGCTTCCAGCGCTTCACCTTGGAGCCGATGGCCCAGACGATGCCGGACGCGTCGGAGCCGGCGATATGGTAGGGCTGCTTGTGGCCGTCGAGCGGGCTGATCGGCTCGCCGAGCGAGGCCCAGACGCCGTTGTAGTTGACGCCGGCGGCCATCACGAGGACCAGCACCTCGTCCTCGCCGATCTCCCAGGTGGGCACCACCTCGACCTGCATGGCGGTCTCGGGCCGGCCGTGCCGCTCCTTGCGGATGGACCAAGCGTACATGTTTTTCGGGACGTGGTACGGCGGCGGAATCTCGCCGATCTCGTACAGGTCCTTCACGGGCGTCTTCTCGAGCGTGGCGGTTGTCATGTCGTCAGTCCCGTGGCGCGTTTCTATTGCAATGCGGTAGCGCCGGTTTGCGTTCCGGCGTCTGGCGGACCTTCCGCAGCGTACAACCGTACGTCGCCTCCAGCCCGCTATTTTTCCCGCGTCAGGCGCAAGACTGTGCCCTCAGACACCGCCGTTCATCCGCCGCAGGGGCATGATCGTGTGACAGGCGTGAGATCGTTGCAAGTGAAATGTTGCGCCGCAGCAAGTCCGCGCGCATGATCTCGCAAAAGCACAAGAAACGCCGGGACGCGCGAGACCACGATGAGCACCAAGCCCTTCCAGCATGCGCCGGACGCGCCCTGGATTTTCCGGACCTACGCCGGCCACTCCACCGCCGAGAAGTCCAACGCCCTGTACCGCCGCAACCTGGCGGCCGGCCAGACCGGGCTGTCGGTGGCCTTCGACCTGCCGACCCAGACCGGCTACGACGCCGACCACATCCTGAGCAAGGGCGAGGTCGGCAAGGTCGGGGTGCCGATCAGCCATCTGGGCGACATGCGGACGCTGTTCGACGGCATCCCGCTCGACAAGATGAACACCTCGATGACGATCAACGCCCCGGCCGCCTGGCTGCTGGCGATGTACGTCGCCCTGGCCGACGAGCAGGGGGCGCCGCGCGCGGCGCTGCAGGGCACGACCCAGAATGATCTGATCAAGGAATACCTGAGCCGCGGGACCTACATCTTCCCGCCCGGGCCCAGCCTGACCCTGATCGGCGACATGATCGCCTGGTGCTATCGCGAGGTGCCCAAGTGGAACCCGATGAACGTCTGCAGCTATCACCTGCAGGAAGCCGGGGCGACGCCGGAGCAGGAGTTGGCCTTCGCGCTGGCCACCGCCATCTCGGTGCTCGACACGGTGAAGGCCGGCGGCCAGGTGCCGGAGCAGGACTTCGAGATCGTCTGCTCACGGATCAGCTTCTTCGTGAACGCCGGCGTCCGGTTCGTCACCGAGCTGTGCAAGATGCGCACGTTCACGGTGCTGTGGGACGAGATCCTCGCCGAGCGCTACGGCGTGCAGGACGCCAAGGCCCGCCGCTTCCGCTATGGCGTGCAGGTCAACAGCCTGGGCCTGACCGAGCAGCAGCCCGAGAACAACCCCTACCGCATCCTGCTGGAAGCGCTGGCGGTGACGCT
Organism: Caulobacter sp.; assembly: GCA_030652755.1. Classification (GTDB taxonomy): domain Bacteria; phylum Pseudomonadota; class Alphaproteobacteria; order Caulobacterales; family Caulobacteraceae; genus Caulobacter. Next base: position 15,403 of record JAUSPV010000154.1, on the reverse strand, counting down.
CTCCAAGGACGCCCGCTGCCGGGCGCTGCAGCTGCCGGCCTGGAACGAGGCGCTGGGCCTGCCGCGTCCCTGGGACCAGCAGTGGAGCCTGCGCATGCAGCAGGTGCTGGCCTATGAGACCGACCTGCTGGAATACGAAGACCTGTTCGCCGGCAGCCATGTGGTCGAGGCGAAGGTCGCCGAGCTGAAGGCCGGGGCGCTGGCCGAGTTGGCGAAGATCGACGCCCTGGGCGGGGCCGCCGCCTCCATCGACTACATGAAGAGCGCTCTGGTCGGCTCCAACGCCGCCAGGGTGCGGGCCGTCGAGACCGGCGGCATGACCGTGGTCGGCGTCAACCGCTGGACCGACACCGAGATCTCGCCCCTGTCGGCCGGCGAAGGCTCGATCGAGACCGTCGATCCCAGGCTCGAGGCCGGCGTCGTCGAGCGGCTGAAGGCCTGGCGCGCATCGCGCGACCACGCCGCCGTCGACGCCGCCATAGCCGACCTGAAGGCCGCCGCCCGCGAGGGCCGCAACATCATGGAGCCCTCCATCGTCGCGGCCAAGGCGGGCGTGACCACCGGCGAATGGGCCTTCGCCCTGCGCGAGGTGTTCGGCGAGTACCGCGGCCCGACCGGCGTCGCCGTGGTCGTCGCCACCGGCGAGGACGCCGAGGACATCGAGGCCGTGAAGCGGGACGTCGAGCGCGTCTCGGAGGTTCTGGGCCGCACCCTGACCTACCTGATCGGTAAGCCGGGCCTGGACGGCCACTCCAACGGCGCCGAACAGATCGCCACCCGCGCCCGCGCCGTCGGCATGGAGGTCCACTACGACGGCATCCGCTCGACCCCGGACGAGATCGTCCGCCGGGCCAGGGAGACCAGGGCGCACGTCGTGGGCCTGTCGATCCTGTCGGGCTCGCACCTGGACCTGGTGCAGGAGGTGGTGCGCGTGATGCGGGCCGAGGGCCTGGGCGACATCCCGGTCGTGGTCGGCGGCATCATCCCGCCGGATGACGCCCTGGTCCTCAAGCAGATGGGCGTGCGCCGCATCTACACCCCCAAGGACTTCAAGCTCACCCAGATCATGGCCGATGTGGTCAAGGTGGTCGAGGAAGCGGCGCTGGCGGAGACCTAACCCCTCCGCCCCACCCGCCAGGCCGCGAGCAGGCCCAGCAGGGCCACCGGGATCACCGCCCCGAACAGCTTAAGCCCCGCCGCCGGGCCGGTCACAGGATCGACGCCGTCCGAAAGCCCCAGCAGGCCGGCCAGCGCGCTGGCGCCGGCCGCCCCGACCGCGCCGCCGATCATCTGGGCCGTCGGCACGGCGGAGGAGCCCAGCGGCCGCTCGGCCTCCGACAGGCCGCCGATGATCGCCTTGGACAGGAAGGCCCAGGAGAAGCCGAAGCCCATGCCGGCCAGGGTCAGGGCCGCGACCGTCACCCAGAGACCGCCGTAGGGCAGCGACCAGGCGCCCAGGGCCAGGCCCACGACCACGCAGACGGCGCCGAGCCGGATCATGAAGCCGTCGCGGTTCTGCACCCCCGCCACCAGCATCGCCGTCACCGTCCAGCCGGCGGCGATGGCCGAGATCACATAGCCGGAGACCAGCGGCGAGGCGCCCTGCAGTCCCTGCAGGAAGGCCGGGCCGTAGACGGAGAAGCCGATGGTCGCCGCCTCAAGCGCGAAGATGGTGAAGTAGCCGGCCCCGATCAGCGAGGTCAGGTCGCCCGCCGACCGCGGCAGCAGCACGCCGCCGGCCCGCCGGTCCAGCCACAGCAGCAGCGCCATCCCGCCCAGGCCGCCGACGCCCAGAGCTCCGTCCAGAAGCGCCGTCCCGGTCGTGCCGGCCGCCGCGATCAGGGTCACGCCGATGATCAGCGCCCCAAGTTGCGGCAGCGGGATGCGCGGCCGTGGCTCGTCCCGCTGCACGCTGGCGGGGACCAGGGCGAAGGTTGCGGCGATGAACAGCAGGCTCTGGATGGCGAAGAACCAGAAGGCGCCGCGCCACCAGTCCAGCTCGGCGAAGATCCCGCCGATCAGCGGGCCCAACAGGGTCGCGACGCCCCAGACCCCGGCCAGCCCCGCCAGCACCCGCACCCACAGCCGCTGCGGGAACATGCCGTTGATGGCCACGTAGCAGAGGGCGGCGATGGCCCCGGCGCCCAGGCCCTGCAGCAACCGGCCGGCCACGAAGATCAGAAAGTCCGGAGCCAGCGCGCTCACGGTACAGCCGGCCGCGTAGGCGACGCCGCCGACGGCGATGGACGGGCGCAGGCCCAGCTCCATCGACAGCCTGCCCGAACAGACCCCCGCCACGATGGCCCCCAGGAGGAAGGCCGCCACCGACCAGCCGAAGAACTGGAAGCCGCCGATCTCGCCGGCGATGGTCGGGGTCAGGGTGATGGTCACCAGCGCGTCGGCGGCGTTCAGCCACATGCCCAGGCACAGGAAGGCGAACCGCGAGATCAGCGCGGGCTTCATCAGCTCCCGCCAGCCGGTGGCGGTTTCAGCGTCAGAGGTCATGGGCGCTAGATGAACACTTAGAGCGACGGCGCCAAGTCGTCGCTTTTCCCTTATTTTTCTGCGGTTTCTGGAGTGGTGGCGACCCGGGCCTGTTTGCGTCAAGCTGCACTGAACCACACCAGGGAGTAGCCCCATGGCCATCCGTTCCGCCGATCCAGGCGACGTCGAAGCCTGCGTCGGGATGATCGAGGCGCGGCGCCGGCTCTACGAGACGTTTGAACCCCGGTTCTGGCGCAAGACGGATCATTCCGCCGCGATGAGCACGGCCTTCTTCGGCCACCTCGCGACCGACGCGGGCGCCCTGTTCCTGGTGTCGGATTCGGACGGGCAGATCGACGGCTTCCTGATCGCCATGCCCGTCCAGAATCCGCCCGTCTACGCGCCCGGCGGGCCGACGGCCCAGATCGACGACTTCTGCGTCGCCGACCCGTCGCGGTTTTCCACGGTCGGCGCCGCCTTGCTGGACGAGGCCCGGAAGCGGCTGAAAGCCCGCGGCTTCACGCAGCTGGTTGTCGTCTGCGCGGCGAGGGACGAGGCGCGGACCGCCTTCCTGGAAAGTCAGCGCCTGTCGCTCACCACGACCTGGTGGACGACGTCCCTCTGATCGCGGCAAGCTGGGCGACAACAAAGACCAAAGGAAACCCGCCATGGCCCTCGTCCCGTTCGCCGACATCGACGCCCTGCCGCCCAAGGCGAAGGACTACTGGGACAAGCTGACCGCCAAGCTGAACATCTTCCGCATGCTGGCCAACGCCGACACGATGATGGAGCCGGCGCTGCGGTTTGGCGGGGCGATCCTGAGCAAGCAGCAGCTGGGCGCCGACCTGCGCGAGCTGGTCATCCTGCTGGTCGCCGAGCTCGAGGGCGGCGAGTACGAGTAGAACCAGCACGTGCCGATCGGCCTGCGCTGCGGCAACACCCAGGCCCAGATCGACGCCCTGGCCGCCCGCCGCTTCGACGACCCGGCCTTCAACGCCAGGGAAAAGGCGCTGGTCGCCTTCGCCAAGGAGGTGATCGAGGACGTGAAGGCCAGCGAGGCGTCCCTGGCCGAGGCGCAGAAGCACTTCAGCCCCAAGGAGATCGTCGAGATCATCCTGACCTGCGGCTTCTACATGACCATGGCCCGGCTGACCGAGACCACCCGCACCGACATCGACCCGCCGGCCGGGGCGCGGATCGTCGAGTCCCTGAACCGCCAGGGGTGACAGCGCGGCCGTCAGGTGGTTAACGGCGGTCATCATCCTGACGCAGCCCCGCGTCAGGTTGCGCAACGACAGTCATGGCCGGTTACCGCGCACCCGATCCCGGAAAGCCGCACATCCAGCGGCACGCCCACAAGCAGACCCTGACCGCGCGCGTGGTCGGGTTCGTACTGATGTGGAGCATCGTCGGCGCGGTCGCCCTGGCCGCCGAGCGCGCGCTTCCGAGCGAGCATGTGCCGTGGAAGCCTCTGGCGCTCATCGATCCGCTCGGCGCCGCGACCAGGATCAAGGCTGCCCGCACCGGCGAGGATCCCGCCGCCTGTCGCGAGGTGCTGCAGCAGGGCGGCGTCGAGTTTCTGGAGGTCGCGCCCCGGACCAGCGGCTTCTGCGACATCCATGACGCGGTGAACATGGAAGCCGGCATGGCCCCCCTGTCGCCGCGCGGGGCGCCGATGACATGCAAGCAGGCGCTGGCCGTCAGCATCTGGGAGCGTCAGGTGGTCCAGCAGGCGGCCTTCGATTCGTTCGGCCAGGCGGTGGTGCGCATCGACCACTACGGCACCTACGCCTGCCGCCGGATCTACGGCCAGGACGAGGGCGCGGTCAGCCAGCACGCCACCGCCAACGCGCTGGACGTGGCCGGCTTCCGGCTGGCCGACGGCACGGTGATCTCGGTGCAGAAGGACTGGAGCGACGCCGGGCAGAAGGGCCGCTTTCTGCGCACCGTCCGCGACGGCGCTTGCAAGGTCTTCCTGACCACCCTGAGCCCCGACTACAACGCCCAGCACCACGACCACTTCCACCTCGACATGGGCGGCTGGGCGAAGTGCGCGTAGGATTTGCCTTCCCCTAGGGATGTCGCGAGACCCTTGGCTCAACAACAAGGGGGAGCGATCCATGGCCGACTTCAGCGCGTTCGCGGGCCGACCCGTACCGGAGTGGTACGCCGAGCCGCAGCTGGGCATCTTCATCCACTGGGGCATGGCCTCCGTGCCGGCGTTCGCCCCGGCGGGGGTGTCGATCAGCGACCTGTTCGTCAGCGCCTACGACAACGCCTTCGTCCTTGGTCCGTATGCGGAGTGGTACGACAACGCCCTGCGTGACCCGACCAGCCCGACCGCCGCGTATCATCGCGAACGCTGGGGGGACGCGCCCTACGCCGACTTCCGCGAGCCGTTCGAGGCGGCGGCGGCGGCCTTCGATGCCGACGCCTGGGCCGATCTGTTCCAGAAGGCGGGCGCGAGATACGTGGTCTTCGTCACCAAGCATCACGACGGCTTCTGCCTGTGGCCGACCGACGTTCCCAATCCACACCGGCCGGGCTGGAACTCGAAGCGCGACTTCGTCGGCGAGCTGGGCGAGGCGGTGCGCGCCCGGGGCATGCGGTACGGCCTCTACTACTCCGGCGGCCTGGACTGGACCTTCCGGCCCAGCCTGATCCGCAACATGGGCGAGATGTTCGCCTGCGTGCCGACCGACGACGCCTATCGCGCCTATGCCGCCGCCCAGGTGCGGGAACTGATCGACCGCTACCAGCCCTCGGTGCTGTGGAACGACATCGCCTGGCCCAACGTCGAGGACCTGCCCGGCCTGTTCGCCGACTACTACGCCGCCGTCCCCGACGGGGTGATCAACGACCGCTGGATGGCCTCGGCTCCGCTGTTCGAGAGCCTGCGCGACCCGGTCGCCTGCGCCGGCTTCAACGCCATGGTGAAGGCGCGGATCGCCGAGGTCGGCGTGCACGGCGGCAGCACCTCGACGCCGCCGCACTGCGACTTCCGCACGGTGGAGTACACCACCGGCGAGCACATGGTCGGGCGCGGCAAGTGGGAGTCCACCCGGGGGCTTGGCCTGGCCTTCGGCTACAACGCCGCCGAGGCGACCGACGACTACATGACCGGCGACCAGCTGCTCGACCTCTACCGCGAGGTGACGGCCGGCGGCGGCAACCTGCTGATCAACGTGGGGCCCCGGGCCGATGCGTCGATACCGGAGGTTCAGTCCGAGACCCTGTTGGCGCTGGGGCGGACGCTGGCTTGAGGAACGCTATTTGGCGGTTGCGGCCGGTGACGCCGCGCAGGCCGCTAGCAGCTTCTCGGCTACCGCCGGCTTCTTGGCGGGGTCGGTGATCAGGTCGACAATCGAGCTGCCAATTTCGAGACATTTCGAGGTGGCGCTGATCGACGCGCTTCGACCAAGGCCACCAGAAATATTCTGGGCGGCTATGCCGGTCGCGAACACCCTGCCGAGCGTCAACCCAACGCCCGCGTCAGGGGTCTTTGATGCCGACTTCTTGGCCGGCGTTTGCGGAGTCGAACCGCCATCGCCTGGCGGCGGCGCTGCCGGTTCGGTTGCAGCGATCTCCGGGCCGTCGGCAGTTACACTGCTGGTCGCGTCGAAACTGCCGAACACAGAGTAGGCGTCAGACTTGAAGTCAGTGCTGTTCGACCGCCGACTGGCTTCGAGCGAGGCAACTGACGCTTCTGCAAGCCGTACGTCTCGTTCGACATCCGCCTTTAGACCTTGCGCGGTGCCAACGGCCGCCTGTTCCGCTTGCAACCTCGCGACAGCGGCCTCGGCGGCCTTGACCTGGTTCGCCAGCGCGCTGGCTTGTTCCTTCAACGTGGCGTCCTCCGGGGCCGCGGAGGATGCGGTTAGCGCCGCTTGATACTGCGTTTTCAGATCGGGAAGTCTGTCCGCCAAGTCCTTTGTAGCGTCCCTTGCGCCGGTCGCCGCAGTCAGCTTTCTATTGGCTTCGTCCACTGCAGTTTTTGTGCTGAGAACCCTCTCCTTCGCTCGAGCGATGTCGTCGTCTGTCGCGGGCGTGCCAAATTCCTGGGTGTTGCCGCCTTTAATGAGTTCGATCTTCCAATTGGGTTCCATGCAGAGTTGTTCTTGGCCCTTGGGGCATTCTCGCGCGACTGCGACGGGCACATAGGCAGCATCGACCCCTTTGTAGCCGAGGCTGATCTCGATGCCGGGGGCCTCGGTCGAGGTGGTGGCGAGGTTGATGCCGACCTGGTCCTTCGACGTGTAAACCAAAGGCGCTTGCATCAGCGGCGCACAGGCTGTGGCGAGAAGTGCTGCTGAACAGATGCAAAGGACCATTCTGGTCATGGCATTTCCTTCGGGCTGACGTCGCAGATGTTGGCGGTCGTGGCGCCCTGGGTCTTCAGAGCTGAAAAGAAGGCGTCGACCCCGGCTGAGGTTTCGGCGAACAGAACGACGCGGCACTGTTTGGGGTCATAGAAGTAGGCGACGGTTTCGGCCGCGTAGCCGATCGTCACGCCGGTGGCGCCGGGCACCAAGCCGGCGCCCCGGACCTGAAAAACCAGGACGCCGGCGTCCTTGGTGGGGCTGATCTTCAGAACGCCGAAATGGCGTTCGACTTTCGGCTCTGCGCCTTCGATGCGGATCGTCGTGCAGCCAGCCGTGAGCGCGGAGCAGACGATCAGCAGGCAAAGTCGTGGACGCAATCGAGTCACTAAAGCCCCCAAAGCAACTCAAGGTATTCATCCCGTCATAGGGGAGGCTTGGTGTCAAATGCAATTTGGAGGGGAGCTCCGGGCGGCGGGGCCGATGTCTGGTTCAGCCTGTCGCTTGACGCCACGTCGCCCTGCCGTCACGGTGCGCGCCAATCAAACAAGCGTTTAAAGGGAGGCGCGCAATGTCGGCTGCTCAAGGAACCCTCTTCGATCTGACCGGCAAGGTCGCGATCATCACCGGCAGCTCGCGCGGCATCGGCAAGGCCATCGCCGAGCGCATGGCCCAGCACGGCGCCAAGGTGGTGATCTCTTCGCGCAAGGCCGGACCGTGCGAGGAAGTCGCCGCCGCCATCAACGCAGCCGAGGGTGAAGGCACGGCCATCGCCGTGCCGGCCAACATCTCCTCCAAGGAAGACCTGCAGCGCGTCGTCGACGAGACGCGCAAGGCGTTCGGCAAGGTCGACATCGTCGTCTGCAACGCCGCGTCGAACCCCTATTACGGCCCGATGGCCGGGATCGAGGACGACCAGTTCCGCAAGATCCTCGACAACAACATCGTCTCCAACCACTGGCTCATCAACATGGTGATCCCGGAGATGATCGAGCGGAAGGACGGGGCGGTCATCATCGTCAGCTCGATCGGCGGCCTGCGCGGCTCGCCGGTCATCGGCGCCTACAACATCTCCAAGGCCGCCGACTTCCAGCTGGCCCGCAACCTGGCCCACGAATACGGCCGCCACGGCATCCGGGTGAACTGCATCGCGCCCGGCCTGATCAAGACCGACTTCGCCAAGGCGCTGTGGGACAACCCCGAGACCCTGAAGCGCTCGACCGAGACCGTGCCGCTGCGCCGCATCGGCGAGCCGGACGAGATCGCCGGCGCGGCGGTGTTCCTGGCCAGCGCGGCAGGGACCTTCATGACCGGCCAGGCCGTGGTCGTCGACGGCGGCGCGACGATCTAGGCGGCGAGCGCGGCGGCTTCGGCGAGGGTCTGCACCTCGGCATCCCGGAAGCCGCCCGCCGCAGTTCAGGCCATGGCTGCAAGGCGCGCCGCCGCCAGTCGCGCCACACCCGCGTCCAGCGTCTCGTCCCGCTTGGCGAAACACAGGCGGATGAGGTTGGTCGGGGCGTCCTGCTCGTAGAAGGCCGAGACGGGAATCGCGGCGACGCCGTGGTCCTTGACCGCCCGCAGGCAGAAGGCCCGGTCGTCTTCGGCGATGCCCGACGCGGCCAGGTCGACGAGCAGGAAGTAGCTGCCGCTGGCCGGCAGGACCTGGAACCCGGCGGTCTCCAGTCTGGCGGCCATGCGATCGCGGGAGCGCTGCAGGTCGGCCGGCATGGTCTCGAACCAGTCATCGCAGTTTCGAAGCCCCCAGGCGTAGGCCGCCTGCAGGTTCGGCGCGGTGGTGAAGGTCAGAAACTGGTGCGCGGCGGCCAGCGCGCTGGTCAGGGCGGGCGCGGCGCAGAGGAAGCCGACCTTCCAGCCGGTCATGGCGAACATCTTGCCGGCCGAGCCGATCTTCACGGTCCGCTCGCGCATGCCGGGAAAGCTCATCATCGAGCGGAAGCGGCGGCCGTCGAACACGATCTGCTCCCAGACCTCGTCGCAGACCGCGAGCGCGTCGTAACGCACGCAGTACTCCGCCAGCAGCGCCAGCTCCTCGTCGCTGAAGATCACCGCCGCCGGGTTCACCGGATTGTTCAGCACCACGATGCGGGTCTTCGGTGTGAAGACGCGGTCGAGCATCTCCCGCGTGATCCGGAAGTGCGGCGGATCAAGACGAGCCAGCCTGGGCGCGCCCCCGGCGCGGCGGACCATTGGCAGATAGGAGTCATACAGCGGCTGGAAGAGCACGACCTCGTCGCCCGGCGAGATCAGGCTCAGGAAAGCCGCCGCCAGCGCCTCGGTCGCCCCCGAGGTGACGGTGATCTCCTCGGCCGTCAGGTCCAGGCCCTGCCATTTCGCATAGTGGTCGGCCACGGCCTGGCGCAGGTCCGGAAGGCCGCGCATCGGCGGGTACTGGTTGTAGCCCTCCACCGACTCCAGCGCCGCGCGGCGACGCAGCGCATCGGGCCCAGGCTCCTCGGGAAAGCCCTGGCCCAGGTTGATCGCGCCGGTCTCGCGGGCGAGGCCGCTCATGACCTCGAAGATCGTCGTCGGCAGATCGGCGTAGACGGGGTGAACCAAGGCTCGGGCCTCCTTGCGCGAAACGGCCGCGCTTCGCACACTCATGCCATGCGCATCGTCGATTTCGAACCCCGTCACGCCGCCGCCTGGAAGGCGCTGAACGAAGCCTGGATCCGGCGGCACTTCGCCCTCGAGCCGGCCGACGAGGCCGTGCTCGGCGATCCGGTGGGCAAGGTGCTGGCGCCGGGCGGCCATATCTTCTTGGCGGAGGGGCCGGACGGGGCGCCCCTGGGCTGCGTCGGTCTCAAGGCGATGGCCGACGGCGGCTTCGAGGTCATCAAGATGACCGTTGACGAGACCGCCCGGGGAACGGGACTTGGCCGCAAGCTGATGCAGGCCTGTATCGACCGGGCGAGGGCGAGTGGCGCGCCGCGTCTCTATCTGGAGACCAACGCCGGCCTTGGTCCCGCGCTGGGCCTTTACCGGGCCGTCGGCTTCACCGACATACCGCCGCGGGACACGGAGTACAGTCGCTGCGACGTGTGGATGGAGCTGGTGTTCGCGGCGGAATGAGCCGGCGGACAAAGGCGTCAGGCGGCGTGCGGCGGTGATCAAATCCTCTCCGCGAGGCCAGGCGGGGGTTGCATTACAGCGGATTCTTCGGTTTTAAGCGGCCTTCCCAGACTTGCTGAAAGACTCGATGAAAGACCCGTTGCGCACGGGCTTTGCTGAACGCCAGAAGGCGGCGGCCGAAGCCAAGAAGGCCCTGCTGGCCAAGTTCAAACCCAAGCCCACCGTCACCGCTTCCACCTTCGTTTCCCGCGAAGAGCGTCTGGCCGCCGAGCGCGAAGCGGCGCGCCTGGCGCGCGAACAGGCCAGGGAAGAAGCCCGGCTGGCCGCCGAGGCCAAGGCCGAGGCCGACCGCATCGCGGCCGCCAAGGCGGCCGAGGAAGCGCGCCTCGCCCTGCTCAACAACGAGGAAGCCCAGCTGGCTCTCAAGCGTGAAGAGCGCAAGGCCCGCAAGGCCGAAGCCAAGGCCGAGGCCCGCGCCAAGCGGGAAGCCAAGCGTCGCTGATCCCCGCCCCGGCGCGCGCCGCAAAGACTAAAGCGACGGTTGCAATTCGCGCCGGGCGGCTCCACGCTCCCCCTGTGAGTGAAGCGTTCGCCTTGGGAGACTCCGGCGCCCGGCGCCCCTGGACCGAGGTCATCGCCCTAAGACGGCGAGGCCTGTGGCCCGGACTCGTGCTCACGACTGTCGCGGCCTTCGGCGGCTGGGTCTGGCTCGGCGCCGAGTTCGCGGCGGCCTGGGCCGCCGGCGCCTTCGGCATGATGGCGTTCAACAGGCTGTTGTTCTGGCGCTGGATCGAGCGGCGCGCGCCCACGCATGCGCTCGCGACGGAATGGACCGTGGCGGCGGCCACCTTCGTCTTCACGGTCACCTACTGCGCCCTGCCCTTCGGGCTCACGACGCTGGCCGACCGCACGACGGCCGAGCTGGCGGGCGTGGCCATGCTGGCCGCCATCGCCCTGAGCGCCACGACGGAGTTCGTGATCTCGCGAAGGATCGGCCTGGCCTCCCTGGCCGGCATGTTCGTGATCTGCATGGCGATCACCGTGTGGCGGGCGGCGGATGAGCCGATCGCCAATCGCCTGTTCGCGATCCTGGCCGTCACCGGCTTTTTCGCCGGGCTGATCCAGTACGCGATCAACCGGGTTCGGGCCGACGAGCAGCTGCGCCGCGCGCTGGCCCAGGCCGAGGCCGCCAACATCGCCAAGAGCGCCTTCCTGGCGACCATGAGCCACGAGATCCGCACGCCGCTCAACGGCGTCCTGGGCATGGCCCAGGCGATGGCCGCCGATGAGCTGACCGACCGTCAGCGCGAGCGGCTGATGATCATCCGCGAGGCCGGGGCGACCCTGACCACGGTTCTCAACGACGTCCTCGACTTCTCGAAGATCGAGGCCGGCAAGCTGGACCTGGTGTCGGTGGAGTTCGATCTGGCCGGATGCCTGCGCACCGCCGCCGAGCCGTTTGGCGCCCTGGCGGCGGACAAGGGGCTGCTGTTCAGCGTCGAACTGTCGCCCGAGACGGCCGGGCGCTTCCGCGGCGATCCGTCCCGCGTCCGGCAGATCATCGGCAACCTGCTGTCGAACGCGGTGAAGTTCACCGAGACCGGCCGGGTCTCGCTGAAGGCTGCCTGGCGCGACGGGGCGGCCCGCATCGTGGTGGAAGACACGGGTCCGGGCCTGCCGTTCGACCAGATCGACCGGCTGTTCAGCCGGTTCAGCCAGCTGGACGCCTCGACGACCCGTCGCCATGGCGGAACGGGCCTGGGACTGTCGATCTCCCGCGACCTCAGCCGGCTGATGGGCGGCGACATCCTGGCGGTCAGCGAGCCCGGCCAGGGCGCGACCTTCTCGGTCATCCTGCCTGTCGAGCGGCTGGGCGAGGCGGCGCCCGCCAGGCCCGTCGACGCCGAGCAGGGGGCGGTCGAACACAACGGCCTGCGGGTGCTGGCGGCCGAGGACAATCGCGTCAACCAGATCGTGCTCGAGACCCTGCTGGCCCAGGTCGGCATCACCCCGGTGATCAAGGCCGACGGCGCCCAGGCGGTGCAGGCCTGGGCCGACGGGGACTGGGATCTGATCCTGATGGACGTCCACATGCCGGTGCTGGACGGGGTCGGAGCGGTGCGCGAGATCCGGGCGCGTGAAGCGGCGGCCGGGCGGCGACGGACGCCGGTGATCGCCCTGACCGCCAACGCCATGACCCATCAGGTCGACGCGCTGCTGGCCTGCGGCATGGACCTGCACGTCGCCAAGCCGATCGACGCGGCGATCCTGTTCCGGGCCATCGAGACGGCGCTGGATATGGCCGAGGCGGCGCAGGCGGGGTAGGCGAGGTCCATGACCGCGCCCGCCGACGCCATCCGCGCCCGCCGCAAGCTGACCAACCGGCTGATCGCCGCCCACGACGCGGCGCGGCTGCGGCCGTTCCTGTTCGCCGACGCGACGATGATCACCGGCGACGGCAGCCTGATCGTCGGCGCGGAGGCCATCGTCCAGGCCTTCGCCGGCCAGTTCGCCGATCCGGCCTTCGTCCATTATGTGCGGACTTCGGGCGAGGTGGAGATCGACCAGGCCGGGGCCCGGGCCGCCGAGCAGGGCCGCTGGACCGCGCTGTGGCGGGGCCCAGGCGGCGAGACCGCCATGGCCGGGACCTATCTCGCCGTCTGGCGGAAAGTCTCCGGCCAATGGGTGATCGAGTCGGAGCTCTACGTCACCCTCGCCGAGGCCCGTTAGGGGCGCGGCTTGCCCTTGAAGGGCTTTTTGGGACCGCCGGGGCCGGCCGGCTTGAACGGCTTGGAGCCGCCGCGGCCGTCGGCCGCCTTGGGGCCCTTGAAGGCGCCGCCCTTGAACTCGCCGCCGGGCTTGAAGGCGCCGCCGGTCGCGCGGGGCTTGCGGAACGGCTTTTCAGGCGCCGGCGTGGCGGGGTTGTAGGGCACCGACTCGCGGGCGCCGGAATCGCGCGGCGCGCGGGCCGGGGCGCCGGCGGGACGGGGATCGTCGCGGGGCGGACGCGGCTTCCACTCGGGCTTCTCGGAATAGGCGGGCTTTTCAGCGCGGGCGGCGGGCGCGGCGCGCTCGGTGCGCGGGGCGGAGCGCTCGGGCTTGTCCTTCCAGGCCGGCCGGGCGGCGCCCTCGGCGCGGGGGGCGGCCGGACGCTCGGCGCGGGCCGGCTTGTCCTTCCACTCCGGACGAGCCGGGCGGTCGGCGCTGTCGGCGCGGGGCGCAGGACGCTCGCTGCGTTCGGGACGCGGCGCCTTGTCCTTCCACTCGGGACGGGCGGGGCGGTCAGCGCCGGCGTCGGCGCGCGGGGCCTTGTCCTTCCAGGCCGGGCGTTCGGTGCGCTGCGGACGGTCGCCGCGATCCGGGCGGTCCCCACGCTCGGCGCGATCGCCGTAGCCGGCGGCGCGCGGCTTGCGCGGGGCGAAGTCCTTGGAGGTCGGCGCGGTGCTGGGCTCGACCCGCACGTCCTTGTCCGGATGGGCGAGCACCTGCTCCATGAACTTGCCCGACATCTCCTCGGAGATCTGGAACTTGGTCTCGTTGTCGAAGATGCGGATCTGGCCGATGTCCTTCTTGGTCACCACGCCGATCCGGCAGATCAGCGGCAGCAGCCACTTGGGGTCGGCGTTCTTGGCGCGGCCGATCGACAGCTTGAACCAGGTGGCGTCGGCGAACTCGGTATGGTCGCGCGGACCGCGATCCTCGAACGAATTGCCCAGACCGCCCCGGTCGCTGTCGCCCTCGCGGACGATGCGCGGCTTGGCGCCATGTTCCTTGAACGGACCGCCGTCGTAGAGGTCCTCCGGCTCCGGCAGGCGGGCGCGGTACATGCGCAGCAGGGCCACGGCGATCGCCTCGGCCGGGCTCTGGTCCATCAGGATGCGGGCGAGGCCGAGGTCTTCCTCCGTCGCCGGCTCGGTCAGGGTCGGGTCTTCCAGCATGCGGCGCTGGTCGCCGGCGCGGATCTCGTCGGCGCTGGGCGGGCCGACCCATTCGGCCTCGATGCTGGCCGAGGCCAGCAGCGACTCGGCCTTGCGGCGGCGCGTGTAGGGCACCAGCAGCACCGAGGTGCCCTTCTTGCCCGCCCGGCCGGTGCGGCCCGAACGGTGCAGCAGGGTGGCCTTGTTGACCGGCAGGTCGGCGTGGATGACGAGGCCCAGGTCCGGCAGGTCGAGGCCGCGGGCGGCGACGTCGGTGGCGACGCAGACGCGGGCCCGGCGGTCCCGCAGCGCCTGCAGCGCGTCGTTGCGCTCGCGCTGGCCCATCTCGCCCGAAAGGCCGACGACCTCGAAGCCGCGCTCGCGCAGGCTGGCGTACAGGTGGCGCACCGCGTCGCGGGTCGAGCAGAACACCAGCGCCCCGCCGGCGTGATAGTGGCGCAGCACGTTGACGACGGCGTGCTCGATCTCGTTGGGGGCCACGCGGATGGCCTTGTACTCGATGTCGCCGTGCGGCTCGTTGCGGGTGGTGGTGTCGATCCGCACCGCGTCGCGCTGATAGGTCTGGGCCAGGCGCGCGATGTCCTTGGCGATGGTCGCCGAGAACAGCAGGGTGCGGCGCTCGGCCGGGGTGGTCTCGAGGATGAACTCCAGGTCCTCGCGGAAGCCCAGGTCCAGCATCTCGTCGGCCTCGTCGAGCACCGCGACCTTCAGGGCCGAGACGTCGAGATAGCCGCGCTCCAGGTGGTCGCGCAGGCGGCCGGGGGTGCCGACCACGATGTGGCAGCCACCCGCCAGCAGGCGCTGCTCGCGCCGGGCGTCCATGCCGCCGACGCAGGTGACGATGCGGCCGCCGGCTTCCTTGTAGAGCCATTCCAGCTCGCGGCTGACCTGCAGGGCCAGCTCGCGGGTCGGGGCGATGATCAGCGCCATCGGGGCGCCGCTGACGCCGCCCAGGTACTGTTCCTCGCCCAGCAGGGTCGTGGCCATGGCCACGCCGAAGGCGACGGTCTTGCCCGAGCCGGTCTGGGCCGAGACCAGCAGGTCGCGGTCGACGGCATGCTCCTCGAGCACGGCCAGCTGAACGGGGGTCGGGTCGGCATAGCCTTGCGCGGCAAGGGCCCGCTCGATGGCGGGATTGAGAGGCGGAAACGCCATTTTTGGATAGTTCCTGACAGGGGCGAAAACGCGTTCGGCGCCCGGTCTGCTCGCGTTGGCGAGGGCGTGTATCAGCGCTTCTGAGGTAGTGGAGGCGCGCCTATACAGGCAAACCTGTGGAAAAGCCAGCGTTGCGTCCTTCGACACGCCCGCCCAGACCTGCGAAGCAGGTCAGGGTGGGGCAAGGGGTGCCGCCTTATGAGTCAGGTGAGGATCGCTGCTCGCCCCACCCGTCTCGTCTCGCTGCGCTCGCCGATCCACCCTCCCCACAAGGGGGAGGGAGACGGGAGTCACGGCTTCGCCGCCTCACGGGCTCGCGCCAGTGAAGGTGGGGAGGGGGCGGAGCGCCGGGCCTTCGCCCGGCATAGGGGTAGTTGTGGGCCGTTTCGACGAAGGTCAGCGCTCCGCGTGGCCGTT
>JAUSPV010000148.1 GCA_030652755.1 Caulobacter sp. | reverse complement strand
GGGGACCATGCGGAGCATGGTGGAGGGGCAGCGCGGGCGCCGGACGCCCAAGCTCTGATGGCTCCAACCCGCTGACTCCGGCGCTACCCCTCCACCGCTCTCCGAGCGGTCCCCCTCCCCGCGAGCGGGGAGGATTGGCCCCCAACCCCGTCACAAACCTTCACCCGATGTGACCCCTCTCTCCGCCGCCCGGGGTTGACTTCCGGGGCTCTGTCCTCAAAACCCCCGGCACCTACAAAAAGTGGTCGGGAGCCCCAAAACCATGACTGTTCGCGTCGCCATCAACGGATTTGGCCGGATCGGCCGTCTGGTTCTGCGCTCCATCGCCGAGCATGGCCGCACGGACATCGAGGTCGTGGCCATCAACGACCTGGGCCCGGTCGAGACCAACGCCCACCTGCTGCGCTACGACAGCGTGCACGGCCGCTTCCCCGGAACGGTGACGACCGGCGAGGACTGGATCGACATCGGCCGCGGCAAGATCAAGGTCACGGCGATCCGCAATCCGGCCGAGCTGCCCCACAAGGAGCTCAACGTCGACATCGCGTTCGAGTGCACGGGCCTGTTCACCGCCAAGGACAAGGCGTCCGCCCACCTGACCGCCGGCGCCAAGCGCGTGCTGGTCAGCGCCCCCTGCGACAACGCCGACAAGACCATCGTCTACAAGGTCAACCACGAGACCCTGACCGCCGACGACATCATCGTCTCCAACGGCAGCTGCACCACCAACGCCCTGGCCCCGGTGGCCAAGGTGCTGCACGACCTGTTCGGCATCGAGCGTGGCTACATGACCACGATCCACGCCTATACCGGCGACCAGCCGACCCTCGACACCATGCACAAGGACCTCTACCGCGGCCGCGCCGCCGGCCTGAGCATGATCCCGACCTCGACCGGCGCGGCCAAGGCGCTGGGCCTGGTGCTGCCGGAGCTGAAGGGCAAGCTGGACGGCTCCTCGATCCGCGTCCCGACCCCCAACGTCTCGGTCGTCGACCTCAAGGTCGTGGCCGGCCGCGACGTGACGGTGGAAGAGATCAACAAGGCCCTGGTCGCCGCCTCGGAAGGCCCGATGTCGGGCGTGCTGGCCGTCACCAACGACCCGCTGGTCTCCATCGACCTCAACCACGTGGCTGCGTCGTCCACCGCCGCCCTGCCCCAGACCCAGGTCGTCGACGGCAAGCTGGCCCGGGTGCTGACCTGGTATGACAACGAATGGGGCTTCGCGACGCGGATGAGCGACACGGCTCTGGTGATGGCGAAGTTCCTGTAGGCATTGCGTGGTTCGAGACGCGGGCCTGATGGCCCGCTCCTCACCATGACGAGCGTTTTGCTGAGTTCGTCATCCTGAGGAGCCCGCACTGGCGGGCGTCTCGAAGGACGCACAGAACGAAAGCAAGAGATGACCTTCCGCTCCCTCGACACCGCTGATCTCGCCGGCAAGCGCGCGCTGGTGCGCGTGGACTTCAACGTGCCGATGGACGGCGGCCAGATCACCGACGACACCCGGCTGCGCTCGGCCCTGCCGACCATCCACTTCCTGTCGACCCGCGGCGCGAAGGTCATCCTGCTGGCCCACTTCGACCGGCCCAAGGGCAAGCGGGTTCCGGAGATGAGCCTCAAGCCCGTGGTCGGCCCGCTATCGGACCTGCTGGAGCAGCCGGTGGCCTTCGCGGGCGACTGCATCGGCGCGGAGGCGGCGGCGGTCATCGACGGCCTCGAGAACGGCGGCGTCGCGCTGCTGGAGAACATCCGCTTCCACGCCGGCGAGGAGAAGAACGACCCCGCCTTCGCCGCCGAACTGGCGAAGAACGGCGACCTCTACGTCAACGACGCCTTCAGCGCCGCCCACCGCGCCCACGCCTCGACCGAGGGTCTGGCCGGGCTGCTGCCGGCCTATCCGGGCCTGCAGATGCAGCTGGAGCTGGAGATGCTCGACGCGGCGCTCGGCAAGCCGAAGAAGCCCGTGCTGGGCATCGTCGGCGGGGCCAAGGTCTCAACCAAGCTCGACCTGCTCAACAACCTCGTCGCCAAACTCGACCGCCTGGCCATCGGCGGCGGCATGGCCAATACCTTCCTGGCGGCGCAGGGCCACCCGGTCGGCGGCTCGCTCTGCGAGCACGACCTGGGCGACGCCGCCCGCGAGATCATGAAGAAGGCCGAAGCGGCCGGCTGCGAGCTGCTCCTGCCGGTCGACGTGGTGCTGGCCACGGCGGTCAAGCCGGGTGTTGAGACCCGCACCGCCGACCTCGGCGACATCCGCGAGGGCGAGCTGATCCTCGACGCCGGTCCGAAGACCGTCGAGCGCCTGCTGGCCGCGATGGACGCCAGCCAGACCCTGATCTGGAACGGCCCGCTCGGCGTGTTCGAGGTGCCGCCCTTCGACATCGCCACCGTCGCCGCGGCGAAGAAGGCCGGCGCGCTGGCGCTGGCCGGCAAGATCACGGCGGTGGCCGGCGGCGGCGACACGGTCGCGGCGCTGAACCACGCGGGCGTGGCGGGGCAGATGACGTTCGTGTCCACCGCCGGCGGGGCCTTCCTCGAGTGGATGGAAGGCAAGACGCTGCCGGGCGTGAAGGCGCTGGAGGTTTAGGACTGCCTCAATCAGTCCGTCATGGCCCGACTTGTTCGGGCCACCCATGAACACGGCCTTTCCCATGCGTCCTTCGACACGCCGCTGCGCGGCTGCTCAGGATGACTGTGCTGGAATGCCGATAGCCTGGTCATGCTGAGCAGCGCTCGGTGAGCGCGTGTCGAAGCTCGCAAAGCGC
>JAUSPV010000147.1 GCA_030652755.1 Caulobacter sp. | reverse complement strand
CGAGCTGGACGTCGAGCTGATCACCCCGATCGCCATGGACCAGGGCCTGCGCTTCGCCATCCGCGAAGGCGGCCGCACCGTCGGCGCCGGCGTCGTCGCCAAGATCGTCGAGTAGGACTTACGCTTCTCCCTCCCCCTTGTGGGGCGGGACAGGCCGGCTTGCCGGCCAGGGTGGGGCAAGCAGCGGCCGATCACATCGCTTCGTGACTGGCCTCCTCGTTCCCCACCCGGTCCCTTCGGGACCCCCCTCCCCATGAAGGGGAGGGAGCAAGAGAGACGAGCCCTCCGGCGGAAACGCCGGGGGGCTTTTTCTGGAAACGGCTCGCCGCCACCCGGTGCGGGCCGGATTTCGTGAACAGGCGAGGAACCGTTCCATCCGTCGCACATTCGAATGTCGGCGGCGGCGGGGAAACCGCGAGGGGCGGGCAGGGCGCGCCGTGTCGGCAGGAGTAGGACCGCTGATACCGCTTTCGCTGTTCCGCTTGGGTCCAACCCCTTGGGTCTCGGACCGCGAAGACGATGTCCTGTCTATGAGCGACCGCCTTTGTTGCTGAATGGCCAGACAATGCGTATCAGCCGCAAACATTCCCGCGCCGGATCACCTTCGAATGGATAGTCACCTGAGTGTTACGACCGCCCGCCTTGGGCGCATCGTCGAAGAGGCGGCCAGTGAGGTCTATATTTTCTCTGCTGGTGATTTCCGGTTTCGCCTGGTCAACAAAGGGGCGAGAGAAAATCTAGGATATACTTTAGAAGAGCTGAGGCAGATTACGCCGTGGGACATTAAGCCCAGATTAAACCGCGAGGCGTTTCTAGAGATCATAAAGCCTCTCGAACTTGGTGAAATAGAGAGGCTCGACTTTGAGACCGTCCATTGTCGGAAGGACGGTACTGAATACAATGTCTCTGTCAGGCTTCAGATCTTCGAGGAAGACGGAGACAGGGTGTTCTACGCCGCCATCCAGGACACGACAGCCCGGCATCAGATTGAAGCGGACCTGCGGAATGTGTCCGGCCGATTGGATGCCATTCTAGACAATACAACGATGGCGGTATTCCTCATGGACGACCGGCAGCACTGCGTTTTCATGAACAAGGCGGCGGAGCGGCTCACCGGGTACACGTTCGCCGAGACCTCTGGTCGCCCCCTGCACGACGTGATCCACCACACCTACCCGGACGGTTCGGCCTTTCCTCTGTCCGAATGCGCCATTGACCGCGCGCTGCCCGAAAGGTCGGGCATGCAGGGGGAGGAGATATTCGTCCACAAGGACGGCTCCTTCTACCCGGTCGCCTTCACCGCCAGCCCCTTTCAGGACCATGAGGGCAGGGTCGGGACGATCATCGAAGTCCGGAACATCAGCGAAGAGAAGCGCAACAAGGAAGCGCGCGACCTGCTGATGCGCGAGGTCGACCACAGGGCGCGCAACGTGTTGGCGATCGTCCACTCCCTCGTGGCGCTGACTCGCGCCCCGGATGTGGAAGCCTACAAGGACATCGTCGCGGGCCGGATCAACGCATTGTCGCGGGCCCAGACGTCCCTGGCCAACCGAAGCTGGGAAGGCGGGCGGCTGGAAGATGTGGTGAGGGAGGAATTGGCCGCGCTCTGCCCGAAGGATCAGGTGCACGTCAGCGGCCCGGAGATTGGTTTGACGCCCGAGCAGGTGCAGCCCATCAGCCTGCTGCTCCATGAACTGGCGACAAACGCGAACAAGTACGGCGCCTTCGCCCGGGACGGCGGCCATCTGTCGGTGACCTGGAAGCTCATCCAGCGTCAAGTCGCCATCGAATGGCGGGAAGCCGGAGGCCCCCCTGTCGCCGAGCCCACCCGCGAAGGCTTCGGCTCGACCCTGAAGAACCGCGTGGTGCGGCAGATCAACGGGTCCATCACCCGCAGCTGGGAGCCGACCGGCCTGATTGTCGAGGTGAGGTTTCCGCTCTGAAGCGTCGTGGACGCTCCGATGGCGCAGGAGCGTGCTTCGAGCCCCTTCTCCGGCTGTTGCGCGACGCCGATAGCACCGACGGTGGCGGGAGCGGCAACCGGCTGGCGCCGGAAGCAGTCTTCAATGCGCCATGGCCCCGCCCTCCTCGCTGAGGCATCCTGCCCCCGATGCGCCGCCTCACCGCCCTCATCCTTTTCCTCGCCGCCACACCGGCCTTCGCCCAGGCCCCGAGCCTGCGCGAGACCGCCCTGGCGCTGCACAACGAGACCCGAGCGCGGGTCGGGGCGCCGCCGCTGGTCTGGGATCCGAAGCTGGCCGCCGCCGCCGCCGCCTGGGCGCGGGAGCTGGGCCGCCGCGACCGCATGGAGCATTCGCCCTGGGAGATCCGGCGCGGGCAGGGCGAGAACCTGTCGATGGGCGCGCGGGGCTGGTTCTCCGACGCGGTGCTGATGCGCAGCTGGTTCGCCGAGGCGGGCGACTATCGGCCCGGCGTCTTTCCGGAGGTCAGCCGCACCGGCCGCTGGCAGGACGTGGGACATTATACCCAGGCCATCTGGCGCGGCACGACGGCGATCGGCTGCGCGCGGGGGAGCAGCCGCACCCAGGACTATCTGGTCTGTCGCTATTCCCCCCCGGGCAACATGCTCGGCCAACGCGTCCACTAAACCCCGCCCTCATAAAGAGAACCTTAGGCCCGCCGGGGCTATGCCATGGCGTTCGGTCGCCGTTCCGCATGGAACGGAACTTGCGACCGGGTCGGGCAAAAGGCTTGAGGAGTTCCGGATTGGGACGCGAACTGACCCTGGAGACGGTGACGCCGGCGGAGCTCTCGCCGGACGAGCTCGACCTCTGGGCGTCCTTTGTCGCCGCCGACCCGCGTTTTTCCTCGCCCTACTTCCATCCCCGCTTCACCCAGATCGCCGGCGAGGTCGCGCCGGGCGCGGCCGTGTCGATCCTGCATCGCCGGGGTCGGGTGGTCGGCTTCTTCCCGCACCAGCGCCGCGGCGGCGCGGCCCAGCCGATCGGCGCGCCGCTCAACGACTATCACGCGGTGATCACCGAGCCGGGCCTCGACATCCCGCTCGAGGCGCTGCCCGACCTGATCGGCGCCGCCTCGCTGGGCGTCACCGGCTGGAGCGGGCCGGGCGCGGAAGGGGAGGGCGTCATCGCCCGCCAGACCCTGCAGGCCGATCTGTCGGACGGCTGGGCGGCCTATGACGCCGGTCGCCGCGCCGACTGGCACAAGTATTTCAAGGACAAGGACCGCGCCCGCCGCTCGCTGGAGCGCGACCACGGGGCGGTCCTGGCCCGAACGGACAGCCGGGACCCGGCCTTGCTGGAGCGGTTGATCGCGCTGAAGAGCGACCAGTACCGCCGCTCGCGCCTGCACGACATCTTCGCCTGCGGCTGGACCGCCGATCTGCTGCGCGCCCTGCTGGCCGACACCGCCGTGCAGGGCTTCGGCGCCCGGCTGGCGGTGCTGGAGGCCGGCGGCGAGCCGGTGGCCTTCGAGTACGGTCTGCACGCCGGCGCGCACTACCATTTCTGGTTTCCCGCCTACGAGGCGTCGGTGGCCCGCTACTCGCCCGGCATCCTGCTCAGTCTCGAGACCATGCGGCAGGGCTCGGCGGAAGGCTTCAGGGTCTTCGACTACGGCTTCGAGGGCGAGCCCTACAAGAAGTACTTCTGCAACCGGTCACAGACGGTGCTGGAGGGCGTTGCCCAGCGCCGGGGCTATGCCGGCGCCATGAGCGCCGCCTTCTCCATGGCCGGTGTCGACGCGGCCCTGGCGGCGGGTGAACGCCTGGCCGGGGCCGGCCTCGCCCTCAGCGTCCGCCGCCGCTGGGCCGCCATTGACGCCTGCGAGACCACCGTCGCCGGCCGCGCGCGCGGCATCGCCGCCGCCGCCGCCGCCGCCCTGAACAAGACCCGCCCCCAGTCCGCCGTCAGCGCGCTGGGCGCCATGCTCATTCTCTAGAAGGACGACCCGATGTCCCTGCCGCTCGAGCCCCGCGTGTTCCCGCACCAGGTCGACCAGCTCGGCCTCGCCACCGACGAGGCGCTGGCCGCGCTGCTCGACCGTTATCCGGAAGAGCTCTTCGACATCAACAGCTACAGCTATGACGACGAGGGGCAGTTCACCCTGGCGACCGGCGCGCGCGGTCGCGCCGACGGGGCGACCATTCTGGCCGAGATCAAGGCCGGGCGCCTGTGGGTGAACCTGCGCGACGTGCAGACCGCCTGGCCCGAGCTCTGGAACCCCGTCCATGCGGCCTTTCAGGCCAACATGCGCGAGCTCGGCCTCAAGCCGATCAAGGCGGCGGGCCAGTTGATCCTGTCCTCGCCCGGCACGAAGGTGCCCTACCATTTCGACGCCTCGGGCGTGTTGCTGTTCCACCTGCGCGGCCGCAAGCGCCTGTTCGTCTATCCGCCCGATGAGCAGCATCTGCCGCAGATCGAGATGGAACAGGTCATCATGCGGACCACCACCGAGGAGCTGACCTACCGCAAGGCCTATGACGCCGACGCCCAGGTGTTCGACCTGGAGGCCGGTCAGGCCCTGACCTGGCCGCTCTACGCGCCGCACCGGGTCGAGAACCTGGAGGTGTTCAACGTCTCGCTGTCGCTGGACTTCCAGACCTGGGAAACCCGTTTCACCCGCGGCGCCCACTTCGCCCAAGGGGTGATGCGCCGCCGGTGGGGCATGACACCGCCGCCGATGGCCCACGTCCCCATGGCCGCCCGCGCCGCCCTCTGGGCCGCCTCCCTGGCCATGAAGAAGGCCAACCTGGCCGAAAACCGCATCAAGGACATCGAACGCAGCTTCGAGCTGGGCGCCGACAAGCGGGCGGCGGCGTAGGCGCGCCCGCCGCACATGAAGCCTCTGTCATGACCCCGAATTAAGCTGCCTTGGCGGCCGGGCGGTCCTAGCGTCTCCCCATCACGCATTCGGGGAGATCAACAATGCGCGCAATTCTGGCTTTCGGCGTCGCGAGCGCGGCGCTTCTGGCGGCGGGGGCCGCGTCAGCCGCCGAGACGCGGGTGGACATCAAGGATGCGGTCGCCCGCGTCGTGATCATTCCCGAAGCCCGGTCCGACGTGAAGGTGTCGTTCAAGGCAACCAACGCCTCGCTGCCGCTGACCGTAAGGGTCGAAGGCGACCGGACCATCGTCGACGGCGACCTGGGCGGACGGCTCGGCAAGGGCCGGATCCGCAACTGCCGCTCGATCAACGGCGTGGCCAGCGTCGAGGTGTCCGGCGTCGGCAGGATCGCCTGGGATGACATGCCGCAGATCATCATCCAGGTTCCGATGGACGCCAATGTCGGCGCCGGCGGAGCGGTGTTCGGCAGCGTCGGCCGCAGCACCTCGCTCAGCCTCTCCAACGCCGGTTGCGGCGACTGGACGGTGGCCAATGTCGAGGGCGCGCTGACCGTCAACCTGGCCGGCTCGGGCGACGTGAAGGCCGGCAGCGCCGGCGCCGCCGACATCAGGATCGCCGGCTCCGGCGACGTGGCCTCCACCGGCGTGCGCGGCAAGCTGACGGCCAGCGTCGCCGGCTCTGGCGACCTGGCGGCCGGGCCGGTCGGCGGCGGCCTGGCGGTGCGCATCATGGGGTCGGGCGACACGGACGTGGCCTCGGTCAACGGCGACGTGGACATCAGCATCGCCGGTTCGGGCGATGCGCTGATCCGCGGCGGCCAGGCCGGCGCGGTGTCGGTCAACATCGCCGGGTCGGGCGACGTCCAGTTCGCCGGCTCCGCGACCACCGTCACCGCCCGGGTGGCTGGCTCGGGCGACATCCGCGTGGCCAGCGTCAGCGGGGACGTCAAGAAGTCCGTTGTCGGCTCGGGCGAAGTCCGGGTCGGCCCGTTCACGATTGACGAGGACTAGCCGGCCGGCCTCGCCCCCCCGAACAGGGGATGGGGGAAGGCAGGCGCCGGCCTAGGGTGTGGACGAGCGGAACCCCACGGACCTGTCGTGTCTTCGTCGTTCACGATCGGTCCGGGCGCGGGCTCGCCCGCCGCCGCCTCGGCGCTGTCCCTCCAAGGGCGCCTGGCCGGCGGGGTTCCGCCGCCTTCCTGTTCGTGGGGCACATAAAGAAAGCCCCGGAACCTGGAGGTTCCGGGGCTTTTTCGCTTGGCTGCACGCGGTCCGGGAGGATCAACGGGCCGGGCAGGGTGAGCGGCCGCCTCGCGGCGACCGCTCCTTGCAACCTAGAACGCCGAGGCGAACGGGTTGGAGCCGGCGCCCAGGTTCGCGCCCGAACGGTCGCGAGCCTTGAGGTCGCCGCCGAACGAGTAGCGCACGCCGATGGTGAAGGTGTCGACGCTCAGGTCCGCGTCATCGACCGTGGCGTGCGTGTAGCCGCCCGTCAGGCTCCAGGGCGTGCCGGCGAACTGGTATTCGCCGCCCAGGCCCAGGCTCCAGCCGTCGACGTCCGTGCCGGCCACGTCGGCCGACGCGTAGGTCACGCCGGCGTCGACGCGGAAGTTGTCGCTGACGAAGAAGCGGGCTTCGCCGCCGAACGACCAGATGTCGGCGTCGACGTCATCGATGTTGCCGTAGGAGACGGCGCCCGCGAGGGTCACGGTGTCGAAGTACTTCTGGGCGACGCCGCCGACGGTCCACAGGCCTTCCGAACCGAGGTCGGAGTAGGTCACGGCCGGACCGACGCGCCAGTCGCTACCGGCGTAGGTGAGGGCGGCGCCGGCGGCGAACGTTTCATCGTCGCCCAGGTCGCTGCTCGAGGTCGCGCCCGAGCCCTGCAGGGTCACGGTCCAGGCTTCGGAAGCCTTGAAGGCGACCGAGCCGTCGATGGCGTAGGTCTGGCCGTCGCCTTCAAAGCCGAAGACTTCGACTTCGACCTGCGAGGCGCTGACGCCGACGGAGCCGGTGGCGCTTTGGGCGAGGGCCGGGGTGGAGAGAGCGGCGGCGACAACGGCGGCCGTGGCGAACATACGGAGTTTCATGAAGTGGGTATCCCCTTGTGGTTGAACCGTCGGCGTCTTCGACCGATCGGGACGGGGCACGTATGACTTGCGCGGAGTCGCTGCAAGAGAGGGTTGCGTTTATGGATGCGATTTAATCGAACCGTGGCGCGAAGGACGCCGGGTCGACGATGTTTCGCCGTCGACGGCGCACCGCGCTTGACCTTCCCGAGTCGCTGACGTAAAGACCGCGCCTCTGTTGGACCGGCTGTGCACTTCGGTGCAGACGCGGTCCGCGGAACGAACCGACCTATGGCTTTCCCATAAAGGAAAATCGCGGTTGGGGACCAGGTCCTCGCGGATGTCCGCGTGGGCCACATTCGTTTTGCGGACGTCGCGTGTTCGGGCTTCTTTCCCCCACAAGGGGCGGGTTGTCCGGGTTGGTCTTTGAAATGTCTAGGCACGCGGGCGCCGCCCTTCTGGGAGCCCTTTGGGAAACACGAGCGATATGGATCGTCAGAACATCCGCATCCGGCTCAAGGCCTTCGATCACCGCGTGCTGGATCATTCCACACGCGAGATCGTGAACACGGCCAAGCGCACGGGCGCCACCGTCAGGGGGCCGATCCCCCTGCCCACGCTCATTGAGAAATTCACCGTCAACCGTTCGCCGCACGTCGACAAGAAGTCGCGCGAACAGTTCGAGATCCGCACGCACAAGCGCGTGCTGGATATCGTCGACCCGACCCCGCAGACCGTGGACGCGCTGATGAAGCTCGACCTGTCGGCCGGCGTCGATGTCGAGATCAAGCTGTAGGGAGCCGACAGTCATGACTCTCCCCGCACAACGCACCGGTGTTCTCGCCAAGAAGCTGGGCATGACCCGCTTCTTCGATGAGGCCGGCCAGCACGTTCCGGTGACCGTGCTCAGCCTCGAAGGCTGTGTCGTCACCGCCCAGCGCACCGTCGAGAAGGATGGCTACACCGCCCTCCAGCTCGGCGCCGGCGCCAAGAAGCCCAAGAACACGCCCAACGCGATGCGTGGCCACTTCGCCAAGGCTCAGGTCGAGCCCCGCCGCGTCGTCGCCGAGTTCCGCGTTGAAGAAGGCGCCCTGATCGACGTGGGCGCCGAGCTCACCGCCGATCACTTCCTGGCCGGCCAGAAGGTCGACATCCAGGGCGTGACGGTCGGTAAGGGTTTCGCCGGCGCCATGAAGCGCTGGAACTTCGGCGGCATGCGCGCCACGCACGGTGTCTCGGTCTCGCACCGGGCTCACGGTTCGACCGGCCAGCGTCAGGATCCGGGCAAGACCTTCGCCGGCAAGAAGATGGCCGGTCACCTGGGTCAGGAAACCGTCACCACCATGAACCTTACGGTCTGGAAGGTGGACGTCGAGCGCGGCCTCATCCTGATCAAGGGCGCCGTTCCGGGCGCCGAGGGTTCCTTCGTGAAGGTTCGCGACGCGATCAAGAAGGCCGCTCCGGCCGACCTGCCGCGTCCGGGCGCCTTCCGCAAGGCCGGCCAGGCGCCGGTCGCCGCCGCTGAAGAGCCGGCGGTCGAGGAAGCCCCCGCGACGGAAGCTCCGGCTGCCGAAGCGACGAAAGAGGGCGCTGAATAATGAAACTCGACGTCATCAAGCTTGACGGCGCCAAGGCCGGTTCGGTCGATCTCGACGACGCCATCTTCGGCATCGACGAGATCCGCGGGGACATCCTTCAGCGCGTCGTCACCTGGCAGTTGGCCAAGCGCCGCTCCGGGAACCACAAGATCCAGGTCCGCAACGAGGTCTCTCGTACGGGCAAGAAGATGTACAAGCAGAAGGGCACCGGCGGCGCCCGTCACGGTTCGCGCCGTGCGGCCCAGTTCGTCGGCGGCGCCAAGGCCCACGGCCCTGTCGTCCGCAGCCACGCGTTTGGTCTGAACAAGAAGATCCGCGCCCTGGCCCTGCGCCATGCGCTGTCTTCGAAGGCCAAGGCCGGCTCGCTTGTCGTCCTCGACGCCGCGGAGCTGACGGAGCCGAAGACGGCCGCCCTGCGCGCCACCTTCGACAACATCGGTCTGAAGAACGCCCTGATCATCGCTGGTCCGGAAGTGGACGCCAACTTCAAGCTGGCCGCCCGCAACATTCCGAACATCGATGTGCTGCCGAACGCCGGCCTGAACGTCTACGACGTTCTGCGCCGCGGGACCCTGGTCCTGACCAAGTCGGCCATCGAGGGCATCTCGGCCCGCTTCGCTGAGAAGGAAGCCGCGTAATGTCCGCAACCGCTCGCCATTACGACACCATTCTGGCCCCCGTGATCACGGAAAAGGCGACCATTCTGTCTGAACAGAACAAGGTCGTGTTCCAGGTCGCGGATGACGCCACGAAGGACGAGATCGCCTCGGCGGTCGAAGCGCTGTTCAAGGTCACCGTGACCAAGGTCAACACCCTCAACGTCAAGGGCAAGACCAAGCGCTTCCGTGGTCGCCCGGGTCGTCGTTCCGACGTCAAGAAAGCGATCGTGACGCTGGCCGATGGCCAGTCGATCGACATCACCACGGGGCTCTAGAGACAGATGGCTCTGAAGCAATTCAATCCGACCTCCCCGGGCCGTCGCGGTCTGGTCCTGGTCGACCGCAGCGAGCTCCACAAGGGCAAGCCGGTCAAGGCGCTCGTCGAGGGCCTGACCAAGTCGGGCGGTCGCGGCGGCAACGGCCGTATCGCGGTCCGTTTCCGTGGCGGCGGCGCCAAGCGCCTCTACCGCCTGGTCGACTTCAAGCGTCGTAAGTGGAACGTTCCGGCCGTGGTCGAGCGTCTCGAGTACGACCCCAACCGCACCGCCTTCATCGCGCTGATCAAGTACGAAGACGGCGAGCTGGCCTACATCCTGGCCCCGCAACGCCTCAAGGCCGGTGACACGATCATCGCGTCCGAGAAGGTCGACGTGAAGCCGGGCAACGCCGCCCCGCTGAGCGGTCTGCCGATCGGCACGATCGTTCACAACGTCGAGCTGAAGCCCCAGAAGGGCGGCCAGATCGCCCGTTCGGCCGGCGCCTACGCCCAACTCGTGGGTCGTGACGGGGGCTACGCCCAGATCCGTCTCGGCTCGGGCGAGCTGCGCATGGTGCAGGACAGCTGCATGGCCACCGTCGGCGCCGTCTCGAACCCGGATCACATGAACCAGGTTCTGGGCAAGGCCGGTCGCGTCCGTCACATGGGCTTCCGTCCGCACGTTCGCGGCGTCGCCATGAACCCGGTCGACCACCCGCACGGCGGCGGCGAAGGCCGCACCTCGGGCGGTCGTCACCCGGTGACCCCGGCCGGCAAGCCGACCAAGGGCGCCAAGACCCGCAGCAACAAGGCCACGGATAAGTTCATTATCCGGTCGCGCCACAAAGCGAAGAAGGGCCGTTAAGCCATGACCCGCTCAGTCTGGAAGGGCCCGTTCGTCGACGGTTATCTGCTGAAGAAGGCAGAGACCGCTCAAGGCAGCGGCCGCAAAGATGTCATCAAGACCTGGTCGCGTCGTTCGACGATCATGCCGCAGTTCGTCGGCCTGACCTTCGGCGTCCACAATGGTCTCAAGCATGTGCCCGTGTCCGTGTCGGAAGACATGGTCGGCCACAAGCTCGGCGAGTTCGCCCCGACCCGTAACTTCCCGGGTCACGCGGCGGACAAGAAAGCCAAGAGGAAGTAGGCCATGAGCAAGTCCAAGACCGAACGTCGGCTGCCCGTGACCGAAGTCCAGGCCAAGCTGCGCACCCTGCGCACCTCGGCCCGGAAGCTGAACCTCGTGGCCCAGTCGATCCGCGGCCTGAAGGTGCAACGTGCGCTGAACGAACTCGAGTTCAGCCACAAGCGCATCGCCAAGGACGTCCGCAAGGCGCTCTACAGCGCCATCTCGAACGCCGAGAATAACCACAACCTCGACATCGACTCCCTGGTCGTCGCCGAAGCGTTCGTGGGCAAGAACCTGATTATGAAGCGTTTTTCGGCCCGCGCCCGCGGCCGCTCTTCGCGCATCGAGAAGCCGTTCAGCGAGATCACCATCGTGGTCCGCGAACTGGGTGAGGCCGCCTGATGGGTCAGAAAGTCAATCCGGTCGGGCTTCGGCTCGGCATCAACCGCACCTGGGACAGCCGCTGGTTCGCCGACGGCAAGGACTACGGTCGCCTGCTGCACGAGGACATCAAGGTCCGCAAGGAGCTGAAGAAGCGCCTCGGCGCGGCCGGCATCTCGCGCATCGTGATCGAGCGTCCGCACAAGAAGTGCCGCGTGACCATCTATGCCGCGCGCCCCGGCGTGATCATCGGCAAGAAGGGCGCCGACATCGACAAGCTCCGCAAGGATCTGTCGGCGATGACCGACGGCGAGGTTCACCTGAACATCGTCGAAGTCCGCAAGCCCGAGACCGACGCCCAGCTGGTGGCCGAGAACATCGCCCAGCAGCTCGAGCGCCGCGTCGCCTTCCGTCGCGCCATGAAGCGCACCATGCAGTCGACCATGCGTCTGGGCGCCAAGGGCGTTCGGATCAACGTTTCGGGTCGCCTGGGCGGCGCTGAAATCGCGCGGATGGAATGGTACCGCGAAGGTCGCGTGCCGCTGCACACCCTGCGCGCGGACATCGACTACGGTTTCGCGGAAGCCAAGACCACCTACGGCATCATCGGCGTGAAGACCTGGATCTTCAAAGGCGAAGTGCTGGAACACGACCCGATGGCGCTGGACAAGCGTCTGGCCACCGAATCCGGCCCGGCCGGCGAAGGCGGCGGTCGTGATCGTGACGATCGTGGACCCCGCGGCCCGCGCCGCGACCGCGGTCGGGGAGCTGAGGGCTAACCGTCATGCTGTCACCTAAGAAAACCAAGTACCGGAAGGCCTTCAAGGGCCGCATCCACGGCACCGCCAAGGGCGGCACCCTGCTGAACTTCGGCTCCTACGGCCTCAAGGCTGTTGAGCCGGAACGCATCACGGCGCGTCAGATCGAAGCGGCCCGCCGCGCGATCACCCGCCACATGAAGCGTCAGGGCCGCGTCTGGATCCGCATCTTCCCGGACCTGCCGGTCACCGACAAGCCGGCCGAAGTCCGCATGGGCAAGGGCAAGGGCGCCGTTGATTACTGGGCTGCTCGCGTTCACCCGGGCCGCATCATGTTCGAGATCGACGGCGTCGCCGACGATATCGCCCGTGACGCTCTGAAGCTCGGCGCCGCGAAGCTGCCGATCAAGACGCGCATCGTCACCCGGATCGGTGACGCCGTGGCCGCGGAGCACTGAAGATGAAGATTGATGACGTCCGGGGCATGACGCCCGACCAGCTCGCCGAAGCCTTGCTGAACCTGAAGAAAGAGCAGTTCAACCTGCGCTTCCAGGCCGCCACGGGCCAGGTGGAGAAGACCCACCGCGTGAACGAGATCCGCAAGGCGATCGCGCGTATCAAGACCGTGCTGCGCGCCAAGAAAGCCGCGTAGAGGAGAACGACCATGCCGAAACGTATTCTCGAAGGCGTTGTCGTCTCCGACAAGGGCGACAAGACGGTGATCGTGAAGGTCGAACGGACCTTCCTGCACCCGCTGCTGAAAAAGACCGTCCGCCGGTCGAAGAAGTATCACGCTCACGACGAGTCCAATGCCTACCAGGCAGGGGACGTCGCCAAGATCGTCGAGTGCGCGCCGAAGTCCAAGCTGAAGACCTGGGAAGTCCTTCCCAAGGCCTCGGCCTAAAAGAGTCTGGAAGGTTAAGCCATGATCCAGATGCAAACTAACCTGGAAGTCGCCGATAATTCGGGCGCTCGCCGGGTCATGTGCATCAAGGTGCTGGGCGGCGCCAAGCGTCGCTACGCCCACGTCGGGGACAAGATTGTCGTCTCCGTCAAAGAAGCCATTCCGCGCGGTCGCGTGAAGAAGGGTGACGTGCTTCAGGCCATCGTGGTCCGCACGTCCTCGGCCATCAAGCGCAAGGACGGTTCGGTCATCCGGTTCGACAAGAACGCGGCGGTGATCGTCAACAAGTCCAGCGAGCCGATCGGCACGCGGATCTTCGGCCCGGTTCCCCGTGAACTGCGCGCCAAGAACCACATGAAGATCATCTCCCTCGCGCCGGAGGTCCTGTAATGTCCGCGAAGATCAAGAAGGGCGACCGTGTCGTCATCCTGACCGGCAAGGACAAGGGCAAGTCCGGCGACGTCGCGCGCGTGATTCCGAAGGAAGACCGCGTCGTCGTCTCGGGCCTGAACATGGTCCAGCGCCACACCAAGCCGACCCAGGCGGATCCGCAGGGCGGCATCAAGCACAAGGAAGCCCCGCTTCACGTCTCGAACGTGGCGCTGGTCGACTCCAAGGGCAAACCGACCCGCGTCGGCTTCCGCATGGAAGGCGAAAAGAAGGTCCGTTTCGCCAAGACCACGGGTGAGGTCATCAATGGCTGAGCAAGCTTACGAGCCCCGGCTTAAGACCGTTTATCGCGAGCGCATCCGCGCCGCGATGAAGGAAAAGTTCGGGTACACCAACGAGATGCAGGTCCCCAGGCTGGACAAGATCGTCCTGAACATGGGCATCGGCGAAGCCGTGGCGGACTCCAAGAAGGCCGTCGCCGCGATGAAGGATCTGGGCGCGATCGCCGGCCAGAAGCCCATCGCGACCAAGGCCCGCAACTCCGTCGCCCAGTTCAAGATCCGTGAAGGCATGACCATCGGCGCCAAGGTCACCCTGCGCGCCGACCGGATGTATGAATTCCTGGACCGCCTGATCACGATCGCGCTTCCGCGCGTGAAGGATTTCCGCGGCCTGAACGGCAACAGCTTCGACGGCCGTGGCAACTACGCCATGGGCCTTAAGGAACACATCGTGTTCCCGGAGATCAACTATGACCAGATCGATCAGGTCTGGGGCATGGATATCGTTGTCGCCACCACTGCGAAGACCGATGATGAAGCGCGCGCGCTTCTCAAGGAATTCCAGTTCCCGTTCAACAACGTCTAGAGCGGGAAGAGGACACACACATGGCCAAGAAAAGCGCCGTCAACCGCAACGAGATGGTCAAGAAACTCGTGAAGCAACTCGCCAGCAAGCGCGCCGCGCTCAAGGCGACCGCCAACAACGAGGCTCTTCCGCTCGAAGAACGTTTTGAAGCCCGGCTTAAGCTTGCGAAGCTGCCGCGCAACTCCGCCGCCAACCGCATCCGTAACCGGTGCGAAGTGACGGGGCGCCCGCGCGCCTACTATCGCAAGCTGAGGATGAGCCGGATCGCCCTGCGCGAGCTTGGCTCGGCTGGGTTGATCCCCGGCCTCGTCAAGTCGAGCTGGTAAGGGAGGGTCAGATGGTCAACGACCCCATTGGCGATATGATCGCCCGCATCAAGAACGCCGCCATGCGCAAGCGGGCGAAGGTTTCCACGCCAGCCTCGAAGATGCGCGCGCGCGTCCTCGATGTCCTCGCGACGGAAGGCTACATCCGTGGCTACTCGCTGGTCGAGAAGCCCGGTGCGTTCCCCGAATTCGAGATCGAGCTCAAGTACTTCGACAACGAGCCCGTGATCGCCGAGATTCGCCGCGTCTCCAAGCCGGGCCGCCGCGTCTACTCGTCGATCAAGGACCTCAAGCCGGTGAAGAACGGCCTGGGCATCTCGATCCTGTCGACGCCCCAAGGCGTGATGTCGGACAACGCCGCCCGCGACGCTAACGTCGGCGGCGAAGTCCTCTGCCGGGTGTACTGATATGAGCCGTATCGGAAAGAAAATCGTGGCGATCCCCTCCGGGGTGACCGTCACCGTCGACGGCCAGACGGT
Organism: Caulobacter sp.; assembly: GCA_030652755.1. Lineage (GTDB taxonomy): Bacteria > Pseudomonadota > Alphaproteobacteria > Caulobacterales > Caulobacteraceae > Caulobacter. The sequence goes on along the minus strand of JAUSPV010000147.1, from coordinate 23,717 downwards.
CGCGGTGAAGGGCCCCAAGGGGACCCTTTCCTGGACCGTTTCCGAAGATATCGACATCCAGCTGGAAGGCGCGGAGCTGACGCTCTCGCCGCGCAACGACTCCACCCGCGCTCGCGGGATGTGGGGCCTGTCGCGCACTCTGGTGAACAACATGGTGGTCGGCGTCAGCCAGGGCTACGAACAAACCCTCGAACTGGTCGGCGTCGGTTACCGCGCCGCCCTGAAGGGTTCGGCCCTGTCGATGCAACTCGGCTTCAGCCACGAAGTGGACTTCCCGGCGCCGTCGGGCATCACCTTCGTCGTGCCCAAGCAGACCGAGATCAAGATCGCCGGCATCGACAAGCAACTGGTCGGTGAAACCGCGGCCAAGATCCGCCGTATCCGTCCGCCGGAGCCGTACAAGGGCAAGGGCGTCCGCTACGCCGGCGAGAAGGTTCGCCGCAAGGAAGGCAAGAAGAAGTAGTCATGGCGCTCTCTCCTCGCGAATCTCACACGCGCCGCGCCCAGCGCACGCGTACGCGCCTCAAGGCGCTGTCGAACGGTCGTCCGCGCCTGTCGGTCTTCCGCTCGAGCAAGAACATCTACGCCCAGATCATCGACGACGAACGCGGCGTGACCCTGGCTTCGGCTTCTTCGCTGGAAGGCGAGAAGACGACGAAGGGCGCGGACAAGGACGCCGCGGCCCTGGTCGGCAAGCTCGTCGCCGAGCGCGCTATCGAGAAGGGCGTCAAGGACGTCGTCTTCGATCGTGGCGGCTACATCTATCACGGTCGGGTGAAGGCGCTGGCGGATGCCGCGCGTGAAGCCGGCCTGAACTTCTAAGGAGCGCCCAGATGGCTCGTGAACCCCGTGGCGGTGGTGGCGGCGATCGCCGTGATCGCCGTGACCGCAACGCTCCCCAGGCCGATGGTCCCGACAGCGATATCGTCGAGAAGCTGGTCCACATCAACCGCGTCGCCGCCACCGTGAAGGGTGGTCGTCGCTTCAGCTTCGCCGCTCTCATGGTCGTCGGCGACCAGAAGGGCCGTGTCGGCTTCGGTCATGGCAAGGCGCGTGAAGTGCCGGAAGCCATCCGCAAGGCGACCGAAGAGGCCAAGAAGTCGATGATCCGCGTTCCGCTGCGCGAATCCCGCACGCTGCACCACGACGGCAATGGCCGTTGGGGCGCCGGCAAGGTCATGGTCCGCGCGGCGCCTCCGGGCACCGGCGTCATCGCCGGCGGTCCGATGCGCGCTGTTCTGGAAACCCTCGGCGTCCAGGACGTCGTCGGCAAGTCCAGCGGCTCGTCCAACCCCTACAACATGGTCCGCGCGACGTTTGAAGCGCTGAAGGCCCAGAGCTCGCCCCGCCAGATCGCCGCCAAACGCGGCAAGAAGGTCGGCGATATCATGGGCCGCCGGGCCGACGGCGCCTCGGCGCCGGACGCGATCGAGGGCTAACCCATGGCCGAGAAAAAGACTGTCACCGTCCGCCAGACGGCGAGCCCGATCCGCCGCAAGGCCGATCAGCGCGCCACCCTGCAGGGCCTGGGCCTCAACCGCGTGGGTCGCACCCGCGTGCTCGAGGACACCCCCTCCGTCCGTGGGATGATCGCCAAGGTCGCCCACATGGTGGAAGTGGTCGACTAAACCCGCTACAGAGCGCCGCCCGTCCCGCGAACCGCAGGACGGGCGGACTCTATTTCTGAAAAGCCGAGTCGGGACCGCCTGGTCCCGGCGCCAGATCTCCAAGGAGAGGCACACCATGACGAAACTCAACGAAATCGCCCCGCGCGAAGGCTCCACCAAGAACCGCATGCGCGTCGGCCGCGGCCCGGGCTCGGGCAAGGGCAAGACCGCCGGTCGCGGCGTGAAGGGCCAGAAGGCGCGCTCGGGCGTCGCCATCGCCGGATTCGAGGGCGGCCAGATGCCGCTCCACATGCGCATGCCCAAGCGCGGCTTCAACAATCCCTTCGCCAAGGAGTTCGCGGAAGTGAACTTCTGGCGCATCGAGCAGGCGATCGCCGCCGGCAAGCTGGACGCGTCCAAGGCGATCGACGCCGACGTGCTGCTGAAGGCCGGCGTGATCCGTCGCAAGAAGGACGGCGTCAGCCTGCTCGGCAAGGGCGAGCTGACCTCGAAGATCGAAATCACCGTCTACCGCGCCTCGGAAGCCGCCAGGGCGGCGGTCGAGAAGGCCGGCGGCAAGCTGACCGTGACCCGCCCGGCCAAGGTCGAAGCGGAAGCCTAAGCGCCAGAAGGTCGCGCGCCGGGTGACAACCCCCGGCGCCGTCCTTATCTGTGTCGCTCATTGAAGAGTCGCGGGGAAGTCCATGGCCTCGGCCGCCGAGCAGCTAGCCGCCAATCTCAACTTCGGCGCCTTTCAAAGGGCGACGGAGCTGCAGAAGCGCATCGGGTTCACCCTGATCGCGCTCGTCATCTATCGACTTGGCACCTATGTGCCGATCCCGGGCATTGACGCCGCCGCCTATGCCCAGTCGTTCCAGCAGAACAGCCAGGGCATCCTGGGCATGGTCAACATGTTCTCGGGCGGCGCCGTCGAACGGATGGCCATCTTCGCCCTGAACGTGATGCCGTACATCTCGGCCTCGATCATCGTTCAGCTGCTCCAGGCGGTCTATCCGCCCTGGGAGAAGCTGAAGAAGGAAGGCGGGGAGGCGGGGCGCAAGCAGCTCAACCAGTACACCCGCTACCTGACCGTGGTGCTGGCGCTGTTCCAGTCGTTCGGCACGGCGCTGGGCATGCAGTCTGTGGCCATGGATCCGGGCCCCTTCTTCATCGCCTCGACGGTCGTCACCCTGACCGGCGGCACCATGTTCCTGATGTGGCTGGGCGAGCAGATCACCAGCCGCGGCGTCGGCAACGGCATCAGCCTGCTGATCTTCGCCGGCATCGTCGCGGTCCTGCCGCGCAGCATCTGGCAGCTGTTCCAGCAGGCCCAGGTCGGCTCGATCTCGCCGATGGTGCTGTTCGGCCTGCTCGGCATGGCCATCGCCGTCGTGCTGTTCATCGTCTTCATGGAGCGTTCGCAGCGCCGGCTGCTGATCCAGTATCCCAAGCGTCAGCAGGGCAACCGGATGGTCGGCGGTGAATCCTCGTTCCTGCCGCTCAAGATCAACACCGCCGGCGTCATCCCGCCGATCTTCGCCTCGTCGCTGCTGCTGCTGCCGACGACGGTGATCACCATGATGGCCGGGCAGACCAATCCGCCCGAGTGGATGCAGGCCGCCCAGCCGATCCTGGCCCAGCTCCAGCATGGCCGCCCGCTGTTCATGGCGCTCTACGGCGCCCTGATCATCTTCTTCTGCTTCTTCTATACCTCCATCGTGTTCAATCCGGAGGACACGGCCGAGAACCTGCGCAAGTACGGCGGCTTCATGCCGGGCATCCGGCCCGGCAAGCGGACGGCGGAGTACCTGGACTTCGTCCTGACCCGCCTGACGGTCATCGGCGCCGGCTACATCGCGCTGGTCTGCCTGCTGCCCGAGATGATGGTCAGCTTCATGGGCGCGCCGCCGACGGCGATGGCGCTCGGCGGCACCTCGATCCTCATCGTGGTCTCGGTGACGATGGACACCGTGGCGCAGATCCAGTCCCACCTGCTGGCGCACCAGTACGAGGGCCTGATCAAGAAGTCGAAGCTGCGCGGCGGCAAGCGCTAGAGTCGAGAGACAAGCCCGGCCGCAAGAGCCGGGCGAGGGGAGAGCTGGAATGAATCTGATCCTGTTCGGCCCGCCGGGAAGCGGCAAGGGCACCCAGGCCAAGCGTCTGGTCGAGACGCGCGGCATGGTCCAGCTGTCGACCGGCGACATGTTGCGGGCCGCCATCGCGTCGGGCTCCGAGCTCGGCGAGCGGGTGAAGGACGTCCTGGCGCGCGGCGACCTGGTCTCGGACGAGATCGTCATCGCCCTGATCGAGGAGCGCCTGCCCGAGACCGAAGCGGCCGGCGGCGCCATCTTTGACGGCTTTCCGCGCACGGTGGCCCAGGCCGAGGCGCTCGACGTCATGCTGGCCGGCCGCGGCGCCCGAATCGATACCGTCATACGTCTGCTCGTCGATGAGCCGGCCCTGCTCGCGCGGGTGACCGGTCGTTTCGAGGAGCAGGGCCGGCCCGACGATAATCCCGAGACGTTCAAGACGCGCCTCGCCGCCTACAACGCCCAGACCGCGCCGCTGCTGCCCTACTACGAGGGGCAGGGGAAGCTCCGGGCCGTGGATGGCATGGGTTCGCCCGATACGGTCTCGCAAGCCATCCAGGCCTCTCTGGAGACAGTCGAGGCCTAGAGTCCGGCCAGACCCGGCGGTCCCGCCGGAGCTGGATCAACAGGCTCGATTCTGAACGACCCGAACACGAACTACCCGCCGGACAGGCAACGACTTCGGCGGTCATCTACGAGAACTGGATTGGTCCGCAAAACGACCGATCCGCCATTGACGGAAGCGCAACGATCCCTATAACGGTGCGCTTCCGCGAAAGGCGCGACTCCCGCGTCGGCTCAAAGTGCAAGCTATGGGCCGGTGCGCGTGTCGCGTTTGGTTATGCGCATGCGCCCGTGAGGCGCGGCAAGGTTAGAGAGATAAGACTTGGCCCGTATCGCAGGCGTCAACATTCCGACGAACAAGCGCGTAGTCATCGCGCTTCAGTATATTCACGGCATCGGACCGAAATCCGCCAAGGAAATCGTCTCCAAGGTCGGCATCGAAGACGCCCGTCGCGTGAACGCGCTGACGGACGCCGAGGTGCTCCAGATCCGCGAAGCCATCGACAAGGACTTCACGGTCGAGGGTGACCTGCGCCGTGAGACCTCGGTCAACATCAAGCGTCTGATGGACCTGGCCTGCTACCGCGGCCTGCGTCACCGCAAGGGCCTGCCGGTCCGCGGTCAGCGCACGCACACGAACGCCCGCACCCGCAAGGGTCCGGCCAAGCCGATCGCCGGCAAGAAGAAGTAGAGAGAGCCTCGATGGCCAAGGAACCGGCTCGCGTCAAAAAGCGCGAACGCAAGAACATCACGTCGGGTGTGGCGCACGTCAACGCCTCGTTCAACAACACCATGATCACGATCACCGACGCCCAGGGCAACACGATCTCCTGGTCGAGCGCCGGCGCCATGGGCTTCAAGGGTTCGCGCAAGTCGACCCCGTACGCCGCCCAGATGGCCGCCGAAGACGCCGGCAAGAAGGCCGCCGAGCACGGTGTGAAGACCCTTGAAGTGAACGTCTCCGGTCCGGGTTCGGGCCGTGAGTCGGCCCTGCGCGCGCTGCAGTCGGTCGGCATGACGATCACGACCATCCGTGATGTGACCCCCATTCCGCACAACGGCTGCCGGCCCCCCAAGCGCCGGCGCGTCTGAGTACGTCTATTCGACTTCCCCTTCGCCGGTCACGCGTTTCGCGGCCGGCGAATCCGCGTTCCAAGGACATCCGCCCGTGATCGAAAGAAACTGGAACGAGCTCACCAAACCGGAAAAGCCGCTGATCGAAGCCGGTGTCGACGCCAGCCGCAAGGCCCGCATCGTCGCCGAGCCTCTGGAGCGCGGTTTCGGGGTGACGCTCGGCAACGCCCTTCGTCGTGTGCTCCTCTCCTCGCTGCAAGGCGCCGCCGTCACGGCGGTGCAGATTGACGGCGTGGTGCACGAGTTCTCGTCGCTTGAAGGCGTCCGTGAGGACGTCGTCGATATCGTTCTGAACATCAAGCAGCTGGCCCTGCGCCTGCACTCCGAAGGCCCCAAGCGCATGACCCTGCGCGCCAAGGGCCCCGGCGTGATCACCGCCAGCCAGATCGACGCCCCGTCGGACATCGAGATCCTCAACGGCGACCACGTGCTCTGCACGCTGGACGACGGCGCGGAAGTCCGCATGGAGTTCACGGTCAACAACGGCAAGGGCTACGTCCCGGCCGAGAAGAACCGTCCCGAGGACGCCCCGATCGGCCTGATCGCCGTCGACGCCCTCTACAGCCCGGTCAAGCGCGTCGCCTACCGCGTCGAGCCGACCCGCCAGGGCCAGTCGCTCGACTACGACAAGCTGGTGCTGGAAATCGAGACCAACGGCGCCGTTGGCCCGGTGGACGCGGTGGCCTACGCCGCCCGCATCCTCCAGGACCAGCTGCAGATCTTCATCACCTTCGAAGAGCCCAAGGCCAAGACCGACGGCGAGTCGAAGCCGGAGCTGCCGTTCAACCCGGCGCTGCTGAAGAAGGTCGACGAGCTGGAGCTGTCGGTCCGTTCGGCCAACTGCCTGAAGAACGACAACATCGTCTACATCGGCGACCTGATCCAGAAGACCGAGGCGGAGATGCTCCGCACTCCGAACTTCGGCCGCAAGTCGCTGAACGAGATCAAGGAAGTGCTCGCGGGCATGAACCTGCATCTCGGCATGGACGTGCCCAACTGGCCGCCCGAGAACATCGACGACCTGGCCAAGAAGTTCGAAGACCAGATCTAGTTCGCTTCCGCGCTGTCTCCGGACTGGCCCCTCATGGGCAGGTCCGGGTCCGTCGACGCCGCATCCGCGGTCGAGGGCCCCGGCGCTTCCGTTCTGACCCGGCAGGGAGCTGCGCCGGGATTGGTGATGACACTGCGGGCCGAGGCCCAGGAGAGACAACATGCGTCACGGTAAAGCACACCGTAAACTGGGTCGTACGACCAGCCACCGCCTCGCCATGTTCGCGAACATGTCGGCCTCGCTGATCAAGCACGAGCAGATCGTCACCACGCTTCCCAAGGCGAAGGAACTGCGTCCCATCGTCGAGAAGCTGATCACGCTGGGCAAGCGCGGCGACCTGCACGCCCGTCGTCAGGCCATCAGCCAGATCCGCGACATCGAGCAGGTCGGCAAGCTCTTCGCCGTGCTCGGCCCGCGCTACAAGGACCGCAACGGCGGCTACATCCGCGTCCTCAAGGCCGGCTTCCGCCACGGCGACAACGCCCCGATGGCCGTCATCGAGTTCGTCGACCGCGACCCGAAGGAAAAGGGCAAGGACTCCGGTCCGGTCCAGGAAAACTTCGGCGGCGACGAATAGTCACCGGCCTGGCGCCACGACATACGAAAGGCCCCGGAGCGATCCGGGGCCTTTTGCTATTGGGCGTCAGGGCAGGGGGCGGCGGGCGCTATGCACGATCTCAAAGATCAGCACCGTTCGGCCGATGCGGACGTAGCGGATCAGGTAGGGACGAACATGCGTCAGCTCACGTACCCCTGACGGGATCAAGCGCCCGCGGTCAGGGAAGGTGGAGAGGCTTTCGCCAGCCTGCCAAAGGCGCTCGGCGAGTTGCTCAGCGGCGTTCGGCTTGTCGAAGGCCACGTAGCCTTGGATGTCGTCAAGATCGCGCCAAGCGCGCGGCGACCAAATTACCTGAACCACGACTTGGGCGGCGGGACGCGCTTGCCCGTCCCCCAAGTCCTGAGCCAGGCGGCGACCTCCTCGTGCGGGACGCACCGGCCCGCTTCCAGGTCCGCCATCGCCTCGGCGATCAGCGCATGGTCAGCGGCGATCTCCGCTTCCGTCATGAAGGGGATGCCAGCCTCGCTCAGCTGATGGTCGTCATCATCTTCCATGTCACAACCCTAGCATGCCGGAAGAGAATGTTCCACTCCTGTTCTACTCCCGCGTGAGGTCCTGGCGTCTGAACGCCCAGACAGCCAGCGCCGCGAACCCTGCCGCCCACAGGGCCAGCGCCAGGAACGCTACGGGCCAGAGCGCAGGCTGCGACTCCGGCGGCGCGCCGGCCAGCAGGGCGGTGCGCAGCACGTCGGCGCTGAAGGCCGGCAGGAAGGCGTAGTCGAGCACGCCCGGCGGCGCGGTCAGGCCCTTGGTGATCCGGTCGATGGCGATCAGCTGGACCAGCCACAGGCCGATGGAGCCGATGACGGCCGGGATGGCGTTGCGCGTCAGGACGACCAGCAGCATGGCCAGGGCGGCCAGGGCCATCAGCTCCAGCCACGAGGTCGCGAAGCTGCCGCCCATGCGGACCAGGTCGGCGGAGAAGCTGAAATTGCTGGTGAAGCCGTCGCCGGTGACGACGCCGTCGATCAGCGCGCTGACCATCGAAAAGACGGCCAGCAGCAGGATGGAGCCCGCCGCGCCGAGGCCGAAGGTCATCAGCTTGGCCAGCAGCAGGTTGGCCCGCGTGTTGCGCGGCGTGACCAGCCGCCAGGTCTCCCAGCGGTAGTCGTCGGCCACCAGCGCGGCGGCGGCCAGCATGAAGAACAGCTGCACCGGAATGAGGTCGGTCTGGGTCATCGCCTCGGACGCCGACTTGGCCAGGTCATTGGCCGCGAACGCCAGGCCGGCGTCGCTCGGCATGCGCCGCGTCGCAACAGTGATCACCGTGCCCAGCAGCCCAAAGGCCAGCGACACGACGGGCGTGAACAGAAAGCCCCAGAACAGCAGGCCGCGCGCCCTGATCAGGCGCAGCCGCTCGGCGGCGAAGGCGTCAGCCAGCATCGGACTCTCCCGTCAGGCTGAGGAACACCGTCTCCAGGTCCCCGCCGACCCAGCGCGCCTCTGTGATGTCGACGCCGGCCTTGACCAGCGCCTTGATGAGGGCCGGCGCGGCGGCGCGCTCGACGGCGGCCAGCACGGTCTCGCCGTCAACGCGGGCCTTGTCGCCCAGCACGGCCAGCGCCTTGTCGACCGGCGACACGGTCAGTCGCAGCAGCTCATGGACGGCGGTCAGTTCGCCGACCGAGCCCTCGCGCACCAGCCGGCCGCGGTCGAGGAAGGCGACGCGGTCGCAGACGCGCTGCACCTCGTCCAGCTGGTGGCTGGCCAGGATGACGGTGACGCCGTCCTTGTCGGCCAGCTCGCGGATCAGCGCGCGGATCTCCAGAATGCCGGCCGGATCCATGCCGCTGGTCGGCTCGTCGAGGATCACCACCTCGGGCCGGGTCAGCAGGGCCGCCGCTAGGGCGAGGCGCTGTTTCATGCCCACGGAGAAGCCGTGCACCGTGCGGTCGGCCGCCTCGGTCAGGCCGACACGATCCAGCCAGCTGTCGATGTCCGGCGCCGTCTCGCCCGACTCCAGCGCCAGCACCTTCAGGGTGTCGCGGGCCGTCAGCCAGGGCAGGAAGCGGGGCGTTTCGATGACGGCGCCGATCCGGCGCAGCGCCTTGATGTCGCCCGCCGCCGCGCCGAGCAGCCGGGCCTCGCCGCTCGTCGGCCGCACCAGGCCCAGCACGATGCGGAACAGGGTGCTCTTGCCGGCGCCGTTGGGACCCAGAATGCCGTAGACCCCGCCCTTGGGGATCTGAAGCGACAGCGCGTCCAGCGCCTTGACCGCACCGAACGTCTTGCCGACGCCGACGGCCTCGAGGGCGATGCTCATAGGGTCATCCGGCCTGTCCGCTCCCTGTCGTCGAACCGCGACACGAGGGGACTATGAAGAGCCCCGTTGAGTCCGCCAAGCGCGCAGGCGACAAGGCGTTCAGTTGATGGGAGTTCGACCGTTGATCAGGTTCCTGCGCGTTGTGCTGGCTGCGTTGGCCGGGCTGACTCTGGCGGGGGCGCCGGCGCTGGCCCAGGATCGCCGGCCGCTGATCCTGATCTCGATCGACGGCTTCCGCGCCGAGTACCTGGAGCGCGGTCTGACGCCGACGCTCGGCGCCCTGGCCGAGGGGGGCGTCAGGGCGCGGGCCATGCGGCCGTCCTTCCCGGTCAACACCTACCCGAACCACTACAGCCTGGTCACCGGACTGCGGCCCGACCGCCACGGCCTGACCGACAACACCATGATTGATGCGGCCCGTCCGGAGCTGAAATTCTCGATGGGCGCGCGGGACCAGGTGCAGGACCGCTTCTGGTGGGACGGCGGCGAGCCGATCTGGGTCACCGCCGAACGCCAGGGCGTGAAGGCGGCGACGTTGTTCTGGCCGGGTTCGGAAGCGCCTGTGCACGGCGTGCGGCCCTCGATCTGGCAGCTCTACGACGAAACCCTGCCGGCGTTCGACCGCGTGGACCGGCTGCTGGGCTGGCTTGACCTGCCGGCCGGCGAGCGGCCGGGGCTGATGGCCCTCTACTTCGAGACCGTCGACACGATCGGCCATCATGAGGGCCCGGACAGTCCTGAACTGAACGCGGCTGTTCGGACGGTCGACCTGTCGCTGGCGCGCCTTGTGGCGGGCCTGAAGGCGAGGGGGCTGCTGGACCAGGTCAACATCGTCATTGTCTCCGACCACGGCATGGCGCCGATCTCGCCCGACCGGCTGATCGTGCTGGACGAGCAGTATCCCGCCGACGCCTTCCGCTGGATCACCATGGGATCGATGGCGGGCCTGATCCCGGCCGACGCCGGGGCCGAGCGGCTGCTGGTCGGCCGCCACGACCACTACGAATGCTGGCGCAAGGGCGAGATGCCGGCGCGGCTGAAGTACGGGTCCCACCCGCGCATCCCGCCGGTGATGTGCCTGGCCGACACGGGCTGGACGCTGACCACCCGGGAGCGGCAGAGCCAGCGACCGATGACCCGGCCCGGCGGCGCGCATGGCTATGATCCGGAGGATCCGATGATGCAGGCGATCTTCATCGCCCACGGCCCCGCCTTCCGCCCCGGCGTGGTGCTGGCCCCGTTCGACAACGTCTCGGTCTATCCGCTGCTGGCCAGGCTGCTGGACCTGACGCCGGCCCCCAACGACGGCGATCCCGCCGACACCGCCGCCGCGCTGCGCTGAGGCCGTGCCGGGGGCTGCCGCATGCAGACAGGCAGGCTTGACGAAGTAGTTGCCATATGGATTAAATATTATCTCAAACGGCAGCAAGAGGTCTTCGATGGCTACGCACCCCGCCCTGTCCTCGGCGCTCGTCTACAGGGATCCCAAGGCGGCGCTGGTCTTCCTTGGGGCGGCCTTCGGCTTCGAGGTGACGCTGCTGATCGAGGACGCCGACGGCAATCTCGCCCACTCGCAGATGAGCTGGGAGGGCGGGGTGGTCATGGTCGGCAACGAATGGACCGACGAGCACCGCAGCCCGGCCTCGATCAACGGCCTGATGACCCAGACCGTTCACATCCAGATCCCGGAAGGGCAGGGGACGGTCGACGCCCACTGCGCGCGCGCCCGCGCGGCCGGAATGACGATCATCGCCGACCCGCAGACCCAGTTCTACGGCGACCGCACCTACCGCTGCAAAGACCCGGAAGGCCACATCTGGACGGTCAGCCAGACGGTGCAGGTGATGTCGCCGGACCAGTGGGACGCCGCCGACATGGGCCTGAAAACCACGGTCTACAAGGAATGAGCGCCGCCGCCGCGCGGCTGGACCAGACCCTGGCCGCCCTGGCCGACCCGCATCGGCGGCGGGTGGTCGAACTGCTGCGCGAGCGGCCGCGCCGCGCCGGCGAACTGGCCGAGGAGGCCGGCCTGACCCCCCCGGCCATGAGCCGCCACCTGCGCACCCTGCGCCGCTGCGGCCTTGTCGAGGAAACCAGCCCGGACTTCGACGCCCGCGTGCGCGTCTATCAGCTGAGGCCCGAACCCATGGTCCACCTGCTGCGCTGGCTGGAGGAAACCGAACGGATGTGGTCAGCCCAGCTGCTGGCCTTCAAGACACACGTGGAGCGCGGCTGACATGGCCAGTCGCGTCGTCGTCGCCCTGCGGGTCAACGCCACGCCTGCCCGCGCCTTCGAGGCCTTCACGGCCGAGATCGGCGCCTGGTGGACGCCCAACGCCCTGTTCGCCTTCACGCCCCGCGCGCCGGGGGTGCTGTCGTTCGAGGGGCGGGACCGCCTGATCGAGACCCGCGAGGGCGGCAAGGTGTTCGAGATCGGCAAGGTCACCGTCTGGGAGCCGGGCGCGCGACTGGTGGTCGGCTGGCGACAGGCGACCTTCACGCCGGACATGGCCACGCAGGTCGAGGTGACGTTCGAGGCGGTGGGCGAGGGCGAGACGCGGGTGACGGTCACCCACACCGGCTGGGACAGCGTGCCCCAGGCCCACGTCGCCCGCCACGGCTTCCCGCTGACGGTGTTCCAGGCGAGGCACGGCGAATGGTGGCGCGTTCTGCTGGAACGGCTGGCGGAGCATGTGGGATGAGCCCCCCGATCTCAGGCATCTCCCAATCACTGTCATCCCGGACGGCCGCAGGTCGATCCGGGACCCAGTCGCTGCCGTGCGCAGACTCCTGGGTCCCGGCTCTCCGCTTCGCTGCGGCCGGGATGACAGTGGGGCCAGAGCGAGAATTGAGATCTCAATGACCCACGACGACATCCGCGCCCTCGCCCTGTCTCTGCCCGAGGCGCGGGAACATCCGCACTTCGATCGGCCCTCGTTCCGGGTGCGGGGGAAGATCTTCGTCACCCTGCCGCCGGTAACGGAGGGGCGAGAGCTGGTCGTTCTGCGGCTGCCCGTGCTCGTCAAGGAGGCGCTCCGGGAGACAGATCCCGACGCCGTCGTGTCGCTCGGAAACTGGGACCGGGGCGGCTGGACGCAACTCGATATCGGGCGCATGGACGGCGCCGTGCTGGCCGATCTCGTCAAGCTGGCCTGGCGCGGAGTCGCGCCGAAGACACTGGTCGCCGGGGAGGGCGCATGACGGACGATCAACAGCCGCCCGCCGCCGCGGGCGTGCGCCGCGCGGCGTTCAGCTTCATCTTCGCCTCGGCGCTGATCAACAGCCTGTCGTTCGGGATCATGATCCCGGTCCTGCCCAAGCTGGTCGAGCAGCTGGCCGGCGGCGACACCGCCTTCGCGTCCGAATGGAACGTCGTTCTGGCCACCAGCTGGGGCCTGATGCAGTTCGTCTTCGGGCCGATCCTGGGCATGCTGTCGGACCGGTTCGGCCGCCGTCCGGTCCTCCTGATCTCGATCTTCGGTCTGGGCATCGACTTCATCGTCATGGCCTTCGCCCCGAACATGTGGTGGCTGCTGATCGGCCGGATCGTCAGCGGCATCACCGCCTCCAGCTTCTCCACGGCCAACGCCTATGTCGCCGACGTCACGGCGCCGGAGGACCGCGCGAAATTCTTCGGCCTGATGGGCTCGGCCTTCAGCTTCGGCTTCCTGATCGGTCCGGTGCTGGGCGGTTTCCTGGGCAAGGACGACCTGCACCTGCCGTTCTTCGCCGCCGCGGGCCTGTGCCTGATCAACTTCGTCTACGGCTACTTCGTTCTGCCCGAGTCGCTGCCGGTCGAGCGTCGAGCCCCGCGCTTCACCTGGACAAAGGCTAACCCGGTCGGGGCCCTGCGCACGCTGCGCTCGCACGCCGGCCTGCTGGGTCTGGCCAGCGTCGGCTTCCTGTTCCACATGGCCCACATCGTGCTGCCGGCCATCTTCGTGTTCTACATGGGCCACCGCTACGGCTGGGACGTGCGGACCATCGGCTTCGCGATGAGCGGCTCGGGCATCCTGGGCATCGTCGTCCAGGTCTTTCTCGTCGGCCCGATCGTCAAGCGCATCGGCGAGCGCGGCGCGGTGCTGGCCGGGGCCTTCTTCGGCGCGCTGGGCTTCGCCATGTACGGCTACGCGCCCAACGGCTGGTTCTACCTGGCGACCATGCCGGTGTTCGCGCTCATGGGCCTGCTGATGCCCGGTCTGATGGGCCTGATGAGCCGCCGCACGCCGCCTAACGAGCAGGGCCAGCTCCAGGGCGCGATGCAGAGCCTGCAGGGGATCGCCGCCATCATCGGCCCGTCGATCTTCGGCCTGACCTTCGCCTGGTCGGTCCGCAACGACGCCACGCTGAACATCCCGGGGCTGGCGGTCTATCTGGCCGCCGCCTTCCTGACTCTCGCGCTGCTGATCGCCTTGAAGGTCGCCCGGCCCGCTCCGCCGGAGCCGGTCACGGCCTGAGATCATTGTCAGGCCTTGATTAAGCCCGAGTTTGCCGCTGGATTCAGGGCAGGGGCAACCTTGACCTGAAAGACTCCATGCACGCCGCGAAACTGATTGTACCTGTCCTGGCCTTGCTGGCCGCCTGTTCCGACCCGGCCTCGCAGTCGCAGGCCCAGCAGCCGCCCATGCCGCAGCCGACCAGGGCTCCGCCGGTCAGCGCCGCGGCCATGAAGACCTCCTTCGCCCCCGTGGTGAAGCGGGCCGCCCCGGCCGTGGTCAATGTCAGCAGCAAGCGCGTGGTTCGCCAGCGGGTCGATCCCTTCTGGGACCTGTTCATCGGCGGCGGCGTGCCCCGCGAGCGCATCGCCCAGTCGCTGGGCAGCGGGGCCATCGTCCGCGAGGACGGCGTCATCCTGACCAACAACCACAACATCGAGGGCGCCGACGAGGTGATCGTCCAGCTCGCCGACAAGCGCGAGTTCCCGGCGAAGGTGCTGCTGGCCGATCCCAAGTCCGACCTGGCGGTCCTGAAGATCGACGTCGGAAGCGAGAAGCTGCCGGTCATCGCCATCGACGACCAGGAGGCGCTGGAGGTCGGCGACCTGGTGCTGGCCATCGGCAACCCGTTCGGCGTCGGCCAGACGGTGACCAACGGCATCGTCTCGGCCACCGCCCGGTCCAACACCGGCATCACCGACCACGGCTTCTTCATCCAGACCGACGCGGCCATCAACCCGGGCAACTCCGGCGGCCCGCTGGTCGACATGGACGGCGACCTGGTCGGGGTGAACACGGCCATCCTGTCGCGCTCGGGACAATCCTCGGGCGTCGGCTTCGCCATTCCGGCCGCCATGGCCCGTCAGGTGGTCGGCGCGGCCATGGGCGGCAGCCAGGCGGTCGTTCGGCCCTGGCTGGGCGTCAAGGCCATGACCGTCACCGGCGACGTCGCCCGCAGCCTCGGCATGAGCGTTCCGCGCGGCGCGGCCGTCACCGACGTCTGGCCGGGCAGCGCCGCGGCGCGCGCCGGCGTCCGCGAAGGCGATGTCCTGCTCAGCATCGCCGGCCAGCCGGTGACCGACGAGGGCGCGGCCATCTACCTGTTCGGCGCCCGCCGAGTCGGCGAGACGGTGCCGTTGACGGTTCTGCGCGACAGCCGGGAGATGTCGCTGAACGCCAAGGCCGAGTCGGCGCCCTCCAGTCCGGCCCGTGAGGAGCGCGTCATCGAGGGGGCCAATCCCTTCTCCGGCGCGACGGTCGCCAACCTCTCCCCGGCCGTGGCCGACGAGATCGGCGTCGATCCCTTCGCCGGGCGCGGCGTCGTGGTGCTGAAGGTGACCACCGGCCCGGCGCGCGGCGTCGGCCTGCAGCCGGGCGACATCGTCCGCGCCGTCAACGGCCGCGACATCCGCACCACCGGAGAGCTGGCCACCGCCCTGACCGCCAAGGTGAGGGTCTGGCAGGTGACCATCGAGCGCGGCGGCCGCCGCATCACGGCGTCGTTCCGGGGTTAGGGGGGACTGCTTCCGGTGTCCCGCTTGGGACATCGGTAGCTGTCCCCGATCCTGCGCGGCCCGTCGGGGACAGCTACCGGCGATGCCGGAAGCAGTCCCCAAGGTCGGCTCCCGTGCTACACCCGCCCACGATGAGCGATCTGTTTGAAGCCGCCGGCCTGACGCCCCATGCTCCCGCGCCCCTGGCCGAGCGGTTGCGGCCGCGCACCATCGACGAGGTGGTCGGGCAGGAGCATCTGCTGGGCGAGGCCGGTCCCATTCGCCGGATGATCGTGGGCGGCCGGCTCGGCTCGATGATCCTCTGGGGTCCACCCGGCACCGGCAAGACCACCATCGCCCGTCTGCTGGCCAAGGCGGCGGGCTATGAGTACCAGCAGATCAGCGCCGTCTTCTCCGGCGTCGCCGACCTGAAGAAGGCCTTCGAGCAGGCGAAGATGCGCCGCGCCGCCGGCCAGTCGACCCTGTTGTTCGTCGACGAGATCCACCGCTTCAACCGCGCCCAGCAGGACGGCTTCCTGCCGTTCGTCGAGGAGGGCGTCGTCACTCTCGTAGGCGCCACGACAGAGAACCCCAGTTTCGAGCTGAACGGCGCCCTGCTGTCACGGTCACAGGTCTATGTGCTGCGCCGGCTGGACGAGGCGGCGCTGGAGAGCCTGCTGGTCCGGGCCGAGGCGGAGGAGGGCCGGGCCCTGCCGCTGGACCCCGCCGCCCGCGAGGCGATGATCGCCATGGCCGACGGCGACGGCCGCTACCTGCTGACCCTGGCCGAGACCCTGCTGGCCATCGGGTCGCCCAAACCCCTGACCCCGGCCGAGCTGGGCCAGGTGCTTCAGAAGCGCAGCCCGGCCTACGACAAGGACCGCGAGGAGCACTACAACCTCATCAGCGCGCTGCATAAGTCGGTGCGCGGCAGCGACCCGGACGCGGCCCTCTACTGGCTGGCCCGGATGCTGGAGGGCGGCGAGGATCCGCTGTTCATCGCCCGCCGCCTGACCCGGATGGCCAGCGAGGACATCGGCGCGGCCGACCCCATGAGCCTGCTGCTCTGCAACGCGGCCAGGGACGCCTACGACTTCATGGGCAGCCCGGAAGGCGAGCTGGCCCTCGCCCAGGCCTGTGTCCACATGGCCTGCGCGCCCAAGTCCAACGCCGTCTACAAGGCCTTCGGCGCGGCGCGGAAGGCGGCGAAGGAGACCGGCTCCCTGACCCCGCCCGCCCACATCCTCAACGCCCCGACCCGGCTGATGAAGGACCTCGGCTACGGCAAGAACTACGCCTATGACCCCGACACCGAGGAAGGCTTTTCGGGCCAGAACTACTTCCCGGACGGCATGGAGCGCCGCGCCTTCTACAAGCCCAGGGGCGAGGGGCACGAGGCGAAGGTGAAGGAGCGGCTGGACCGCTGGGCCGCGATGCGGAAGGGGAGGGGTGGATGAGCGCGTTTTCTGTCTCCCTCCCCTTCATGGGGAGGGTGGATCGGCGAGCGCAGCGAGACGAGACGGGTGGGGCAACAAGCGATCCTCACCGGGCGTCGAAGGCGGCCATCTCTTGCCCCACCCTGGTCCGCTGCGCGGACCTGTCCCTCCCCATAAAGGGGAGGGAGGCATGAGCCCCCGTCCCCCGCGCAAGGTCAAAGCCCACGAGACGCCGATCACCCTCACGCCCGAGGAGATCGCCTTCACGCGCGGGCTGGTGATCCATCAGGACCCGCATGTCATCGCGTTGAACAAGCCGCCGGGCCTCTCCAGCCAGGGCGGGCGGATCAACGCCAATACGCTGGACGAGCTGCTCTGGGCCTTCGCCACGGCGGGGGGCAACCGGCCCCGGCTGGTGCACCGGCTGGACCGCGACACCTCCGGCGTGATCCTCACCGCCCGCACCAAGCCCGCCGCAAGTTTTCTCGGCAAGGCCATGATCGCCAAGCGCTTTCGGAAAACCTACCTGGCCATCGTCGCCCCCGGCGCGCCGTCGCCGAAGGGGGGCGTCATCGAGGCCGCCCTGCGCCGCGAGAGCATCGGCCGCGAGGCCTATATGCGCGTCACCGAGCCGGAGCACCCCGACGCCGAGACGGCGAAGACCCGCTACCGCACCCTGGCCGCCACGCCGGAGGCGGCGCTGATGGAGCTGTCGCCGGAGACCGGCCGCATGCATCAGCTGCGCGTGCACATGGCGAGCCTGGGCCGACCCATCGTCGGCGACGTGCGCTACGGCGGGGCCCTGACGGTCGGCGGCCATCCGGTCCCGCGCCTGATGCTGCACGCGGTGAAGCTCAGCTACCCGCACCCGGACGGCCAGACCGCCACGGTCGAGGCGCCGATGCCCGACGACATGGCGACGCTGGCCCACGCCCTGGGTCTTGCGGGAACTCCCGGCCCCGGCGCAGCTTAATCAGGTCGGAGGATCGAACCCATGAAGCGTGTCCTGATCATCGTCGCGGCCAGTCTCAGCGTCGCGGCCTGCGCCACGCCCACCGTCTACGCGCCGTCGACCGGCGCGCCGGCCAGCGTCGGCTTCACCGACTACCGGATCGAGACCGGTCGCTACCGGGTCTCCTACACCGGCGGCGGCGGGGCGCCGATGAGCCAGGTGGCGGACTATGCGTTGTTGCGGGCGGCCGAGGTGGCGCTGCGCGACGGCTACGACTGGTTCCGGGTGGTCGACCGTCAGGACCGCACGATCGGGGCCGGCGCCGGCGGACGGCCGCGCATGAGCGTGGGAGTCGGCTCCGGCGGCGGCTGGGGCCGGCGCAGCGGCGTCAGCGTCGGGGTCGGGACGAGCTTCGACCTGTCCGGCGGCCCCGCCTATTCGCACACGCTGGAAGTCATGGCCGGCAAGGGCGCCGTGCCGAAGGATCGCGACGTCTACGACGCCCGCGACATCGTCCGGGTCATCGGCCGCGGCGAGGGGCGGTAGCGCCGCCCGACCAGGCTTAAGCCGCCGCCGTCGCCAATGTCGCCGGCGCGGTCCGCAGCGACGCATGGGTCAGGCCGGCCGTCTCGGCCACCGCGAACATCACCTGTGACGCCAGGCCCTGCACGGCGATCAAGGGCGTCTGGCCCTTGGCCTGCTTGCCCAGGTCCAGCATGGCGGCCGCAAGTCGAGCGTCGTCGCCGGCGAACTCCGCCGCGTCCAGCGTCACGCCGGCCAGCCGGGCCTCCTTGAACAGCGCCATCTCGTCGCGGCTCGACTGCACGCGGGCGAAGACGCCCCGGCACAGGGTGCGCAGCAGGCCGCAGACCTCGATCAGCCGTCCCGGAGGCGTGCCGCGGTCGACATCGACCAGCTCGATCAGCAGGCCGCGCTTCATCCGACCCTGGGCCTCGCCGGCGGCGGCGATCAGCGCCTGCCGGCCCTTGTTGGCGGCCATGGTCCGGAACGACACCGGCACGATCAGCGGTCTGGCCGCCGGCGCGTCGACGCGCGGCAGATAGAGACCGGCGTAGTGGAGGGTGGCCATATCGATGGTCGCCAGGTCGCCGTCCGACAGTTTGACGAAGGCCCGGGTCGGGATCACCCGGCCGCTGACCGTCTCGGTGACCGTCGGCTCGATGCGCAGGGCCGCCGCCACGCCATGGCGCAGGCTGATCACCGGCTCGACCGCGAAATCGATCCGCAGCGTCAATCCCGACCCCGTCGCGAACATGTGGGGATTGCGGCGTTTCTCTTCGGCCGGATCGATGTCGGGGGCCGGCTCCGGCGCCTTCGCCGGGACAGGCGCCGTCTTGCGCGCCTTCAGGATGGCGCGGGGATCGAGCGGCGCGCAGGACACCTCGTTGCCGTTCAGGCCGGTGACGGCGCGCACGCGCAGATCGCCCTGTTCCGCCGCGCCCAGGAAGTGCAGCAGCACCTCCTCCAGCACCTTCAGGGTCATCGCCTGGGCGGCCATGCCGTCCTCGCTGGTCATGGCGATCAGATAGTCGGTTTCGCCGACCCGCTGGGACAGGTCCTGGAAGGTCAGGTGCTCGGCCAGCTTGCGTTCGGTGTAGGCCCAGACGTCCGGTCGCCGCCGGGGCCAGCGCTCGCTGGCGCGCTCGCGGATCGCCGCCAGGCTGAGGATGTTCACCGCCCCCCGCGCCAGCAGATCCTGACCGCCGAACCGATCCAGCACGGCGGCGATATCGGCGGCGTTGAGACGATCAGGCGAACTGGCGGAAGTGCTCATGGGCAAGCCAATGGGTGAGGCTCCCCATAATGGGCTGCTCTACTTAACGTCGTGTTTAGGGGGCGCTTTGCGCGAACCCTCGCATCGTCGCATAAGGGCGCATGGAAAAACTGCTTCTCGTGGCCGCCGGCGGAGCGGTCGGCGCCGTCGCCCGCTACCTGACCGGAACACAGACCTTGCGCCTCCTGGGGCCGCACTGGCCGTATGGCACCCTTGCCGTCAACCTCGTCGGAGGCCTGGCGATGGGCGCGCTGATCGCCACGCTGGCGCTGCGGGGCGGCGCGGACCAGGAGCGCTGGCGGCTGCTGCTCGGCGTC
Organism: Caulobacter sp.; assembly: GCA_030652755.1. Lineage (GTDB taxonomy): Bacteria > Pseudomonadota > Alphaproteobacteria > Caulobacterales > Caulobacteraceae > Caulobacter. The sequence continues at coordinate 3,960 of JAUSPV010000147.1, read as the reverse complement.
GGCGTGCTTGGCGGCTTCACGACCTTCTCGGCCTTCTCGCTGGAGGTCGCCCTGATGATGGAACGCCGGGAGTGGGCGTCGGCCTTCACCTATTCAACCCTCTCGGTCGTCGCCTCGGTGGCGGCGCTGTTCGCCGGCATGATGCTGGTGCGAAAGCTGGTGGCCGCATGAGCGCGCGCGAAGTCAAAACCCTGTTCGTGGATCCTGGCGAGGCGGGCGAGGACGGCGTGCGGCTGGACCGCTGGTTCCGCCGGCGCTGGCCGCACCTGACCCAGATCCAGATCCAGAAGCTGGCGCGCAGCGGCCAGATCCGCGTCGACGGCGCCCGCGCCAAGGCCGACAGCCGACTGCAGGCCGGCCAGCAGGTGCGCGTGCCGCCGCTGCCCGACGGGCCCACCCCCGGCGGCGATACGAAGAAGGCGCTGTCGCCCCGCGACGTGGCCTTCGCCAAGTCGCTCGTGCTCTACGAGGACGAGGACGTCCTGATCCTCAACAAGCCGGCGGGCCTGGCCGTGCAGGGCGGGACCAAGACCACCCACCATGTCGACAAGCTGCTGTCGGCCTGGGGCGAGGGGCTGCAGCGCCCCCGGCTGGTCCACCGCCTCGACCGCGACACCTCCGGCGTGCTGGTGCTGGGCAAGACGCCGGCCGCCGCCGCGAAGCTGTCGGGCGCCTTCGCCCGCCGCAAGGCGCAGAAGACCTACTGGGCGCTGGTCGTCGGCACGCCGCACCCGACCGAGGGGATCATCGACATCCCGCTGGCCAAGAAGGGCATCAACGATCGCGAGATGATCGTGCCCACCGACGCCAAGGATCCCAAGGGCGAGGTCGCCGAGACCGAGTTCGTCACCATCAGCCGCGCCGGACCGCGGGTCAGCTGGATGGCCCTGCGCCCGCACACCGGCCGCACCCACCAGCTGCGCGCCCATATGCTGGCCATCGGTCACCCGATCCTGGGCGACCCCAAGTACGGCGACGACAAGAGCGCCGCCCTGTCGCAGGGCCTGCAGCTGCAGCTCCACGCCCGTCGGCTGGTGATTCCCCACCCCTCGGCCGGCCTGATCGCCGTCGAGGCGCCGCTCAGCCCCGAGATGAAGGAAGGCTTCCAGCGCTTTGGCTTCGACCCCCACGAGGCCGACCCGGATCCCTTCGCGAAGAAGGGCGGCCGCTCAAGCCGGCGGTAGGGCCGGGGATAGGCGCCTCTTCGGTACGTGTCCCCGCAGCCTGAAGCCTTCACCGCGTCCTTGTAACGGCGCGTCCTTGAAACTGCGGGGCGGTTCGGTCACTTCAACGCCGTGCGTCGGCGTGTCCGTCGCGCCGCGTGCAACGAAGGATAGTCCAGTGACCGGCAAGGGCGACGGCGTTCAGAAGCCGAGGCGGTTCTACAAGGCTGTGACCGTCGGCGAGATCGAGGGCGGCCATGTCGTGCTGCTCGACGGCCGCGCGCCGAAAACGCCGTCGGGCCGCAAGGTCGTGCTGCCGACCCCGGCGCTGGCCGCGCTGGTCGCCGCGGACTGGGACGCCCAGGCGGAGGAAATCGACACCCTGCGCATGCCGGCCCAGCGGCTGGCCGCCACGGCCATCGACCGGGTCGGCGGCGTGCGGGCGGATGTGGCCGACGAGATCACGCGCTACGCCGGGTCGGACCTGCTCTGCTATCGCGCCGAGTCGCCGGCCAGTCTGGTCGAGGCCCAGAGTCTGGCCTGGGACCCGATGCTGGACTGGGCCGCCGAGGATCTGGGCCTGCGGCTGACGGCGGTGGGCGGCGTCATCCACCGGGCGCAGCCGGAAGGGTCTCTGGCCCGGATTCGCGCTTTGGCGCTGGCGCTGGACGACTTCGGCCTGACGGCTCTCGCCCACGCCGCGAGTCTGCTGGGCTCGGCCGTGCTGGCGCTGGCGCTGCAGCGCGGCCGGCTGGACGGGCAGGGCGCCCACGATATCGCCCGGCTGGACGAGGCCTGGCAGGAGGAGCGCTGGGGCGTCGATTACGAGGCCGCCGACCGCACCGCCGCGCGCCTCCAGGAGGCGCTGCTGCTGGAGCGCTGGTTCCGGGCGCTGGGCTGACGCGGGGCCGCGCCGCGACCTCCCGCTGCGTCAGCCAAATCAACGGGTTGTCATGCCCCCGTCACGGCTTTAACCCGTGCCAGACCTTGTAAGGGGGACGACGGCGTGAAGCACATCCTGGAAGAGCTTGAGAAGCGGCGCGATCAGGCGCGGGCCGGCGGCGGCGAGAAGCGGGTCGCCAGCCAGCATGCCAAGGGCAAGCTGACGGCGCGCGAGCGCATCGACCTGCTGCTCGATGAAGGCTCCTTCGAGGAGTACGACATGTTTGTCGAGCACCGCAGCCACGACTTCGGCATGCAGGACCAGCGCATTCCCGGCGATGGCGTCGTCACCGGCTGGGGCACGATCAACGGCAAGGTCGTCTACGTCTTCTCCAAGGATTTCACGGTGTTCGGCGGCTCGCTGAGCGGCGCCCACGCCCAGAAGATCGTCAAGGTGCAGCGCGCGGCCGCCCGGGTCGGCGCGCCGATCATCGGCCTGTTCGACGCCGGCGGCGCCCGGATCCAGGAAGGGGTCGACAGCCTCGCCGGCTACGCCGACATCTTCATGGAGAACGTGCTGTCCTCGGGCGTGGTGCCGCAGATCAGCGTCATCATGGGCCCCTGCGCCGGCGGCGACGTCTATTCCCCGGCCATGACCGACTTCATCTTCATGGTGAAGGACACGAGCTACATGTTCGTCACCGGTCCGGACGTCGTGAAGACGGTGACCAACGAGATCGTCACCGCCGAGGAGCTGGGCGGCGCCCGGGTCCACGCGGCCAAGTCGGGCGTCGCCGAAGGTGCGTTCGAGAACGATCTGGAGGCCCTGACCCAGGTTCGCCGCCTGGTCGACTTCCTGCCGTCCTCGAACCGCGACAAGGCGCCGATCCGAGAGACTTTCGACGACGCCATGCGCGACGAGATGAGCCTGGATACCCTGATCCCGGCCAATCCGAACAAGCCCTACGACATGAAGGAGTTGATCCTTAAGGTCGTGGACGAGGCCGATTTCTTCGAAATTTCAAGCGAGTGGGCCAAGAACATCATCTGCGGCTTCGCCCGGATCGATGGCGAGAGCGTCGGCATCGTCGCCAACCAGCCGCAGGTGCTGGCCGGGGTGCTCGACATCGACTCCAGCCGCAAGGCCGCCCGTTTCGTGCGCTTCTGCGACGCCTTCAACATCCCGATCATCACCCTGGTCGACGTCCCGGGCTTCATGCCGGGGACCAAGCAGGAGTACGGCGGCCTGATCAAGCACGGCGCCAAGCTGCTGTTCGCCTACGCCGAGGCCACCGTGCCCAAGGTCACCGTCATCACCCGCAAGGCCTACGGCGGCGCCTATGACGTGATGAGCTCCAAGCACCTGCGCGGCGACGTCAACTACGCCTGGCCGACCGCCGAGATCGCGGTCATGGGCGCCAAGGGGGCGGTGGAGATCATCTTCCGCGCCGAGATGAACGACCCCGAAAAGCTGGCCGAGCGGGAAGCGGAGTACAAGGACCGCTTCGCCAACCCCTTCGTTGCCGCCAGCCGCGGCTACATCGACGACGTCATCAAGCCCCACGGCACGCGTCGCCGCATCGCCCGGGCCCTGAAGAGCCTGCGCGGCAAGCAGCTCGCCAATCCCTGGAAGAAGCACGACAACATCCCGCTCTGAACTATCCTCTCCCTGTTGGGAGAGGGGGACCGCTCGGAGAGCGGTGGAGCGGGATGCGCGGCCGGTCGGCGACTGGCTGCCGCGTCCGGCTCTATCCCCCGTCTTCCCGGCGCAGGCCGGGATCCACGAAGCCGCTCCAGCCCCTGTCCCATATGGACCCCGGCCTGCGCCGGGGAGACGGAGATAGGGGGATAACTTCATTCTATCCCCCACCCCCCGGGCCGCCCCCATACTGAGCAAGTCCCCGTCGCGGGGGAG